>JACQPK010000008.1 GCA_016207565.1 Elusimicrobiota bacterium
ATCGCGTGTGAGATCGCATCCTCCGGCCGCTCCATACCAATAGATACGGATAGGCTCCGAACAAGTTCCGTCCTCTGCGTTCCTTTTCGTTAATTTCCTCTGCGTACCTCTGCGTTATTCCGTTTTCCCTGCTACCGGGGAAACTTGGAGGTGGGACTACTAAGGCCGCGGGAGGCGGCCGTGCAGCCGCGCGAAGCGCCGCCTCCACTCCTCGGAACGATACCGGACGACCCGCGCCAGCCTCAGGTCCGCTTTCTCCGCTTCGCCCAGGGCCGATAGATCGTAGGCGTCGAACCCGTCGGCCGTGAACGCGATCGTCAGGTTCTGCCCCGTCTTGGCCGCGATCTCGAGGTCCGGCGGGCTGGGCTCGGCGCCGCCGGTGAAACCCACCGGCGTCCAGTGCGGCGGGTGCACGTGCCAATGGCCGATGAAGCGTCCGCGCCAGGACTGTCCGGCGATCGCCCGGAGCTGGGAGGCCGGGTCGAAGACGAAGGACTTGGCGCCGTTCTCGAGCAGCGTCATCACCGTCAGGCGCCGGACCTTGGCGATCCGCTCCGGAGGATCGCCCCGCGCGTGCCAGGCCGGCAGATGCGAGAGCAGGCTCTTGAGCAGGCCGTGCTCGTCGAGCGTGGCTACCCCCGGCTCGGTGTCGCGCAGGCGCCGGAGCTCGTCCTCGTTGTCGATCGACGCGGCGAGCCTGGGGATCGCGTCGCGCGTCGGCTCGGGCCACTCGTGGAGCTCCAGCTCGCGGTCGAGCGTCGCCTCTCCCCCGCGCTCCGGGAAGAGGAGCTTGCCTCCGGCGGCGACGCGCCGCTCGATCATGTCCTCAAATAGCGCCTGGATCGTCCGCACGCCGGCGCGCGACGTGAGCGCCGCGGTGAGCTCCTCGAAGGTGATCGGCCGCGCGAGCGTCGGCTCGGTGAGCGAGAAATACTGGCGCGTATTCTCGAGCTTCGGCCCGAGCTCGGGCGGAAGCTCCAAGGATTCGCTGCGCGACCACAGCGACCAGACTCCGCGCTTCTCGCGCAGCCAGAGCTGTTCGCGTCCGTTCGCCCAGGCCCGGATCGCCGCGCCCTGTCCCGCGGCCTCCGGCAGCTTCTCCAGGGCCTGCTCGAGGACGGCGGGCGGCAGAGGCTTGGCGCCGCGCGGGGGCTCGACGGGGAGGGCGAGAGCCAGGCCCAGGAGCGCGGTCGCGGTCACGGACCTAATTGTACGGCCGGGCGCCCGTTAGGGTCGTAGGCTTTTCGGGTCCCGGCGGCGCGGCAATAGGCCCGGCCCTTAGGGGGCCGACAGGATCGTCCGCTCGGTGTCTTCCCAGCCGAGGCAGGCGTCGGTGATGGAGACGCCGTAGAGCAGCTTTCCGGGGCCGTCGCCGATGGGCTGGTTGCCTTCGTGGAGGTTGCTCTCGAGCATAAACCCCATGATCGGGCTGCCGGGCTCTTGCGCCTGCGCGAGGCTCTCGGCGAATACGAGCGGCTGGCGCTTCGGGTCCTTCTGCGAGTTGCCGTGGCTGCAGTCGATCATGATCTTGCGAGGGAGCCCGGCCTTCTCGAGCGCCTCAGCGCACCGCCGGACCGACTCGCGGTCGTAGTTCGGGGCCTTTCCGCCGCGCAGCACGATGTGGCCGTAGCGGTTGCCGCGGGTGCGGAAGACCGAGATCCGGCCGTCGGGATCGACGCCGAGGAAGTGGTGGGGGCGCAGCGCCGAGCGCATCGCGTCGATCGCCACCTGGACGTTGCCGTCGGTGCCGTTCTTGAAGCCGATCGGCGAGGACAGTCCGCTCGCCAGCTCGCGGTGGGTCTGGGACTCGATCGTCCGCGCGCCGATCGCGTGCCAGCAGACGAGCTCGCCGAGGTACTGGGGCGTGATCGGGTCCAGCGCCTCCGAGGCGGTCGGCAGCCCCAGGTCGGTGATCCTGAGCAGGAGCCGGCGGGCGAGCTTGAGCCCGGCCTCGATGCGGAACGAGTCGTCCATCCCCGGGTCGTTGATCAGCCCCTTCCAGCCGACCGTCGTGCGCGGCTTCTCGAAGTACACCCGCATGGCGACGAGGAAGCGGCCGGACACCCGCTTCGCGAGCCCGGCGAGCCTTTTGGCGTACTCGTAGGCGGCCTTGGGGTCGTGGATCGAGCAGGGCCCGACGACCAGGAGGCGGCGGCGGTCCTTTCCGTCCAGGATGTCTTGGATCGCCTGGCGGCCCTCCGCGACCGTCCGTAGGCTCTTCTCGGAGGCCGGCAGGAGCTCCCGGATGTGGCGAGGCGTGGGCAGGATCGAGTGCCCGGCGATGTTCGTGTTGACGAGCTTGAGGCGCCTCATCGGGGAATTCAGTATACAATTCTACGATTTTCTGATAGGGTACGCGGCATGGAGACCTGGTTCCCCGGAGGGACGACCCTCTCGGCTCCCGACTACGCCGTCCTTGCGGCCCTGGTCGCGGTGCTCTTCTTCGTCGGCTGGTATTTCGGACGGGGCGAGTCCTCGACCTCCGACTTCTTCCTCGGCGGGCGGAAGGTGCCCTGGTGGGCCGCGTGCCTCTCTTTCGTGGCCACCGAGATCAGCGCGATGACGATCATCGGCGTGCCGTCGACCGGCTATCGGGAGAACTGGCAGTACGCGCAGTTCTTCATCGGGTCGGCGGCGTCCCGCCTGGTGATCGCCTTCCTGTTCATCCCGGCCTTTTACAAGTACGACTGCACCACGATCTATGAGTTCCTGAAGTTCCGCTTCGGCCCGCTGACGCAGTACACCGCGACCGTGTTCTTCTTCATCACCCGGCTGTTGGCCTCCGGCGTCCGGTTGATGGCGGCCTGCGTCGCGGTGGGCGTCTTGGTCGGCTGGAGTCTCCCGCCCGTGATCGCGCTGTTCACCGTGATCAGCATCGTCTATATCGCCTTCGGCGGCATCAAGGCGGTCGTGTGGACCAACGTCGTCCAGGCGGTGACGTTCATCGGCGCCGGCATCGCGACCCTGTTCTTCCTCGGCGCCTCCATCGACGGCGGACTGGCCGCGGTCTGGAAGATCGCGGGTGAGGGCGGGCGGCTCAGCCTGTGGAACTTCGGGCCGCCGCTGGGGAGCGAGGACTACCTCAAGAAGTTCTTCGGCGATCCGAACGTGATCGTCGTCGCCGTCCTCAACGGGTTCTTCGGCTCGATGGCCGCCTTCGGGACGGACCACGAGCTCATGCAGCGCCTCCTCACCGTCGAGACGCGCAAGGACAGCCAGCGGACGATGATCTATACCATCGGCGGCTCGTTTTTGGTCCTGATGATCTTCCTCTCGGTCGGCACCGGCCTCTACGTGTTCTACGCGCAGAACCCGGCGCTGCCGCTGCCGAAGGAGCTCGATAAGATCTATCCGCACTTCGCGACCCAGGTCATGCCGGCCTTCCTGCGCGGGCTGATCTTGTCCGCGATCGTGATGGCGTCCATCGATTCCCCGCTTGCGTCCCTCACGGCGTCGTTCGTCACCGACATCTACAAGCCGCTCGTGAACGCGAAGGCCGATGAGGCGCATTACCTGAGGCTCGCGAGGATGTGCGTCGTCGTCTTCGGCCTCATCCTCGCGGTCATCGCCTACGTGTTCAGTTCCTTCGACAAGATGCTCTGGCTGGCCTTCAAGATCGGCGGCGTCACCTTCGGCTCCCTCCTCGGCGTGTTCCTCTTGGGGCTCATGACCGAGCGGCGCGCGAACCGGGCGAACCTCGTCGCGATGGTGGGCATGGCCCTGATCAACCTCGCCTTGCTGATCTGCTCCGAGAAGAGGATCATCTCGCTGGGTTGGAGCTGGCTCGTGATCCTCGGCACGCTCGGGACGTTCGCCATCGGGTGGCTGTTGGGCCCGGTCCTCGACAAGGACGCGCCGCCGCCGGCTCCCGCCGGTGCCTAGTTCTACTGTGCCACATACGCTTCTTCCCTCTGCGCCCTTTTCGTTACTTCACTTTGCGGACCTCCGCGTTCCGCCGTTTCCCTGGCCAGACGGAGGGCTGCAACGCATGAAACGCGAAGGACCGCAGAGTGAGGTTACAGAAAGGGCGCGAAGGAAGGGTAGGTGGCACAGTAGAACTAGGCGCAAGCGCGTCCTGGTCCTCCAGCACGAACCCGGAGACGACCTCCGGCAGTGGCGGGCGTTCTTCGAGCGTCACGGCGCGCGGTTGCGGCGGGTCGACTTTTCCCGGACTCCTTCCGCGCGTCCGGGCCTGCGCGGCGTCGACGGCCTGATCGTCCTGGGGGGCTCGATGGACGTCCGGGACGCGGGCCGCCTCCCCTACCTGCGCCATGAGTTGGCTCTCATCCGCCGCGCCGCCGCGTCCGGGCTCCCGGTGCTCGGGATATGCCTCGGCGGGCAGCTCGCCGCCAGAGCCCTGGGGGCGGGAGTCGTGCCAAGCCGCCGGCCGGAGGTCGGCTGGTTCCGTCTCCGATCGGGCGCGCACGCCTTTCAGTGGCATTCCTTCGAGTTCGGCTTGCCGAAAGGCGCCGAGCGCCTCGACTCCACGCCGGCCTGCGCGAACCAGGCGTTCAGGCGCGGGAGCGTGGTCGCGACCCAGTTCCACTTCGAGGTGGACCGCCGGACGATCTCGGCGTGGCTCGGCGAGTCCTCCGCGCTTTCGCCGAGGCGCAAGGCGCGCATCGCCGCGGACACGGGCCGGTGTCTGAAGGAGTCGCGACGGCTGGGGCGCCGCTGGTTCGGCGATTTCCTGAAGTCCCTCTAGAGCCAAGGCCGCTACTTGGCGGCGCGCTCCAGGCCCCAGTAGGCGTCGTCGGCGCCGGGAATCCGCTCTCTGCAGATCATGATGTCGGGAGGCTTGGCGAACCAGCCGTCCGAGCCGGGAATCCTGCACAGCAGCGCGCTGACCGGACAGTTCTCGCGGTGGCACATGCGGCCCTCCAGGCGTAGCGAGTTGACCCCCGATCCATAGAAGGTCCAGGTCAGGTATCGGGGCTCGAGCCGGGTGGCGCTCCCTGCCGCGCTCTTGAACGTGGCGTTGAGGGCGTCCCGGTCATACGGCGCGGCTTGGGTGATCGGATTCTTCGGCCGGGCCACGATCAGCTCGAACTTGACCGTCAGCGCGGCTTGGCTCCGGTCGTAGACCGCGTCCGATTTTCCGGTCGACGCCTCGGCGACCGAGCGCCACACGCCCTCGAACCAGTCGGGGTTCAGCTTCTCGTCGTTCTCCCGCCAGGCGGTGTCCATCTGTTTCCACGGAAACACCGCGGCGGACGCGGCCGGCTGCGTCCATGAGGCGAGCGCGGCGAGTACGAGCGAGATTCGTATCGTTTTCATCGTGGCTCCTGTGCCCTCACTCAGGGTAGGGTGGGGCGCGGCGAACTTCCCGGGGCATTCGGGCGCCGGATAGGGGCCGTCGGCTACAGAAGCGGCGATTCCCGCTCGAGGCGCAGGCCTAATCGGCCGCTAGGCGGCGGATCTCGGTGGAGACTTCCAGGTACAGCGGCCGGATATGGCTGTAGTAGAGCTTGCGGCTCAGGCAGTAGATCGAATAGCTGATGAGGTAGGCGCTCAGCACGTCGACCGTGTAGTGGTTGCGCGTGATCAGCACGCTGATCGCCATCACGATCGAGCCCGTCAGGAAGATCCGCTTCTGCCACGCCGTGTCGAAGAACAGGTAGAAGAGGAACGGGAACGACGTATGCCCCGACATCACGAACTCGTTCTGGAACGTGACCACGCCCATCGCGCGGCTGAAGAAATAGTCGAGCTTCGACATGTCGAGCATGCCGTGGGGCGGTCCGATCGGCGAGAGCGCCATGTAGGTCGTCCGCACGATCATAAATAGGCCGAGCGTAAAAAGCATGAAGGGCAGCTGCCGGGGGTAGTAGAGGATCGCCACGGCCGCGGCGTAGAGGTGCAGCCCGAGCCAGCCCCACGACAGCACCGGGAGCAGGTTGGCCTCGGGCAGACGGCGCAGGAGCCAGTCGGAGGAGTGTGGAAGGTGCCGTTGGTCGGCGTACCAGCCCACCTGGCTGTAGTAGAAATACGAAAGCACGAAGAAGGTCAGGACGCCGGACAGGACGATGATCCACCACTTGTAGTGGACCGCGTGCCACTCGTCCTTGATCTCGTCGACTTCCTCGGCGACGGCGTTGAGCAGCTTGAAGCGCTCGCGGAGGCGGGTCAGCTCGTCGGTCGACTCGCGGAACTTAGCCTCGAGGCGGGCGATCTCCCGCTCGAGGACTTCCAACTGGGGTGCCACGGCCTTCGTATGATAATCGCCCCCGGCCCGAATTGCAACCTAATTCGGTGTGACACTTGGTAGGATCGCTCCCATGGGATTTCGCGCGCTCGGCCGCACGGGGATAAGGCTGTTTCCCGTCGGCCTGGGCGCCATGCCGCTGTCGTTGGAGGGAGGCCCCGGCGAGGAGACGGGGATCTCCGTCATCCTCGCCTCGCTCGAGCGAGGCGTCAATTGCATCGACACGGCCAACGTGTACTGCCCGAACGACAACGACATCGGACACAACGAGAGGCTCATCCGAAAGGCGCTCGGACGCTTCGGCGGGCGCGAGCCGGTCGTGGTCGCGACGAAGGGGGGGCTCGACCGCCGGGGCCCGGCCTGGCCGAGCGACGCCCGGCCGGAGTTCCTGCGCTCCTCGTGCGAGGGTAGCCTCCGCGCGCTCGGCGTGCCGGCGATCACGCTCTATCAGCTGCACGCCCCGGATCGCAAGGTCCCCTTCGAGGATTCGGTCGGCGAGCTGGCCCGCCTGAAGGAAGAAGGCAAGATCCTGCACGTCGGGCTCTCGAACGTCACCGTCGCCCAGCTCGAGGCGGCGCTGGCCATCGTGCGCATCGAGTCGGTCCAGAATCGCTGCAATCCCTTCGAGTGCGAGGACTACCGTGGGGGGATGCTTCGCGCCTGCGAGGAGCAGGGGATCACGTACCTGCCCTACGCCGTCGTCGGCGGGCAGTGGGGTCACGCGCGCGCGCAGCGGCACCCCGCTCTGCAGGAGCTCGCGGCCAAGTACGGGCGGACCTCCTACGAGGTCATCGTCGCCTGGCATCTGGCGGTGAGCGACCGCGTCGTTCCGATCCCCGGCGCGAGCAAGATCGCTTCCGCGGTGAGCAGCGCCGCGGCGGCGGAGCTCCGGCTCTCCCCCGAGGACGTCCGTCGGATCGCCGGCATTTGTTAGAATCAGAGGTAGCGTGCCAGGTCTCGATCGACTGGCGTAACGGTGAGACCAGGCACGCACTTAAGAGCAACACAATGGCGACGGAAAAGCTCAAGGACGAGCGTCCCTGGGGAACCTGGGAGATCCTGGCCGTCGATCCGGCCTATAAGATCAAGCGCATCGTGGTCCGGCCGGGGCAGCGCCTGAGCTACCAGAAGCACGCCAAGCGCCGGGAGATCTGGACCGCCGCCGCCGGACAGGGCCTCGTCACGCTCGACGGCGCCCAGCTCCTGCTCAAGGCCGGAGACACCGTGGACGTCCCGGTCGGGGCCGCCCACCGCGTCGCCAACCCCGGCAAGACCGACTTCGTCTTTCTCGAGGTCCAGCTCGGCAGCTACTTCGGCGAGGACGACATCGTCCGCCTCGAAGACGACTACGGACGCGCCTAGGGCGCCTGGGGCGTCTCCTCGGCGCGGCGCGCGCCGCCGCCGCTTCCGCCGGGCAACTTGCCGATGACGTAGTGCGCCGCCGCGCCGATGAGCGCGCCTACGACCGCCCCGACCAGGGCTCCGAGCGGACCCGCGAAAGCGCCCAGGATCGCGCCGGCGGCCGCGCCGATCGCGGCGTAGGTCTTCATGTCTCCCGAGCTCTTCTTTTGCGAGGCGGTGGCGCCGCCGCCGGTCTCGGATTTCTTGCGCTCGGGCGTCGCGACGGCCGGCGGGGGGGGAGCTTGGGTGCGTAGGCTCTTCCTCGGATCCGCCGGCGTGAGGGATTTCTTGGGCTCGGGCTTGCGCTCTTTGGCCGCCTGCGGGGCCTTCGCCGCGGCGCAGAGCGAGTTCGCCGCTGTCGCGGCGGCCGCCGGTTCGCTCAGCGGGAGCGGATCGTGGATCGCCTGCACCGCGTCGAAGCCGGCCGCGCCCGTCCCGATGGAGCGCGCCTGCTCGAACGCCTGCGAGCTCTTCAGTGGGCCGCTCGCCGGAGCGGCGCAGGCCGCCGCGATCCGCCCTTTCCAGGACTCCCGGGCGGTGGCGAGCTTGTTGGGGTCGGCCCGCATGCCGTCCATCGCCTGCAGGAAGGTTCGGGTCGAGCCGGGAGCCTTTCGTTCATCGTCCTCGAGGATCGCGCGGGCGACGATCCGCGCCGCCTCGTTGTCGGGGAACAGCGCCTTGAGGGCGGCCTCCGCGCCGGCCGGCGGACGCGGCGCCGCGGCGGGCTTCTTCTCGGGCGCTTTCGTATCGGCGGGCTTCGTCGCGGGCGGCGGGGGCGTCGAAGCAGTCGGCGGAGTTTTCGGGGTCTCCTTCGGCGCGGGCTCCGCGGCCTTCTCCGCCGGAACGGGTCTGCGCTCGACGCGCACGCGCGTCATCGTGAACGCGCCGCCTCGTCCTTCGTATTTGAGAGGAAGCGATTCCGTTCCCTTGACCGCCGTGAGCGCCAAGGACTTTCCTTGGGGCTGCCCCGAGAGGCGGAACTCCGATTCCTTGAGGTCCATGTGGCTTTGCCAGAGGGCCCCGTTGTTCCAGAACGCGTGAGCGTCGGGCACGTAGCTTTGCGTGAGCTTGGTGATCTCGTAGAGTTGTGCCGGCCGCTTGGGATCCTTTTGGAAGCGCTCGAGCTCGTCGTTGCGGACCAGGAACTTCCGGTCTCCGGCGCCCGAGAGCGTGGTCCACTCGTTGGCGACGTTGTTCCGGTCTTCCCAGGACGGACGGCTCGCGGGCGCCCGCTTCTCCGGCTGCGGCGCCGCAGGCGCTCCGACCGGGGGAGGGGCCACCGTACGCGCCCAGGCGGGCGCCGCGGCCCAAAGCAACAACGCCACGAGTTTGGTCATCGCCGTTCCTCCTTTTCGTCCCTGTAGAGTGGCGCGCCCAACGCCGCAGCGGGAGGAGCCGAAGTCCCGGGCCCCGAGCCCCGAAGGCTCCAGCAGCGACGAAGTCCCGGCCGCGCCCTCGATGGAATGAGTGCTTCCCATGCTCCGAGTATGGCGCGAGGCGGGGGAGAGTCCCAGCGGATTTAGCCTATGGGGAAAAAGCCAGCCAGAACTGCTTCTTTTCGGGTGGGTCCGGCGCGACCTTAGGATTTCTACAGACGCCTAGAAGAGCGTGAACCCGCCGCCGCCGACCGAGAGCGTCAGGCCCAGCAGATCGGGAGAGGACGGGAACACGCTGCCGTCGACCGTGTAGTAGGCGGGCCGTCCGGGCGGGCTCACGCGGCCGACGATCCGGTCGACGCGCTCGAGCGCGGCCGCCCGCTGGCCGGCGGAGATGCCGGCCCGCAGCAGGACGCTCCCCAGGACCACGCGGCTGGTGCCCGGGTTCGCGACGCTCCCGAACCAGACCTTGAGGCGGCCGGGCTCTTTCTGGATCCACGCGACCGGCTCGTAGCGATGCTCGTGGTCGATCCCCCCGGCCAGGTTGACGTAGACCGTCCCGCGTTCGTTCTCGGCCACGAGGATCGGCCCCACCGTCTCCAGCGCGACGATCCGGCTCCACGGCTGGCGGCCGTCGAACGGCACGGCGCCGAAGCGGCCCAGCCGCGTGACCACCGCGTAGAACTGCGACGGCGGGACGTTTGCCACCGCTTTCTCGGGCACGAGCTGATAGATCCGCGCCGGCACTCCGTTGATCGCGAGGCGGCGGTTGAGCTCGGAGACGTCGACGTGCGGCAGGAGCCTCGCCGAGGGCGTTCGCGTATAGGGGGCCGCCTGGCCGAGTTCGTCGTAGAGCAGGGGCCAGCCCTCGGCGTCGCGCGGCACGTCGCCTCCGCTCGCCTGCGCTGGGGAGAATGCGAGGCGCGAGGCGTCTCTTGCCGCCACGCCCGGGAGGCTCGCCGCGGCGTCGCGGGCGTCCTTCAAGATCATGCGGAGGGACTCCTCCGCGAAGGCGGTCGACGACAAAATGACGAGCAGCGCGAGTGTTCTCATGGCCCCTCCCATGCGCCTACGGCAAGCCGGTCGTCTGCGGGTAGCTGCCTTTGCGCCTCGCTCAGCAGGCGCAGGGGAGGCGACGCGATGGAGGGGCGGCGCGGAGCCCAGGCCAGCTCGGCGACCATTACCCGGATGCGCTCGACGGCCGTGCGATGGGTTGGCGACGGCGGGCCGGCTTCGCTCCAGCCGGCCAGCGCGAAGGCGAGCCCGGTGGGAGGATAGCCCGCCCGCGCCAGGATCCGGACCGCGAGGAGGTCCGCCTGCTCTTCCAGATTCATGCTGTCGAGGGCGCCGACGTACTCGGGAGAGCCCGACCTCACGACCCAGTGGCCCAGCTCATGCGCCATGATCCCCGCGAGCTCGTCGTCGGCCGGGACCCCCCGCAGGAGGGCGGTCGTCAAGATCATCTCGCCGGTTCCGCTCATGTACGCGTTGAAGATCGGCGTGTCGATTACCGCCAGGCACACGGTGCCGCCCACGCCGCCGGCCGAGGCCAGGCGGTTCACCATCGGCGCGAGCGTGCGCTCGACGTTCTCGACGCGCGCGCCGGCGGGCGCCTCATCCGTGGAGAGCGTCGCGGGGCAGGCGGAGAAGGAACCCCTGGGGAGCGTCGGCCGCGCCGGAGCGGAGTGCGCCCGCGTGGTCGCGCTCCGATCGATCCGGCTGGCCACCAGCAGGCCCTCGGAGGACAGCCCCTGGGAAAGGTCGATGGAGAGCCATACCCGCTCCGTCGCGATCAGCAAGACGTTCCCCTTGAGCGCGAGCCGCTCGAGCCGCTGGTGCTGGTCGTCGAGCGGCAGCGCCGAGAAGCTCCCGTCCCGGAACACCAAGGCGTAGCGCTGGGACGCCTTCACGGGCGGCCGCGCGCGGCCGGCGTCGAGCTGGTAGATCGCGACGGGCAAGCGCGCGTCCCGCAGCGCGCGGTTGAGCGCGTGGACGTCGATCTCCGGATCGAGGAGCGTCGCGGGATTCCGCTCATACGGCGCGGGAACGCCGTCGGGTTGGACGAGGATCGGCCAGCCTTCCTCATCGCGCGTGATCTCGGGCGCTTGCGCCCAAGACATCGACAGCGCGGCTAGGAGCAATGCCCGGAGCATGGCCCGAGTGTAGCCGGGCCGGTGCCGTTTAGCCCTTCAAGAGTTCGGAAAGACGAAAACGCCGCGAACGACGGCGTTTTTGGGGTCTGTCGTGGAACCCTAGAGGGTCGCCTGAAAGTAGGCGAGCGTGCGCTTGAGCCCGGTCTCGAGGCCGACCTTAGGGGACCAGCGGAGGTGCCTGCGCGCGAGGGTGATGTCGGGGCAGCGCTGCTTCGGGTCGTCTTCGGGCAGCGGCCTCCGCACGATCTTCGACTTCGAGCGCGACAGGCGCCGGATCAGCTCGGCGAGCTCGAGGACGGTGACCTCCTCGGGGTTCCCGATGTTGACCGGGGTGTTCTGGTCGGAGAGGAGCAGCTTGTAGATGCCGCCGACGAGGTCGGACACGTAGCAGAGGGATCGGGTCTGCGAGCCGTCGCCGTAGACGGTAAGCGGCCTGCCCTTGATCGCCTGCGTCATGAAGTTCGGCACGGCGCGGCCGTCCTCGGTCCGCATGCGTTCGCCGTAGGTGTTGAAGATCCGGACGATCCTCACGGGCATCTTGTGGAAGCGGTG
>JACQPK010000102.1 GCA_016207565.1 Elusimicrobiota bacterium
CGGGCGGCTATCCGCTGGCGGTCGCCCTCACGCTGTTTCCGGAAGGGCCCCGGGCGGGCGCGGCGCCCGAGGAGGCCGTCGACGGCGCCTACCTCCCCTCCTGGCGCGCCCACGTCGACCGCTTCACGCCCGGCGAGCGCAAGCCTTCGACCGTCGACGGCCTGCGCGCGCTCCGCGTCACCGGCTCGGGCCCGAAGCACGTGCGGGAGGAGGTGCGCAAGCCGATCGTCCTGAAGGAGGCGCAGGCGGTCGCGCTCCTGCGGGAGCGGAACCCGGGCAAGAGCGTGATCACCTACCAGGCGCGAATGTCGGGCAAGGCCGGCGACTTCATCCCGGAGGTCGTCGTCGACCCCGGCGAGTACCGGGAGGCCGACTACGAGCTGTCCTTGAGCGCGCTCCTCGTGAGCTCGCGGAGGGCCACGCTGCTGCTGGAGTGCCGGGCGCCGACAAGCCGGCGGGGCGAGTGCGACGACGCGCTGGGGTCCTTCGAGCGAGGGCTGCGGGTCGTCGAGCGCCCGCGGCGCCTCGACCTCTGGACCGCCTCCCCCCTCAAGCCCGGAAGTTAAGTTAGTAAAGTGGGGACTGTCCCCACTTAACTTACTTCACTTGCCGGGGGAGGGTGTCGATTTTGGCGGCGAGGATGAAGTCGTTTTCCGTCAGGCCCCCCACCGCGTGCGTGGTCAGCTCGATCGTGAGCTTCCGGTAGCCCGTCAGGTGCAGGTCCGGGTGGTGGTCCTCCGCGTCGGCGACGCGGGCGATCTCGCCGATGAAGCGCACCGCTTCCGCGAAGTCCTTCATCACCAGGTCTTGCCGGAGCCGCTTGCCCTCGGCGAGGGTCCAGCCCTTCACCCGCTGCAGCATCGTTTGGGCGAGGTGGGCCGGCATCGGCTCGCCGCCCTGCTCGCACGGGATGCAGTGCTTGCGTGTCAGGTCGTCCATGGTTGTAGCCATGCTAATACGATAGCAGGTGCGTGAGGGCCACCTCGACCGCGAAGACGCCCGCGTCCTTGGCGTCCTCCGAGCCGGCGCAGAGCTCCGCCGCGGCCACGCACTGCGCCAGATACGGCAAATACGCCCGCAGCTCGGATTCCTTCGCGCGCAGGAGCGTCGGGTGGTCCATGAGGATCTCCCCCCCGCCGTCCTCGAGCGCGGCCTTCTGCTCCGGCGTGAGCTTGGGGGCCTTGCCGTCGGAGGGGGCCCGCGTCTTCACGGCCCCTTCCGTCGTGAGGACCTGCACGGCGAACTCGAGCATCTCGTCGAACCCGAGGAGGACGCGGAGGTAGGCCATCGCGAACTCCCGCGAGCGCTCGGGCGAGTGCGCGAGGCGGAACGCCGCCACGAGCCGCTCGACGAGCGCGGGCTGGGGCACCGAGAGGCCCCGCTCGACGTTGGCGTAGGCCTTGAAGCCGACGCCCATCTTCTCCTTGCCGCCGAGCGCCTCGTAGAAGTCCCGGGCGGTCTCGAATCCCGCCTGCTCGCGGTAGCGCCGCACGAGCTTCGCGAAGTGGGCTAGGGCCGGCGCGTCTTTGGCCATCAATGCCCCGGGAGCCGGCGCACGACCGCGGTCCCCACGAAGAGGCCGGTGTCGGTCGAGGGCTCGGTGGTCGAGTAGATGTGCAGGCCGTTGACCGTCTGCACGAGATAGGCGAACGCCCGCCGCAGCGCGGCTTCGGACGAGCGCAGGACCGCCTGTTTTTTGAGGATCGTCCGCCCGCGCCGCTCCGCCATGGCGCTCCAGTGCGCGCGCAGGGCCTTGCGGTGGTCGGGGACGTAGAGATTCGCGCGCGGGAACTTGAAGACCTTCCCGGCGTCCTCGCAGTAGAACTCCGGCCCTTCGCGCGAGAGGAGCCCTTCGCGGGCGAGTCCTTCGAGCGCGCCTTTGATCCGGCGCTCCGGGGCTCCGAGCAGGCGGGCGAGCCTCGCCGGGAGCCAGCGACCGCCGTCGTCGGAGAGGACGCTCCAGCACCAGTACCGGTCGGCGTCGGCCGTGAAGAAGTCGGCCTGGCGGCGCGTGAGCGCGATGGTCTTCTGCTCGAAGCCGATGTCGGTGGCGCGCTGGAACGGGGTGCTCTTGGCGGCGGGGCCCCGGGCGGAGCCCAGCGCGCGGAGCAGGAAGCCGCCCAGCTCGTGCCGGCCGACGAGCCCGCGGAGGTACGCCGAGACGTAGGCCCGGGCGCGCTCGGTCTCGGCCGAGACGCCGAGGACGGCCGCGATCCGAAGGGCCAGGGCCGGTTGCGGGACGGATCGTCCGGCCTCGATGTTGAGGTAGGCCTTGTAGGTGCAGCCGAGGCTCGGCCCGCCGCGGGCACGGTAGAACGAGCGAGCCGAGCTGAAGCCCTCGGACTCGCGTTGGCGCTTGAGCTCGAGCGCGAAGTCGTTCACTCCCGCCATCCTAGTAAAAATCCCGGTGAGAAGCGCAAGCGCCGATTCCGGGAGACCCCGGCGCGCGCGCTTCTGGAGCCCCGAAACCTCCGTCTGTGGGTCCTTCGCCTCATCCAGACCAGGGCCCGTTCGTTCTAGAATGTTCCATCAACCGGAGGCGCTTCCATGGCGGCGCGTCGGTCTGGAGGCAGAGAATGAGCATGATCAAGAAGGCGGTGTGGCTCGCGGCCATGGCGCTCGTCGTGTCGGCGGGCGCGTCGTGGGCAGGCATCGAGAAGGAAGTCGCCAACTCGGGACCGCAGAACTGGGCGGACTTGCTGAAGGGGAACATCTCCTTCAAGCAGTTCCTGAAGCGTGAGGCGAAGCGGGCCCCGGCGGCGAAGTGTCCCGAGGGCTACCAGGAAGAGACCCGCGGCGACGAGGGACCGGCGTGCTGGGCGAAGCCCGGCCACGGCGCCTGGGTGCGCTGCGAGATCAAGAGCTGGCGGACGGTGACCGACGAGGGCGGGACCTACCAGGTCCCCGACCAGATCGGCAAGTGCGAGTCGAGCTGGGGCGGCACGGGCGGCTTCGCGGGCAATGGTCCCTCGACCCCCGACACGCAGTCCCCGTAACTCGGAACCCCTCCCCTGAAGTACGCCGGCCCGCCGTCCTGGCGGGCCGGCTATTTCTTGCCCAGGATCGCGCGCGGCGCTCGCCAGAACAGGCCCTCGAGCAGCCAGAAGGGGACGCCGACGGCCGCGTAGACCGGCCAGCCGAGCGCGTTCCCGAGCGCCCGCCCGCAGCGGATCGAGGGCTGCCGGTCCATCGGGATCTCCTCGGTCTTGCGCGCCTCCTGATAGAGCGTGCCCGGCAGGCAGAGGAGGGCGCCCGCCATGAACCCCGCCTGCACCGCCGGCGAGGAGAAGGCCCGCGCGGGGACGGTAACAAACTTGCTCTGGCCGGCGTAGGGAAACGGGGCGTCGGCCGGCTTTTCCCCCTCCTCCGCGGCCGCGCGACACGGCGCGAGGAGAAGCGAGGCGGCGACCAGGCAGCGCAGGAGCATTGGCGACCGGGAGGATTGTACGTTTTTTGTAAGATCGAGGACTCCGGGAGGGCGCATGAGAGCCCTGATTTTCTTCCTATTCATCGGCCGAGCCGAGGCCGCTCCGCAGCTCGAGCAGTTCTCGCCGCAGGGAGTCGTCAAGCAGGTCCGCCAGGTCACCGCCCGCTTCCCCGAGCCGATGGTCCCCTTCGGCGATCCTCGGGGGCTCGTCGAGCCGTTCGCCGTGGTCTGCCCCGCGACCGGAACGGCGCGCTGGGCGGACCCGCGCCACTGGGTCTTCGACTTCGACCGCGACCTGCCCGCGGGCGTCCAATGCGAGTTCACGCTCAAGGAAGGGCTCACGACGCTGTCCGGCGCGGAGCTGACGGGGCAGCGCTCGTTCTCGTTTTCGACCGGAGGGCCGTCCGTCCGCGCCTCGCGTCCGTACCAAGGCGGCCGAGTGGACGAGGACCAGATGTTCGTGCTCACGCTCGACGCCGAGCCCGACCCGAAGTCGGTCGAAGAGAACGTCTCGATCTCGATCGAGGGGCTCGCCCAGCGCGTGGAGGTTCGGATCGTGACGGGGGCGGAGCGCGAGCGGGTGCTCAAGGCCGCGGGCCCCGACAGCTATTGGAGCGAGGAGGAGGACGGGCCGCGGGCCGAGCCCCTCCCCCGGCTCGTGCTCCAGGCGAAGCAGGCCTTCCCGCCGGACACCCGGTTGACGCTGGTGTGGGGCAAGGGCGTGCGCGCGCCCAGCGGCGTCGCGACGGAGCAGGACCAGCTCCTCGCCTTCCAGAGCCGTCCCGCGTTCACGGCGAAGTTCTCCTGCGAGCGGGTGGACGACGACGAGGGCTGCCTCCCCATCGGCGCGATGCAGGTCGTCTTCTCGGCTCCGGTTTCCTGGGAGCGGGCCAAGGGAGTCGCCCTCGACGACGGCAAGAAGAAGCGGCGCCCGGTCGAGCCGAAGCACGGAGCGTCGGACGGCGAGGACCCCTCGTTCGTGCAGTCCGTCGCGTTCGAGGGCCCCTTCCCTCCGGCGGCGCGGTTCACCGTCCTCTTGCCTCCGAAAGGGCTCGTCGACGACGCGGGCCGGACGCTCGTCAACGCGGGCAGCTTCCCCCTCGAGGTCCGCACGGGGGAGTATCCCCCGCTCGCGAAGTTTCCGGCCCGGTTCGGAGTCATCGAGCTCAAGGGCGAGCCGGTGCTGCCGTTCACGGTGCGCAACCTGGAGGCGCAGGTCGCCTTGACGCTGTTGAAGGTGGACGGCGGGACGGGGCGAGGCGAAGGGCTGCTCGAGAAGCTGCGCGGGAGGCTCCTCAAGGTCGGCGCCGGCGAGCGCGTGCCGAGGCTCCTCCAGTGGCTCGACCGGGCGCAGCGCTACGAGCACGAGTGGAACACCTCGCTGTTCGCGCAAGCCGGGTCGGAGGACGTGAAGTCCTTTTCGATCCCGAAGCCGAACGGCGCGAAGGCCTTCGAGGTGATCGGCCTGCCGCTCAAGGAGCCGGGACTCTACGTGGTGGAGCTCGAGAGCCGGATCCTCGGCGAGGCGCTTCGCGACAAGCCCGAGCCGATGTTCGTGCCGACCGCCGCGCTCGTCACCAACCTCTCGGTCCACCTGAAGTGGGGACGGGAGTCCTCCGTCGTGTGGGTGACGGCGCTCGACACCGGCGCGCCCGTGCCCGCGGCCGAGGTGACGGTGAGCGACTGCAAGGGCGCCACGCTCTGGTCCGGCGCTACCGACGCGGTCGGCCTCGCGCGCGTGCCCGCGCTGCCCGAGCCGTCGACCTTGCCGCGGTGCGACGAGCTCAAGGGCCCGATGCGCTCGGCCCGGCTCATTGCCCTGGCCAAGGCCGGGGATGACTTTTCGTTCGTCGTCGACTCCTGGACCGAAGGCATCGAGGCGTGGCGCTTTCAAGTCCCCTACGAGTGGCAGGAACGGGCCTCGGACCGCGTCCACACCGTGCTCGACCGGAGCCTCCTGCGCGCCGGCGAGACCGTCCACATGAAGCATCTCCTGCGCCGCCGCACGGGCTCCGGCTTCGCCGTCCCCCAGCAGAGGGAGGCGCCGAAGACGCTCGTCATCACGCACGCGGGCAGCGAGCAGGAGTACGTCCTCCCCGTGACGTTCGACGCCGGCGGCGTGGCCGAGTCCACGTGGGAGATCCCGCGAGACGCGAAGCTCGGCGAGTACGCGCTCTCGTTCAAGGGCGAGGCCGAGGGGCCGCGCTGGGACGGCTCGACCTCGTTGCGCGTGGAGGAGTTCCGGGTCCCGCTGATGCGCGCCTCGATCCGAACTCCCCAAGAGGCGCCGGTCGCGCCCGCGGCCGTGCCGCTCGACCTCTCGGTCACGTACCTGTCCGGCGGCGGGGCCGAGGGCCTGCCGGTGAAGCTCCGGAGCCAGGTCCGGCCGAAGCCGTCGACCTCCTTTCCCGCGTTCGAGGGATTCTCGTTCGGCAACGGGCCCGCCGTCGAGCGCAGCCGGCGCGAAGGCCCGGGGCCGCGCGAGCCCGAGCTGCGCGCCTTCGAGCTCACGCTCGACCGGACCGGCGCGGGCCGGGTCGTCGTGCCCGACATCCCCCCCGCGACGCTGCCCCGCGAGCTCGCGGCCGAGCTCGAGTTCCGCGATCCCAACGGCGAGGTGCAGACCGTCTCGGCCCGCGTGCCGCTCTGGCCGTCGAAGCGGCTCGTCGGGATCAAGGCCGACTCGTGGACGACGTCGAAGAAGTCGGTGAAGGCGCAGGTAGCGGTCGTCGACCTCTCGGGTAAGCC
>JACQPK010000114.1 GCA_016207565.1 Elusimicrobiota bacterium
GTCGGGGCTTCGTCCCATCCATTCGGCCGAGACGATCACCTGCGTATCGGAGAGATCGGGGATCGCATCGAGGGGCGTCGCGCGGAACGCGCGCACGCCGAAGCCCGCCGCAACCAGGACCGCGACGAGGGTCAGGGCGCGGTTCGTGGCGCACCATCGGATGAGCCAGGCGATCATGGCCGCGGCCCTACCATTTCTGCGCGGCCGACTTGAGCCTGCTCTCGGCCGCGACGAGGAAGTTGCCCGATGTCACTACCACCTCGCCCTTCGCGAGACCTCCCACGACCTCGTAGTAGTCACCGGCCTTGGCGCCCAGCGTGAGGTCGCGCGGCGCGAGGCGTCCATCGCCCAGATCCACGAAGACGATCTTTCGATCCCCCACGTAGAGAACCGCGTTCTCGGGTACGGCGAGGCGTTTCCCGAGCGACGATTCCATCGCAACGTCGAGGAACATGTCGGGCCTGAGATCGCCGCGCAGATTGGGAACCTCGATCCTCACCTGGGCGGTGCGGGTGTCGGGATCGAGGTACGGATTGATGTACGCGACGCGACCCCGCCGCGACCGTTCGGGAAGAAACGGCGTGAGAATCGTGGCCACCATGCCGGTCCGCACGAGTGGAAGCTCGTAGGGATAGACGTTCGCCATGACCCATACGGGATGCGTGGGAGCGATCTTGTAGAGGGTCTGCCCCGCGGTGAAGGCGCTCCCGCGCACGACGCTCTTCTCCAGCACGACCCCGCTCACCGGCGCCACGATCGGAAGCGCCTCGGCCGGCTTTCCCGAGCGCGCGATCGCGTCGATCTGAGAAGCCGGGATATCCCAGAGAAGAAGGCGCTGCCGCGCGGCCTGGGCAAGCTCGGGGCTTCCCGGAATCGTCGTGGTATCGCTCGGGCTCGCGCCCTTCCCGAGCGCGGTCAGGTACTCCTGCTGGGTGGAGACCAGCTCCGGGCTGTACGCAGTGAAGAGGACGTCACCGGCGCTCACGGGCTTCCCGGTGTAGTCGACGCTGATGTCTCGCACCCAGCCCGAGAACTTGAGCGACACCTCCGCGCGCCGTGTCTCGTCGTAGGCGACGCGGCCTGCGGCGCGAATCGTCGCGGCGAGATCGCGCAGGTCCACGGGCGCTGTCTTCACGCCGATCGCCTGGCGTCGCGCGGGATCGATCAGGACGGCGCCCGGCGCGTCGGTCCCGGCGCCGCGCGTTCCGGTGGGGGCAGAGGCGTCCCCAGCGCCTGTGCCGCCCGCGCCCTCGCCGCCCGCCGGGGGCGTTCCGCCCGCGAAGGCGATCTCCTTGAGGCTCGTGCTGAGCCGATAGGCGGCCCGGGCGGTCGCCCCGTCCCGCGCGCGGATCGCGATGTCCACGTCCCATTCGCCGGCCATGGCGAGGCCGTACTTGGCTTCGTAGATTCCCGGCTCGGGCTCCCTCAGGACGCCCCGGCTTTCCATCCGCGGCATGGCGCCCATCGCCGGCATCGCGACGATGATCTCCACGTCGGCGCCTCGGACCGGGGCGCCGGCTTGATCCCGCAGCGTGATCCGAAGCCGGTTGTCCCCCACAGAGGGAGTTTCCGGCAGATTCCGGACTCCGATCCGGAAGGAGCCCACATCCTGAAACGGCGCGCCGGGTCCGCGTGCCGCGGTTGCGTCGCCCTTGGATTTGTCTCCGCACCCCGCGATCGCGGCGAGAAGGAGAGCCGCGCCGGCACAGAGCGCGGCGACTCCACGGGCGGCCGCCCCACGGGGGGCGATTCGATGGTTCCGATCGTTCATCACTTCACCTCCTGAGACCCCTCGGGGGGCGCCGTGCCGACCGCGCGATCCAAATCGGCGACGGCTTGCAGATAGCCCACCTGGGCCTGATAAAGCTCGAGCCGCGCGCGGGCGAGATCCCGCTCCGCGCTCAGCAATGTCAGAAAATCGGACCGGTTGTTCTCGTAGCCGGCGCGAATGGCCTGAAGGGCACGCTCCGTGGCGGGGAGCACGCTCTCCTCCAGGATGTGAAGCTCATGCCCGGTCTCCTGGA
>JACQPK010000125.1 GCA_016207565.1 Elusimicrobiota bacterium
CCCGGAACGTGAGCCGCCCGCGGAGGAGCCGGAGGAGGAGCGGGATCTCGAGGCCCACCAGGATGCCGACGACGAGGACCAGCCCGTAGAGGACGAGGCGGAAATGCTGGGTCTGGACGAAGGCGAGGAAGAGGAGCGGCGCCCCCCAGCCGCCGACGAGCCCGACGAGGATCTCCACCTGGACGAAGCGGGCCGCCAGCCCCGTGGCCACGTAGCGCGACAGGAAGGAGCCGATGCCCATCGCGAACAGGTACGCGCCGATCACGGTCGAGAACTGCAGGACCGTGTCGCCGAGCAGATAGCTCGCCAGGGCGCCGGCGACCAGCTCGTAGACGAGCCCGCAGGTCGCGACGACGAAGATCGAGACGAATAGAGCTAAATTCAAGGAAGTTCCTTTGATGAATAATATTGTCCTGGATTCTTCAGACGTAGTTTTGACGAGTAACTGAAGAATCCAGGCTATCCGACCAGGCTCGCCGCGATGATGATCGACAGGCCGATCGCGAACGAGCCCGCGACGGTGGCCAACGCGCGGTTCTGCTTCTGCACGAGCTCCTGCCAGAGGTCGTACGGCGTCAGCTTGTCGACGATGACGAAGAGGACGCATAGGACCGAGGCCCCCAGGCCCGAGTACACCACGGCCGCCACCAGGTGCTGCCAGTTGAGCACGTCTCTCATCACTTTCCTCCGTAATACCGCGTATGCGACCGGTAATGCGACCGGTAGGCGCCCGGGTTGTCGCGGACGCTCTTCGGCACCGACTTCACCTCGTCGACATCGGTCCAGGACGAGCCGAAGTAGCTCGCCCAGGCCATCCAGCCCACCACGGCCGAGCCGTAGAGCCAGTACCAGCGCTTCATCACTCGTCGTCCTCGTCGCCGCCGTGTCCGCCCCAGGGGTGGTCGCTCTCCACCCAGCGGCTCTGCTCGAAGGTGTTCCGGCGCCACCAGAACCACAGCACGGGAAGCGCGAGCAGGATCAAGGCGACGACCGCGAAGCTCGCGCGCGCGACGTCGCGGCGAAGGCGGAGCGTGAAGCCGAACGGCCCGGTGCTCGCGTCGGTCTCGGGCTCGATGCGGAGGTAGTAGCGCCCCGAAGGCACCCGCGGCAGATAGGCGACGTCGACCTGGGAGCCTTCGCTCCAGGCCTCGCCGTCCTCGCTGCCTTGGTAGTACGCGACGTCGCGTCCGAAGTCGAGCGCGACGTCCGTGTCCGCGTTGATGAGCGCCAGGCTGAAGTACGCCCACTGGTTGTTCAGCGAGGTGTTCAACGCGACCTCGACGTTCGCGGTGTGGCCTCTGAGCTCGAAGACCTCGGTGACGACCGACTTCTCGACGGCCGCCGGGTCGTAGGAGAAAGAGCGCTCGAACACGGTCTCGCCCGAGGCCTGCAGGGCGATCGCGATCGCCAACCCGACCGCCGCGGCGGCCAGGGCGAAGAACGCGGCGGTGAGCCCGGCCCACGAGGCCTCGTACGGGTTGGGCTGCGCGGGCGCGACTCCGACGCGGGCGGGCGGCGAGCCCGGGAGCTTGAACGCGGCCCAAACCTCCTCCGGCTCGAGGTAGCGGCCGTGCGTCCAGACCGAGTCCTTGCCCGTCACCTCCTGGGACAGCAGATGCGGCGGACAGACGAAGTCGCGCGCGCGCGACTTCTCGCCGACCTTGACCTTCCACGGGAACTCCCCGACGACGTAGGTGACGACCGGCTGGGACGTCTGGAAGTGCCGGTACCTGCGTCCCTCGTAGGTCGCGACGGGGTCCGCGCTTTCGTCGGGATTGTCCGCGCTCCCGCCGTCCGGGATCTCGGGGAAGGCGCGCTCCGTTTGCGCGGCCGCCGCCGCCGGGGCGTTGGATCGCGCCTCGCCGTGGAGCGCGCGACGCTGCTCCTCGAGCTTTCGGGTGAACGCCTCGACGGCCGCCGGCGGCAGGAGCGGCGGCGCGGGCCCGGCCGCGGCGCCCTCGCCCTTGACCAGGCCCTCGACGCCGGAGGCCTTGCGGAGCTTCGCGACCTCGCCCGCGTCGAACCAGAGGCCGCCGCACGCCGTGCACTCCTCGAGCTCGAGGGCGTCGCGATAGCGGCCGGTGCGCAACGGCCGCTCGCACTTCGGGCAGCTCCACTGGGTATCGGCGGCGCCCGAGAGCTCGAGGGCGAGCGCGAGCTCGCCCCGGTCGTAGAAAACTCCGTAGCAGTGGGGGCAGGACTCGACCGTCACCCGTTCCGGCAGCCGGATCTCGTCGAGCGGGCAGGAGCACTTCGGGCAGCGCAGCTTCCCGCTCACCGGCCCTCCTCCGGGCGCTCGACGCAGTCCTGGAGCAAAGTGAAGTGGCCGTTGTACTCGAGCAGCCAGCGATATCCCTGATAGGGGTTCCAGAGCAGCGTCTCCGACCACTCGTAGTCGACGCCGTAGTAGCGGACGCGGCGGCGCATGTAGCCGATCGCCTCGAACTCCGCGTCGCCGAGCCCCGGGTCGGGGCCGCCGAGCTTGCCGCGCGTCCCGAGCGGGACGACGGGCTCGTGGACGATCTTCGACTTGTAGCGGCTCAGGATCTGATGCTTCGGGTCCTGGGCGTCCACGACGCTGCCGCAGTAGGGGCAGGCGATGGATTCCGTCTGACCTTGCGCGCGGACCTTGAGCGGTCCTCCGCACCCGGTGCAGTTGAACGCGACGGCGATGGCGCTACCACCCCTCGACGGCCTTCAAGCCGTCGAGCCGGAGCTGCGGGAACGGCACGTACTCGCCGATGAAGGCGAGCGGGGAGTCCTCGGAGTAGTCGAGGGTCGCGAAGCGCGCGCCCGGCCCGCGGAGGTCGGCGAGCGGCGCCTCCTCTCCGAGCGGCGCGCGAAACGGGAGCTCGCCCTCGGCCGAGAGGTAGGCGGCGTGGCGCAGGTCGGAGACCTCGTAGGCGGCTCCGCCCAAGGCGATCGAGGAGCCGATCTTGAGCTTCGAGAAAGGCGGGAGGTCCTTCGCCTCCACTTGGAAGCTCACGGCGTAGGTGCCGGCCGCCTCTCCCAGCCAGCCCGCCCTGCCGTCCGAGAGCGCGATATGCCACTCGTTCCACCAGCCGTCCGGGAAGCGCAGCTGCAGCCGGCCGATCACGGAGAAGTCCGTTCCTTTATAAGAGCCGCGCGCGCCAAGCTGGACGACGGAGCCGTCGTCGTGCGCGTCCGCGACCTTCCCGAGGTCCTTGAGGTCGAGCTCTTCCCGGAGGACCTGCGTGCGGCAGTGCGGGCAGACCGCCGTGAGCGAGACCGAGGACCGGAACGGGACCTTGGCCCCGCAGGAGGGACAATTCAACTCGACCATCGGCACATTCTTGCGTTTCGCCGTTGCGAAACGCAAGGCAATCATGCCATGCTTTCGATATCAAACGCATACTGCTCCTAGTCGCGGCGTTCCTGTGGGCGGCCGAGGCCTCGGCCGAGCCCCAGTGGCGCGTGCGCGCCCGGGAGCACTTCGAGCGGGGAAAGGTCAATCTGGCCGACGGCCAAGGCGATCTCGGGCACCAAGGCTTCCTCTCGGCGTTCGATGTGTTCCGCGAGGACCCGATGAAGCTGATGTACGGACTCACGGTGCATCGCGGAAGCCTCGGCCGCATCGACAACACGCGAGGGTTGACGGTCACGAGCGTCGGCTTCGAGGTCAAGCACTTCCCGTGGGAGAAGCAGCGCTTCTTCTACCGGGGAGGGATCACGGCGAACGCGCTCCAGCCGACGGCCTCCGGCGGGGACTCCGAGGGCGGCCACTTTTGGACCTACGGCCTGCTCACGGGCGTCGGCGTCGAGCTGCCGCTGTGGCGGCTGGGCGTCGCCCCGGAGATCGGCGGCCGCTTCGCCCGCGGCTCGGCCGGCAAGCGCATCAACATGCTGTACGTCGCGCTCGGCGTGCACTTCTACGTCTTCAAAGGCGACAAGGCCTCCCGCGACCAGAACAAGTGAAGTTAGTAAAGTGGGGACTGTCCCCACTTTACTTGCTAATCTTGTTCCGATGGCTGTGAAGGGATTCAGCTGCCGGATCTACGGCGTCCTCGTGGAGCAGGACCAGGTGCTGCTCACGCGGAGCCGGTTCTTGGACCGCGAGTTCGTGAACGTCCCCGGCGGGGGCATGGAGCTCGGCGAGGCGCCCGTGTCCGCCCTCAAGCGGGAGTTCGTCGAGGAGACGGGCCTCGAGGTCGAGCCGGTGCGCGTGCTCTACGCCAGCGAGGGGCTCCACCTCTCGACGCAGATGCCGATGCAGATCGTCAGCATGTACTGGCTGGTCGAGAAGAGAGGCGGCGTCCTCCGCACGACCGGCAACGGCGACGACGTGGTCTCGCTGTTCTGGGCCGACGTCGCGGCCGTGCCCACCGGCGAGATGTTCCCTTCCGACCGGGAGTTCGCTTCCCGCCTCGACCGCATCCTGGGCGCCGGCAAGCTCTGATGTCGTTCACGGGCCAGATCACGCAGAAGTGCCCCGGCTGCTCCGAAGAGGGGGACTACGAGGTCTGGTCTTTCGTGCGGGGCGACCAGGACGAGACCCTCCGCGACCGGCTGAAGGGCGGCGAGCTGAACGTGCTCGAGTGCGCGAACTGCGGCCGGCTCTTCGTCCCGGAGATCTCATGGGTCTACGCGGACCCCTCGATCGACCTCATCGCCTTCGTGTTCCCCGAGCTGTTCGCCCCCGACGCGGCGAAGTGGCGGGAGAAGATGCGCGAGGACTTCGCGCGCATGCGGCCCGTGATCGACAAGCTCGGGCTCAAAGACGAGCCGCTCATCTTCTTCGGCGCCGAGCCGCTGGCCGCCCTCATCGAGGAGTCCGAGGTCCTGTCGGACGAGTCCGCCGTCGCGGACTGGTTCGCCGCCAAGCTCGAGCTCGCGCGCCGGCTCGTGGAGCCGGCCTTCGCCCGGCGGCGGCGCCTGCCGCGCTCGCTGCCGTTCTCGAAGAAGGGCTACTCGCGCGAAGGAGCCGTGGAGGCGCTGAGGAAGCTCGTGAAGGCCAACGACCGCCTCGCGGGCTATCGCCGCTGGCTCGAGTACTTCGAGGGAGGGGGAGCAGACCCGCCGTTCTCCTCGCCGCCGCCGTGACCGCGTTCGCCTCCATCGACTTCGAGACCGCGGACCACGGGCCCGACAGCGCCTGTGCCGTCGCGATCGTGCGCGTGGAGGACGGCATGATCGTCCGGCGCGAGCACCGCCTCCTCCGCCCGCCCCGGCGGCGCTTCGTCTTCACCCCGATCCACGGCATCGCCTGGGAGGACGTGCGCTCGGCGCCCACGTTCGCCGAGGCGTGGCCCCAGCTGCAGGAGAGCCTCGATGGAATCGATTTCCTCGCCGCCCACAACGCGAGCTTCGACCGGCGCGTCCTCGGCGCGTGCTGCGGGGCGGCGGGCTGGGGCTCGCCGGAGCACCGCTGGGTGTGCACCGTGCGGCTGTCGCGCCGGCTCTGGAAGCTGCACAGCCACGCGCTGCCGAACGTCTGCCGGCACCTCGGCGTGCCGCTGCGGCATCACGAGGCGCTGTCGGACGCGGAGGCCTGCGCGCGGATCGTGCTCGCGGCGATGAGGGACGGAGCGGAGGTTCTGACATGAGCGAGCGAGATCCATTCCTGAGCGCCGCGATCGACGAGGCCCGCAAGGGTTGGGACGAAGGCGGCATCCCGATCGGGTCGGTGCTCGTGCGCGACGGGAAGATCCTGGGGCGCGGGCACAACCGGCGCGTGCAGCAGGGCGACCCGATGGCGCACGCCGAGATCGACTGCCTGCGCAACGCGGGACGGATTGGCCACTACCGGGGCACGGTCCTCTACTCCACGCTCATGCCCTGCTATCTCTGCGCGGGCGCGGCCGTGCAGTTCGGCGTGCCGAAGGTGATCGTCGGGGAGTCCGAGACGTTCCCGGGCGCGCGCGAGCTCATGGAGGCGAAGGGCATCGAGGTCGTCGACGCCGGCGACCGGGAGTGCGTCGAGTTGATGCGGAGGCTCATCCGCGAGAAGCCGCAGCTCTGGAACGAGGACATCGGCGTATGAGCCTCGCGCCCCTCGGGGTCGTCCTCGTGTTGGCTCGAGCCTACGCCGGCCCGGCGGCTCGTCCCGACGGCGATCCGCCCGGCCACGGCTCCCAGAGGCTCGCGACGGACGCGACCCAGATGGCCCACATCCAGTTCAACGGGGATGCCTGCGTCGTCGCCGCGGAGGTCGTGGCCATGAGGCGGCCGGACCCGGCGTTGCCCATGGAGGACAGCTTCTCGTTCTCGCTCCGTTCGCCGATGCTCAACAAGGTGCGCTGGGACCTCCGGATCTGCCTTCCCGCGGCCGCGAGCCCGGTCGATCCGAGATGCAAGGGGGAGTGGGAGTCTTCCCAGGCCAAGGCCGACGGGCCCGTGAAGTGCCTCCCCGGCCGGCCTGCCGACACCGGCGAGGTGCTCGCCGTCGCGGCGAAGCACGGGCTGCCGAAGCCGCCGGTGGACGGGCTGCGCCTCGCGCTCCGCGCCGTGCCGAAGAGCGGCAAGGGCATGGCGCGCGATCCGAAGCTCAAAGGCAAGACGGTATGGCTCGTCGAGTCGCGCGACCAGTGCCAGGCCTTCGACGCGGCGACCCTCGCGCCGCTTTACAAGGGCGGCTGTGGGAAGCTCGGTTGGCCTGAGAAGTAGCTACTCGAGCTTTCGGAGCCGGCCTTCCCAGTCCATGAACTGCAGCGTGGGGCCGGTGTGGAGGAAGAGGCCCTCCGTGCCGACCTCCATGGAGTGCCACGGCGCGTAGCCGTGGCGCACGGGCCGCAGCCGGGGCAGCGCGTAGGAGCCGACCCAACCCTTCGCCCCGCCGTCAACGACCAGCAGCCTCGACTCCGTTAGCACCCAGGCACGGTCGCCGTCGGTCCGGACGACGGCGCTGAAGGCGTCTTGTCCCGGCAGCTCCACGGGGCCGAGCGTCTTGCCCGCGGGGGTCGTCCAGCGCAGCTGCCGCTTCTCGTTCGAGTAGCTCCAGCTTCCGCCGCCCGGGATCGACGGCGCCGCTCGCCGGGGGGAATCGTCGGACCACATCTCGTCGACGGCGACGCCCTGCCACTGGGGCTGGCGCATCCCCAAAGATACCGGGGCCCACCGCCGCCACGACCATAGGCTGACCGCGCGTCCCTTCTTCGTCAGGTACACGCTGCCCGCATAGGAGAATCGCGAGACGAGCTTCAGCCCCGAGTCCGGTTCCCCGGCCCACAGCTCGAGGAGACCGAGCCGGCCATCGGGGCGTACCAGCAGCCACAGGCGCTTGCCTTCCCATTCGATCCCGGCTTCGGCGGGCGCCGGATCGAAGCGAACGTGTCCCGGTCCCTCCCACAGGCGTTTGCGGAGCCCGTCCGGCGTCGCCCAGTAGATGCCGCCCGACACGGTCTGGAGCACCACGCCGTCGCGCGCCGCCGGCTCCGGGCTCTCCGTCCTCGCCGGGAAACCGGACGGCTGGAGGATGCGGGTCGCGCCGCCGACCCAACGATACTTCCAGAGGGCCGCGCCGGAGGCGACCAGCATGCCGAGCGCGACGGTCAGCGCGATGCGGACCGCCGCCGCCCACGACGTGCGCTCGCGGCGCTCGAGCCGCCGGGCGGTCTCGCGCAGCGCGAGCGCGCTCCCGGCCAGCGCCAGCGCCCCGCCCGCCGTCCCCCAGCCCGCGTAGGAGATGCGCCCGTGGTGGATCTCCCGCAGCGCGAAGCCGGCCTCGAGGCCCCCGAGGCACAATCCTCCCACGAGCCCGCCGACGAGCCCGCCCACGACGCCGCTGCCCGACGCGTACGCCGCGATGAAGCTCACGAGCAGCATGTACGGCAACGTCCCGAGGAACGACAGGATGAACGGCCTCATCGCGTCGGGAGTCCACCAGCTGAAGAACCGAAATGGCGCGCTCAGCCCGCTCTCGTGGGCGCCAACCAGGCCGAGCGCCAGGATCAGGAGCCCGAGCAGGACCAATTGGATCAGGCCCGAGGCCGCGTACGCCTCCGCCCGCCGGGGCGCCGAGACCGGGAGCAGCGTCTCCGCCGCGCGCGCGTGCTCGCCCGCGAGCTGCGCCCCGGCCGCTCCGCCGAACAGGAGCGCGAAGCCGGGCAGGCCGAGAAACGCCCAGAACAGCCAGGTCGCTCCGACCGTCTGCCGGAGCTCGAACCACTCGGGCCGGACCGCGAGCGCGAAGGGGAAGGAGGCCAGGATCGTCGCCGCGAGCCCCAGGAGCACGAGGCGGTCTTGCTTCAGGTGGAGTCTGGAGAGCTCACGCATGGTTGCCTCCTGCGGGAAACACTTCCTTGCCCGCGTGCCGCGACGCTATTGCGTCGCGGCCTACGGCGAGCAGGTGCTTCAAGCTTTCGTGCACGGGCATGGACTTGCGCTCCGTCCTCTCGAGGAGGCCGGAGCCGAGGATGCGCTCCTCGACCGCCTTGTCCAAGACGACCCACTCCACGAGCGGCCCTTCGGCGCGGAGCGGCGGCACGGGCCACACGCGCGCGGCGGGCGCGTCGTCTTTGACGCGGCCGGTGATCCGGCAGGCCTCCGAGCGCAGGCGGTCCACCTCATGGCGCGCGGCGATCTCGCCGTCGGCGAGCACCCACACCTCGTCGAGGATGCCGGCCAGCTCGTCCATCCGGTGGTTGGCGACGACGATCGTGCGCCCTTCCTTCTGCAGCTCAGCCACGAGGTGGTGGAGGATGTCGTCGCGGACCAGCGTATCGAGCCCCGAGGTGGGCTCGTCGAGGAAGAAGAGCTCGGGCTCGTGGGCGGCGGCGCAGACCCACGCGAGCTTGCCGAGCGTGCCTTTGCTCGCGCCGCGCACCGGCGTCGCGAGGTCGAGCCCGAGCTGCCCGGACAACGCCATCGCCCGCGTGTTCTTCCAGGAAGGGAAAAACCGCGAGCGGAACTCCAGCACCTCGCCCAGGCTCATCAAGGAGTGGAAGGCCGGGCGTTCCGGGATATAGCCGACGTGCCGGCGGATGTCGCCCGAGCCGTCGGGGCGCCTCCCCAGCACCTCGATCGTCCCCGCGTCCGCGGCGAGGAGGTCGAGCATGAGCTGAAACAGCGTCGACTTGCCTTCCCCGTTGCGGCCGAGGAGCCCCACGACCCGCCCGCGGGGGATCGTTCCCGTGACGCCGCTCAGCACCGTCTTGGCGCCGAAGCTGCGGCGCACGCCCTCGAGCCGCACGGCCGGTGACTCATCGCGTTTCATCTTCGCCTCCCTTCACCGCACCTATCACGTCCGAGATATCGTCCCACGACAGCCCGCCCTGGCGGGCCTGGCGCAGCGCGTCTCGCAGCCGGTCCTTCGCCTCCGCCAGCCCCTCCCGCGCCTGTCCGGGGGCGGAGCGCGCGATGTAGTTCCCGTCGCCGCGCTTGGAGTCCAGGAAGCCCTCGAGCGCGAGCTCGCGGAAGGCTCGGGCAACCGTGTTGGGGTTGATCTTGAGGCTCACCGCCAGGCCCCGGATGGAGGGGGCCTTGTCCCCGGGGCGCAGCAGGCCCTTGGTGACCAGCCCCTTGAGGCCCCCTTTGATCTGGTCGTTGATCGGCAGCGGCGACGTCGGATCGATCTCGATCATCTGTACTAGTGTGCTAGTACAGTATAGCACAGGTCCCGCGCTTGTCAAGACCCCTTTTCCCGAAATACCGGCGAAACAGCGGCGGACTAGACTTGTCGGGAGATGCTTCTCGCCCCGCTCCTCGCTCTCGCCCTACCCTGCCTCGCCGCGGAGCCATGGAGCTTCGAACTGGGCCATGACGGCCGCGGCTCCCGCGTCGCGATGAGCTACCGGGTCCGGTGGGACCTTTCCGACGTGACGGCGGCGCCCCGGCGCCTGGCCGCCGCCGTCCGTCGCCCCGCGGCGGTGCTGGGTGGGCAAGCCAAAGGCATGCTCCACGGGATCAAGCTGAACCTCTACGGGATCCGGCTGCGGCCGTTCCGTGAGCAAGCCGCCCAGGCGCCGTCCGGCGGCGCCGGCCCGGGGGAGACTCAGACCGCGGGCGGCCGCGTCCTCGAGCGCCTGCACGCCGACGCCCGGCGGGAACTGCGCTCCTTCCTGATCCGAAGCCTTTTCGACCGTTCGCTCCCCGCGGCGGCGGGCGCCCCCTACCGCCAAAAAGAGGCCCTATTCGCGGGCCTAGTCGACTCCACCCGCTCCTGGACCGACGAGTAAGTAAAGTGGGGACCGTCCCCACTTTACTAACTTCACTTGAAATAAACGGGCTGCCTCCCGCGTAACCTTCCTGCCGGCCGAGTGGAGCTCCTTTGGCAAGGCGGACGGGGTCGGGGGGAGGTTCGGATGAAGGTTCTGCTGAAGGCCCTGGCCCTGCTCGCCGCCTTGGCCCTCCCTGCCGCCGCGCACAACCCCTGGGAGCTCCACATCCGCCACGGGTTCCGGGAGACCGGCGTGACGATGAACTACAGCGTCCGCTGGAGCTTCTCCGACCTCAAGCGGCCGCCCCGGCCCTCGGCGGGAGGGGAGCTGCGCGACATCATCCGCTCCGTGCGCCTCGACCTCTACGGGGTGAAGGTGAAGCCGTTCCGGGACCTGGCGCGCGCGATGCCCGCGGCTTCGGCCTCCGCGGCGGCTCCGGTCGCCGCCGGCGCCCCGGCGCGCCGCGCGCGGCTCGAGCTGGCGCCCGTGGTGGAGAACCTTCGCCGCGACGCCCGGCGCGAGGCGAAGACGTGGCTCGTGACGACGCTCTTCGACGCGGCGATCCCCCACGCCAGCCACGCGCCGCGCTGGCAGAAGCACGCGGTCGCGGATGACTTGGTGGCCGCGGCCCGCGTCTGGACGGCGGATTAAGGTTTCTGGTCGGCGGGGAAGTCGGTCAGGAGCTCGATCAGCGGCTGGCCGCCGAGGCGCAACGCGTCGTAGAGCTCTCCGGCCGTCACCGTGTTCGTCGCGTCCCGCCAGCCCGGCTTCATGCAGGCGACGTGCGTGATCCGCGTGTCCGGCCCGAGGATCCCGCTCCCGGAGGGCTGAAGGGAGATCGACTGGGACCAGTAGCGCTTATTCTTGATGTCGGGGTCGTTCTCATGAGGGGTGTACAACCACGGCGTGCCGCCCCCGCCGGCGCCGACGCCGGTGACGCGCGTGGCCGGGATGTGGATCGTCTTCTCGACGCCGACGAGCGCGCGCGGCTGCGACAAGACGAGCTCGCAGACGATCTCGCCCCGGCGCGCGGCGGCGACGGCCCCGAGCTCGTCGACGACGGCCCCGCGGTGGAAGTAGAAGCGCTGGTACTTCCCGTCGGGGTGCACCGTCTCGTTGGCGTTGTACGCCTGCGCGACGGCGAGGCTGAACGGGCGGACATTCGCGAAGAGCGTCGGCCTCCGCGGGATGAATTCGCCGGCCTTCGCGTTGGGGCCGAAGTAGGCGACGGCCACGACGACGTCCTCCCGCAGCGGCCTCGGGGCAGTGAGCCCGAGATCGACGGCCTTTAGGGGCGCGAACGCCGAGCGGTACACGACCTTGCCGGCATCGAAGTCGGCCCGAGAGGCCACCGCGCAGGTCATCCCCTGCTCGGCGTCCCCGCTCCCGGACTGCTGCAGGCAGAACGCGAGCGCGAGCGTCCCGGCGTCGAACGCCGCCCGATGTCCCGCCAGGCCCGGCCGGCCGAACAGCTCGGCGTCGACGTCGAACTCCGCCTCCTTGGGTCCGGCGGCAGGACGTTTATCCTGGGGCTGGTCGAAGTAGTGATGGTAGCAGGGCGCGTCGAACCAGAGACCGAAGCCGAGCGCCTTCCCCTGCGGGCCGTCCTGCGGCTTCGCCCCGTCGAGCTCCTCCTGCTTATGCCGGTAGAGCTGCAGCCGGCAGGGGATCTCGTTGGGCATCTCGACGCGGACGACGCGCCGGCCCGCGTCGACTTTGACCGAGACGGCGACGTTGTTGCCCGCGTGGCTCCACAACATCCCGATGATGCCGGCGAAGGCCGGCGAGGGGCCGGCCAAGAGGACGGACAATAGGGCGACTCGACGCATGGGAAAGCCTCCGCGCCGGGTTAATGGGCTCAGGATAGCACGCGCGCGCGCCCGGCCGTGAGGGCCGAAGGACCTCCCGCGCCTAGGACTCGCGCCTAGGACTCGCTTGACGATGACTCGGGGGGCTGGTAGCATTCGGCGGTGGTCACTCTCCGAGCAGCCGTCGCCGGAGCGTTCGTCTGCCTGGCCGCGACGGCGTGGTCCGCGGAGTGGGCCGAGATCGGCTCGACCGGCTGGCGCTGGCGGTTGCCCAAGGCGTTCAATCCGCTGCGGATCGGGTCCGACAACGAAGAGTGGCGACGCACGCAGAGCGTCGACGGCCGCATCGTCGAGCGCCTGAAGGTCACGTGGGTCAAGACCGGCTGGCGGCGGGGGCAGCCGTATCCCGCGACGTGCCCGCCGGGCTTGCGCGCGGCCCGTCCGGCGATCGAGTGGAAGCGGAACGCGCTGCAGACGTGGCGCTACGAGTGCGGAGCCGTCGAGCGGAATTTCGACGGCGGCCGGTACTCGGGGAAAGGCCCCGTCTACGTCAGCGACGTCGTCATCACGGGCTCCCAGGGAAAGCCGATCGAGGTGCTGCGCGCGAGCTTCCAGTTGGAATGGTCGCAGGTGAAGGAGCGGAAGCGGGTCCGGATGACGGCTCAGGCGGGCATGCGCGACTTCGAGCGCTCTTTTCCGACGTTTGAGCGCAATCCGCGCTGATCAGTAGCCGTCGGTGCAGGGATTGCAGTTCGATCCCCCGCGGCAGCGGTCGCAGGTATCGTCGCAACGTCCGTTGCTGGCCGCGCAGACCATCTGGTCTTCCCCGTTGGGGCCGCACATAGCGGAGATCCAGTCGGTGCACTCGCTCCCGGGTTCGCCGCAGTCGCACCGGTCGCCCTCGTCTCCGCCGTTGTTGGGATTGTTGTTGCCTCCGGGCGTCGGGCTCGGGCTGGACTGGCCGACGACGGTCGCCCAGTTTCCGCACTCGGCCGGCGGCGATGCGGGCCACTGCGCGGTGCAGAGGCGCGTCTTCACGTCGTCGGGCACCGTGCACCATTGAGTCTTCGGGGGCGTGCGGCACTCGCCGAGGCAGACGAGTTCGGCGTTGCCGCGGGCCTCCAGGCACGAGTTCCAGCCGGCCTTCTGGCTGCACTTGCCGCCGGACGCCGAGCAGGCCGCGGCGCACTTATCGAAGCTCTGGAGCTCCCAGCAGGCGCCCCACAGGCCGTATGGGTCGATCGCGTTGTACATGCTCAGGCGCTCGGCGGGATCGAGGAAGTCGCACAGCCACTTGAAGTTCTCCGGCGCGCAGAAGACCGCCATCGGATCGCTGTCGGCCGCGGTGAGCGGAGCGAGCGTCGGGTTCACGCCGTGCGAGTTCGGCCCGGCGAGCAGGCTCGACGGCCCGGCGTCGGCCTGCGCTCCGGCCTCGCCGCCGGGAGCGCCGTATGCCGTGGAGGCGCCCCCGGAGGCCGCGAACGGGCCCCGGCCGCCGCGCAGGCCCCCGATCGAGGCCAGCGAGCCCGCGGCGGAAGGGCCGCGGTGAAACCCGAGCCGCAGCCCGCGCGCGAGCCGGCGGATCCTCGCGACCAGCGGGTTGTCGACCGGCTTTTTTTCGTCGCGCCTCCAGAAGCGGCCGAGGGCGGGAGACTGATACAGCGGCAGCAAGGCGGTGGTGCTCGCGTCCGCGGCGAAGAATTTGGCCTGAAGACGCTGGAACGCCGGGAGCTTGCCCAAGCGGTCCAGAAACTCCGTCATCGTCCGCCGCGGGCTCAGGCGCTCGGCGGCGGCGAACTCGTCGTAGACGAGCTTGAGCTCCGGCTCGGCCATGAACTCCTTCTTGAACTGCTTCGCGAGCTCCTTGTTCTCCGGCCTGGAGGCCTCGACGCCGAGAATGTCCAGCATGTCCCCGAAAGTGACGTCCTCTTCCGCTTCGGGCCCGGGCTCCCGCGCGAAGAGCCGGTCGTCGGAGCCGGACGGCTCGCCGCGGCCGCCGGGGAGGCCGGGCCGCGGGAGGAAGGCTCGGGAAGACTCGGTGCCGCGTCCGCCCCCGGCCACGAAGAGGGCGCCCAGCCCGAGCCCGAGCGCCGCGGCGAGAAGCCCGATCGCGGCGTACGTTCGGCGGCGGTCCATCCCGTCCAGTATGTCCTAGGCGGCGGACCGGGTCAAGGCGCGGGCTCGGCCGGCTTGAGGAAGCGCTCGCCCAGCAGCGTCATCCGCCGCCGGTTGCGGCCGAAGTCCCAGATGCCGACTCGCGACGAGGAGCGGAAGTGGATGACCGGCTCGTACATCGGGAAGTAGAACTCCACATCGTTGACCATCCGGAGGACCGGGCTGCGGAACTCCGCGTGCAGGTAGTCGACGCCCCCATGGTAGATCGTGACGCGCGGCCAGTCGCGCAGGATCACCTCGAGCCGGCTCTTGGCCTCGTGGCGGGAGCCCGCGTAGCGCCAGGGGGGCATGTGCCGGCCCGGCCGGGGGTCCAGCGTCGAGACGCAGTTGGGGTTGTTGCCGCATTTTCCGCCGTCGCGGATGGAAAAGCGCGTGAGCGCCTTGGGAGCCGCAAAAACCGTTGAAAAAGCTAGAAAAATCGCGACCGAGCGCACCGGATTAGGCTAGCAGGCGGCGGGCGGCCTGTCCAGCCCTAGGCCCCTTGGTCGCTTCCGGAGAGGCCCTTTAGCCCTGGGTCTCCGTCGACGGAGGGGGCACGCTGAAGGCATGAGACTCGCGGCCCTTCTGGTCCTCGCCGGGTTCGCTCCGGCGGCCGGCGCGGTCGAGAACCCCTGGTTTCTCCACGTGCGGCGGAGCTACCGGGACTCGAGCGTCGCGATGAACTACCAGGTGCGCTGGGACTTCTCCGATCTCAAGCGCTCTCCGCGGGAGCTCGCCGTGAGCCTCGCGGCGCCGCTCAAGACCCTCGACTCCGGCCTGCGCGGGATGCTCCATTCGACGCGGCTGGACCTCTACGGCGTGCGCGTGCGCCCGTTCCGCGATTTCGTGCGCGTCGAGCCGCCCGCGGAGGAGCCCGCCCCGAGTTCGGGGGCGACGGAGCCGGCGGCCAAGCCGCGTCGGCGCATCGACATCGATCCCCTGCTCGACGACGCGCGCCGGGACGCCCGTCGTGAGGCGAAGCGGTTCGTCATCACGATGATCTTCGACGCGGCGCTGCCTCAGGCTCGCGGGGCCCCGTGGTGGCAGAAAGAGGCGGCCGCCGAGGACTTGGTCGCGTTGACGCGGGCTTGGGGCTCCGAGTTCTGAGCCTCGACGTGGACCGGCAGGCTGAAGAAGAACGACGCCCCCTTTCCCAGCGCGCTCTCCGCCCACATCTCGCCGCCTTGCAGCTCGACCAGCGACCGCGAGAGCGCCAAGCCGAGACCTGAGCCTTCGGCCCGGCGGTCTTCGGGACCGGCCTGGACGAAGTAGCGGAACAGTCGCGCGAGATCCTGGGGCGCGATGCCGGGCCCGCTGTCTTTCACGCAGACGAGGGTGTTCCCGGCGCGGTCGCGCCGTCCGGGCTCGAGGCTCACCTCCACCGTGCCGCCGTCCGGCGTGAACTTGATCGCGTTCGAGACGAGGTTGAGGAGCACCTGCGAGGTGCGGCGCGGGTCGGCGTATACCTTCCCGCACGAGACCGAGGCCTTGAGCGAGAGGTGGATGCCTTTGCGGCGCGCCCAGGGGAGAAGGCTCTCCACCGAGGCGCGGGCGAGCTCCGCCGGGTCGCAGGCGACCGGAGACAGACGCAGCGTGCCGTTCTGGATCTTCGATAGGTCCAGGATCTCGTTGATCAAGGTCTTCAGCCGGTCGGCGTTGCCTAGGGCGAGCTCGATGAGCTTCGCTCCCTCGGGCGCGGCGAGGCCGCCGTCGCGGAGCAGCTCGAGCGCGCAGATGATCGACGTCAGCGGCGTGCGCAGCTCGTGGGTCAGGTAGGCGGTCTTCTTCTCCTCGGCGCTCTTTTCCATGGCGCTCGCAGGATAGCCCGCGGCGGGCCCCGCAACACGAAGAATTCACGAAGCGGGCATTGTGATATTGAGCACAGGGGCGAAATGGTAAAAAGGGCGCGATGCCCCCCTGGCGGGTCGCGGCGGCGCTCGGGTTCGTCACGCTGGCGGCCTTCTGGCCGGCGCTCGGCGTCGGTTTCTTGCACCTGGACGATCACGCCAACATCCTCGCCAACCCCGCGGTGCGGCAAGGGCTCGGCGTTTCCGGGCTCTCGTGGGCGTTTACGACGTTCCGGGGCCAGATCTGGAACCCGCTCCTGTGGCTGTCCTATATGTTGGACGTCGAGCTCTACGGCTTGGAGCCCCGGGGCTTCCACTTCACCAGCGTGCTTCTCCACGCGGTCGCCGCCGCGGCGCTATTTGAGGCGCTCCGCCGGATGACGGGGCGGCTCTGGGAGAGCGCGGCGGCGGCCGCCGCCTTCGCGCTGCACCCGACGCGCGTCGAGTCCGTGGCCTGGCTCGCGCAGCGCTACGACGTCCTCTACGCGCTCTTCTCGTTCGCGGCGATCGGAGTCTACGCGCGCTGGGTGCGGCGTCCGTCGCTTCGGGTCTACTCGGCGCTGGCCGCGGTCTACGCGCTCGCGCTCATGTCGAAGGGCCTGGCGGTGACGCTGCCCGCGCTGCTCCTGATCCTCGACTATTGGCCGCTGGGGCGCCTCTCGTGGAGGAACGCCGGCGACCGAATCCGCGAGAAGCTGCCTCTCGTCGCGATGGCGGTCGCGGCCGCGGCGCTCGTCCTGCGGGCGCGGGGAGAGCTTCTGGCCTCGGCGCCGGTCGAGCCCGCCTGGACCCGGCTCGCGGCGGTCCCCGCCTACCTGCTCGCCTATCTCCGCAACGGCCTCGCGCCGTGGCTGCTCCCGACCTGTTTCCAGGCGGATTCGACCTTCTCCGCGGCTTTCTTGTTCGCGTGCGCGTGGGCGTTCGCGGCGCTCATGTGGGCGGCGTGGCGCGCACGACTCGCGGCGCCGTATGTCCTGGCGGGTTGGCTGTGGTTCGCGTGCGCGCTCGGGCCCGTCAGCGGGCTGGCGTTTCCCTCGGGAATGGCGTCCCGTTACCTGTACGTCCCGCTGGTGGGGCTCGCGTTCGCCGGCGCCTGGGGTGGCGCCGAGCTCCTCCGGAGGCGCAGGGTCCCGGCGGGGGCCACGGCGGCGGCGTGCGCGCTTCTCCTGGCCGGGGGCTTCGCGCTGACGCGTCGCGAGCTGTCGTTTTGGCAGGACCACCGGACGCTGTACTCGCGCTGGCTCGGGATCGCCCCGGGCAACCGCCTCCTCCACAACATCCTGGGCGTAGTCCACGCCGAGCGCGGCGAGCTCGGCCCCGCGGAGCGGCACTTCCGCGAGGCGCTGCGCCTGTCGCCGGACTACGATGACGCGCGGAGGAACCTGGAAAGGCTCCTGTATGGTAGTAGATGATCCGTGTCGCGCTGCGTTTGCCCTTCCTGATCCTGCCTGAGGCCTCGCCTTTTAGTCAAGCAAGTAAAGTGGGGACTGTCCCCAATTTACTTACTCGAACAACGCAGCGTGCCGTCGGTCTCGGCGGCGGCGAGCTCGCCCCGGAGCGCGATGATCGCATCGTCGAAGTCGCCGTCGCCGTTGCTTTCGAGGTCCTCGAAGGAGACCTTCCACGCGTCGACGCCGGTCGGCGTCACCAGGGCGTGCACCTGGCGGTCGGAGTTGCGGGCGCCGGGACCCGAACGCCAGGCGCCGCCGTCGCCTTCGATGCGGAGCTGGAGCTCCGCGCCGTAGGGGAGCGGACCGAGGTCGATCGGGTTCCTCCCGTTCGCGCCCGCCGTCGTGCCCAAGAACACGCTCCCCGCGTAGACGCGGTGGTCGGACCCGGCGAAGCTCCTCAGGATGGTCGCGTAGACGTGGCGGTTCGAGCCTCTTCCTAAGAGCCGCGCGCCGCGCAGACGCTTGCCGGCCTGGATCGGCGAGCACCGGGCGTCACGGAGATCGAACGGCCGGAGCTCGGCGTCCTCGCTCGGGACGGGCCTAGGCGCCCGGTGGGGCACCGGCGGCGCGGGGGCGGGGGCCGGCGCCTCGACCGCGACGGGGGCCGGCGGCTGAGCCGCGGGCGGCGAAGAGGGAGAGAGTCCCTTCAGGAGTATCCCCGCCGCCAGCCCGATCGCGGCGGCGATCAGGACGGGAGAAGGGCCGGCGGCCTTCGGCCGCCGCGGGGACAAGCCCTCGTGCAATGGAGGAGCGGCCCGGGCCGTCCCGGGCGCCGCCTCGGCTCGCGGCTGGAGCTGCGGCTCCATGCCGGGAGTATAGCCCCGGCTCCGGGGCTCCGCCATCTCCGGGATGTTACGCGGCGGCTAGCCGCCGAGCGCTTGGAGCTCATCGGACTCGACGATGCGGGCGCCTCGGTCATCCGCGGCGGCGAGCGTCAGCATCGCGCGCGCGACGACGGAGGCCTCGATCGGACGCCAGCGGCGGAGCGGGCCGACGAGAAGAAGGGCGAGAAGTGGAGCGAGCGCCCGGCCCACCGCCTCCGCGGGCCGCGGCTCGGCGCGCGGGCCCAGCAAAAGCGACGGCCTCAGGATCGAGACCGCCTCAAACGGCAGAACCGCCACGGCGCGCTCCGCCTCGCCTTTGACGCGAGGGTAGAGGAAGCGCGAGGCGGCGTCCGCGCCCGAGGAGGAGACGAGCAAAAAGCGCGCCGCGCCGCGATCCGCCGCGGCTCGCGCCAGCGCGAGCACGAGGCCGTAGTCGACGGCGCGGAAAGCCTCGGCCGAGCCCGCCTTGCGGTAGGTCGTGCCCAGCGCGCAGAAGACGTGGCCTCCGGCCAGATCGAGCGGGAGCGGCGCCGCGAGCTCCGCCGGGAGCGCCGAGAGCTTGGGGTGGGGGGGCAGCGCGCGCCGGGCCGGAGCGTACACCCTAGAATACGCCGGAGACTCGAGGAGCAGCCGGAGGCACTCGCCGCCGACGAGGCCGGTCGCCCCGGCGAGGAGCGCCGCCGGCATCAGCTCGCCGGCACGCGCTTCTTGGAACGCCGGAACATCGAGGGCATGATCGGGTCCTTGTCGACCCAAAGCCCGCGCCGCGCAGCCTGGGCCTCCTCCTGCGCCTCGCGGAGACTCGCGCGGTCCGCCGCGTAGCGCTCGTACCACCAGGCGTAGCCGGCCTTCACCATCGCCAGGCCGACGTCGAGCTCGCCGACCGTGAGCTCGGCGACCCAGCGTCCGTACCGGTCGATGTCCCGGACGACGACGCGGACCGTCTTATGGTGCACGAGCGCGCCTAGGTGCTTGCGCGACTGGATGCTGTGGTCCTGGTAGCGCTCCGGGGCGTCGATGCCGAACAGCCGGATCCTCCGCGGGGCGCCGTCGAGGAGAACGTCGACCGTGTCGCCGTCGTGGACGCGGACGACGCGCGCCTCGAACGGGGCCGGGACGTCCGGGGCGCTCGGGGCCTTCGGTCGGGCCCCGGCGGAGCCGGGAGGCAGGAGCGCCAGCGCGGCGAGAATCGCCGGCAAGGGGACGCGCACCCTCGTAGCATCGCCCCTCCGGGTTGCGAATTCAAGGCCCGCGTCCGGCCTTCGGCGGACAGAGCGGACTCACGAGCGTGTCGCGCTGTCGGATGGCGTGTCGCTGCGTTCGAGCACCTCGCGCACCTTCCGCGCGATGGCCTCGGGAGTGAACGGCTTTTGGATCAGGACCGCGCCCGGCTTGAGCAGGCCCTTCTCCGAGAACGCGCCCTCGTTGTTCCCCGAAATGAAGAGCACCTTCATTCCCGGCCTCCGCCCGAGGACCTTCTCTGCCAGTTGCGGACCCGTCATCCGCGGCATCGCGACGTCGGTCACCAAGAGCGCCACAGGCCTCTCCTCGCGCTCGAGCAAGGCGAGTCCCTCCTCGCCGCCCGAGGCCGCGAGCACGCGGTAGCCCCGCGAGGAGAGCGAGCGCTCGACGATCGTGCGCACCGCCTCCTCGTCCTCGACCACGAGCACCGTCTCGCGGCCCTCCGGTACGACGCCCTCCGGCGGGGCCTCGGCGTCCTCTCGGCGCTCGGCGGCGGGGAGCAGCACGCGGAAGATCGAGCCCTGGCCGGGCTCGCTCCACACTTCAATCTCGCCGCCGCTCTGGGTCACGATGCCGTAGGCCGTCGAGAGCCCGAGCCCCGTCCCCTTTTCCTTTGGCTTGGTCGTGAAGAAGGGCTCGAAGATATGCCGGAGGACGTCCGGCTCCATCCCCGTACCCGTGTCCGCGACCGCCAGTTGCAGCCAGTCCGCTTCGCCTCCTCCGGCGGCCGGGCGCCTCAGCATGGCGGTCGACAGCGTCACCGAACCGCCGTCCGGCATCGCGTCGCGGGCGTTGACGCACAGGTTGAGCAGGACCTGCTCGAACTGTCCCGGGTCGATGAAGGTCCAGGCCAGCTCCGGCTCGAGTTTGAGCTCTAGCTGGATCGTGTCGCCCAGGAGGCATTTCAGCATCTTCGACATCGAACCGACGGCGTCGTTGAGGTTCACGCTGCAGGGAGCCAGCACCTGGCGCCGGCTGAACGTCAGCAGATGGCGCGTGAGCCCCGCCGCGCGGTCGGAGGCGCGGGCGATCTCCTCGGCGTCCTGGCGCCTCGGGTCCGCCGGCTCGAGCGCGTTGACGAGGAAGCTGGAGTAGCCGCGGATCGCCGTCAGGATGTTGTTGAAGTCGTGCGCGATTCCGCCGGCGAGCCGGCCGATCGCATCCATCTTCTGCGAATGGAGGGCCCTCTCCTCGGAGCGCGCCAGGAGCACCACGCCCGAGAAGATGCCGGCCGCCGTGCGCGCGAACTCCATCTGTCCGGGGCCCGGCGCCGCTCCGGCCTTCAGGTACAGGGAGAGGGCGCCGAGCGTCTCCCCGGCTCCCTTGAGCGGCAGGGTGAGATTTCCGTGCGGCGGCATGCCGTCATAGTGCGCGTCGTGCCGCTCGTCGGTTCCTAGGGCCAAGAGCTCCTCGCCGGACTGGGCCACCTTGCCGCACAGGCACTCGCCCAGGCGCAGGCGGGCGCAGCGCTTGCGCGCCGGAGCGCCGAGGCCGACCTGGGCCGCCATGCGCAGCCCGGCTCCGTCTCGCACCATCACGCAGCCTTTGCGCTCGACGTCGAACCACGTGGTGTGGACGAGGCAATCGAGCATGCGGTTGAGCTTGGCCTCCAGGGAAACCGGCTCGAGCGACAGGCGCAAGAGCTCGTTGAGCCGGTCCTGGTAGTGGAGGACGTCCTGAAGGCGCTTCTGCTCGCGCATCCGGTCCGTCACGTCCTCCACCAGCTCGATCGCGCCGGTGATCCGGCCCGCGCCGTCGATGATGGGAGTCGCGACGATCCGGTAGTTCACGGTCATATGGCCTCGCGGAGTCTCGGTCACGGCCTCGTGCGCCTGGCCGTCTTGAAGCGTCTTGACGACCGGGCAGTAGGAGCAGGGGCCGTCGCGGGGCGGGTCGTTGTAGGTCCGATAGCAGAGGGGCTTCGCCTTCGGGTCGATGGCCGGGTACCATTCCCGCATCGTGGAGTTGATCGACAGGATCTCGAAGTTCGAGGAGACGGCCGCGATCCCGGCGCCGAGGCTGTCCGCGACCGCCAGCATCGAGAGGTCCACGACCGGAGTATAGCCGGCGCGGCTTAACTGCCGCTTAATTCTTCAAAGCAAGAGCCCCCGGCCGATAGGCCGGGGGCTCTTCAGGCGAAGACGTTCCCGCTTAGAGCAGGAAGAGCATCTCGCGGTACTTCGGGAGCTGCCAGAGGCAGTTCTCGACCACGCCTTCCGTGCGGTCGCACGCGCAGCGCAGGTCGTTGAGCGCCGACACGCCCTTGGTGCAGAGAAGCTTCGCCTTCTTCGACAGAGACTTCTCGGCGTCGGCGGCCTCGAGGGCCGCGTCGACGGCGGCGATTCCCTCGTCGATCTCGGCGGCGAGCTTGCCCAGCTCGACGACCTTGGACTTGAGCGCGTTGCCCGCGCTCTTGCCCGCGGCGTCGAGCTTCCCGGCCGCGTCGCCGTAGCTCGAGACCTGCCGGGCGAGCGTCGGGAGCACGAACTGCAGCGCCAACTCCTTGAGGAGCTTGAGCTCGATCTCCTTCGTCTTTGCGTAGGCCTCGAGCTTGATGTCGTATTTGGCGTGGACCTCCTCCTTCCTGAGGACGCCGTACTTCTCGTAGAGGGCGATCACGTCCTTGTCGGTGAGGATCTCGAGCGCCTCCGGGGTCGTCTTGGCGTTCGGGAGGCCGCGCTTCGCCGCCTCCTTCTGCCACTCCTCGGAGTAGCCGTTGCCTTCGAAGCGCACGCGCTTGGTCTGCTTGACGATCTCCTTGACCACCCCGAGCGCCTTCGGCGTGATGTCCTCGGCGCCGCTCTTCTCGAGCTTCGAGAGGACGACGTCGAGTCCGTAGGCGACGATGAGGTTCATCGCCGTCGCCGGCTCCGAGCAGTTCTGCGACGCGCCGACCGCGCGGAACTCGAACTTGTTGCCCGTGAACGCGATGGGCGAGGTCCGGTTCCGGTCCGAGTTGTCGAGCGCCAACGCCGGCAGCCGCTTCAAGCCGGTCTCCAGCGCCGCGCGGGTGGCCTCGGTCTCGCCCGCGCCTTTCTCGATCTCCGTGAGCAGCTTGTCGAGGAAGGTGCCGAGGTAGACCGACATGATCGCCGGCGGCGCCTCGTTGGCGCCGAGCCGGTGGTCGTTGCCCGCGTCGGCGACCGCCGCGCGGAGCAGCGCGCCGTACTTATCGACGCCCGCCAGGATCGCCGAGAGAAAGACCAGGAACTGCACGTTCTTCTTCGGGGCCAGGCCCGGCTCGAGCAGGTTGTTGCCGTCGGAGTCGCCCATCGACCAGTTCAGGTGCTTGCCGGAGCCGTTGATGCCCTGGAAGGGCTTCTCGTGCAGCAGGATCGCGAAGCCGTGCTCATCGGCGATCTTGCGCATGATCTCCATGGCCTGCAGGTTGTGGTCGATCGCGAGGTTCGCCTCCTCATAGATGGGGGCGATCTCGAACTGGTTCGGCGCCACCTCGTTGTGGCGCGTCTTGGCCGGGATGCCGCGCTCGAACAGCGCCTTGTCCACGTCGGCCATGAAGTCGAGCACCTTCGGCTTGATCGAGCCGAAGTAGTGGTCTTCCATCTGCTGGTGCTTGGCCGCGCTCGCGCCGAAGAGCGTCCGGCCCGCGTAGACCAGGTCGGGCCGCCGGTTGAAGAATTCCTTCGAGACGAGGAAGTACTCCTGCTCGGGGCCGACGGTCACCCGGACGTACTTCGCGGTTCGGTTTCCGAAGAGCTTGAGGACGCGGTAGGCGCGGTCCTCGATCGCGTGCAGCGACCGGAGCAGCGGGGTCTTCATGTCCAGGACTTCGCCGGTCCACGATAGGTACGCGGTCGGGATGACCAGCGTCACCGACTTGCCGGTCCGGAGCACGAAGGCCGGCGACGTCGGATCCCAGGCGGTGTAGCCGCGCGCCTCGAACGTGGAGCGCATGCCCCCCGACGGGAAGGAGGAGGCGTCGGGCTCGCCTTGGATGAGCTGGCGGCCCGAGAATCGCTGGATCGGGGTGCCCGTGCGGTCGAAGGTCAGGAAAGCGTCGTGCTTCTCGGCGGTGACGCCGCGCTGCGGCTGGAACCAATGGCAGAAGTGGGTGGCGCCCATGGCGAGGGCCCATTCCTTCATCGCGTGGGCGACCTCGTCGGCGATCTCGACGTCGAGCTTCTCGTTGTTCTCGATCGTGTTCAGCAGCTTCTCGTAGACGGACTTCGACAGGTACTTGGCCATGGCCTTCTTGTTGAAGGTCAAAGCCCCGAATGTGTCGGCGATGGGCCTGCGGTCGGGATGGTCCTCCCGAAGCGCGAGGTTCTTGATCATCTCCTCCACGTTGCTGTGCTCCGATACCATTGGGCCTCCATTGTTGGCTCCCACCGCCCTGGCGGTGGGATAGCGTAGGGTAGCGATTTGGAGGAGCCATATGCAAGCGTGAAGCCCCCAATTTGCGGAAGTCGGGGGTCCGCGGGCTGCGAAAATGTCACGAAACGGTCATTTTCGCGGCGTGTCTAGGCTCCGGCGAGCAGCCACGACAGGATCGACGCGAGGCTCGAAACGAACCCCGGGAGGAGGATCGCGCCCAAGAGGCCCCCGACGATCGCGCCCAGGAGCGCCGGGCCCAGGGCTGCGGCGACGCCCGGCCAGCCGTCCGCGACCCTGCCCGGACCCGACCGTCCGCCCGCGGCGCGTCCGAGCGACCAGCCGACGGCCAACCCCAGCATGGCCCCCGCGACCGTCGTGGCTGCCCAGGCGATCGGGAGGGAGAGCATCGCGCCGAGCCCGAGCAGCGTGGGCCCCGGCGCGCCGCCGTAGTCGGCGGGCGGCGCCGAAGGCGCGGGCGCCGAGTAGGCGCTGTCCACACGCAGATCGAGGTGGCGGCGCATGGCGTCGAAGAGCGCCGCCGGAGCCGCCTTCTTCTCGAGGTCGCGCGGGTGCTCGGCCCGGCCGGGGTACTCCGCGAACTCGATGCGGATCCGTTCGCCCTCGACCCAGCCGTGCAGGGGGCCCGACCGGTAGTGGTGGGTCCACGTGTTGTGGGGCGTATGGGGCGCGACGAAGGGGGCGCGGACCCTTCCGTGGGCGATGGCGAGGTCGCGGAAGGCGGCCCAGGCCTGCCGGCCGTCTTTGACGTCGATCTCGAGGGCGTAGCGAACGCTGTCGACCGCCTGGTACTTGGGCTCGACGAAGCGCATGGGAAGCCGCGCACCCTCGACGAGAATGGTCGCCCGGCGCGAGGAGCCGATCAAGTCGGCCGCACGCAGCTCGCTTCGTGCCCGTCCGAGCATCGGGATGCCGCGGGCGATCGGCGCCGTGAGGGCGGCGGGCGCCATGCGGGGGGACACCGCGGCGACGGTCAGCACGTTGGCCGCCACGGCGTCGGCGTGGCCCCGGGCGAGCCAGGAGTCGGCGGCCGCGATCAGCCGGCGGCCGAGCATCGAGACGCGGCCGAAGTGTACCCGCTTGACCATCGAACGGGTGTACTCCAGATAGTACGTCTCGCGAGGGGTGAACAGGGAAGCGAGCTCCGGCTTCAGGGCGAGCTCCATGTCCTCCCGCAGCAGGAGCGCCTCCGCGCGGTCTTTCGGGGCGGGCTCCAGGGCGGACGCCAGCAAGGCAGCCTTCACTGCTTGGAGGGCGGCCTTGTAGCGGTCGTCGAAGTCCGGAGCCTGCGCGGTCTCCGCGGGGCTGTGGCCCAAGCGATGGAGTTGGAAGGCCACCGCGGCGCCCAACGGATTCCGGAGGTCCATGATCCCCTTCGGAAAGGTCTGCCTCCAGGGACCCGCGGCGGACTCCGAGGCGACGAAGGAGCTCACGCCGCGGGCGAATCCACGAGCGCTCGTGACGGTCGCGGCAGAGCCGCCGGGCGTGCCGACGGCCCGCTGCGCCGAGGCCGGTGCGGCTTGGAGGATCAGCAGCAGCGTCAGTGTCTTGATCATGCGGATAGCGTAGGCCCCGGATCCGTCGGGAACCTGAGACCTCGGTGCCTCGCGCGCGGACCGAAGGCCCGAGAAGCGGCGGGGCCGGCGATCGCGCTTTAGTGACGCTCCGCTTCCTTGCTAGAATCGACCCGTGGAAGCCTGCTCTCTGTGCGGAGCGCCGTTTCAGTGCGGTAAGGATGAGGACCACTGCTGGTGCATGGACCTGCCCGCCCTCTCGAGGCCGAGGCCGGGCGAGACCTGCCTCTGCCGGAAGTGCCTCGAGCGCGAGGCGAAGACGGGAGCGGGAACGTCGGTCAAGATGCGGCTCGGGAAGCTCGTGTTCGGCACCCGCGAGCGCCTACGCCGCATCAAGGGGAAGATCATGGATACCAAGACGGCGGCGGCCGGAAAGCTCTACGATTTCGAGGTGACGCTCAACGACGGCAAGGTCCGGAAGCTGTCGGACTACCGGGGCCAGGTGCTCCTCATCGTCAACACGGCCTCGGAGTGCGGGTTCACTCCGCAGTACGAGGGCCTCGAGGCCTTATATAGGAAGTACCAGGACCGCGGCCTGCGCGTTCTCGGGTTTCCCGCCAACGAGTTCGGCGCCCAGGAGCCCGGGACGGACTCCCAGATCAAAGCGTTCTGCGTGAAGAACTTCGGAGTCACCTTCGATCTCTTCGCGAAGATCGTCGTGAAGGGCAAAGGCATCCACCCGCTCTACGAGTTCCTCACGACCGAGTCGGGCCACAACGGGCCGATCCCGTGGAACTTCGCCAAGTTCGTCGTCGCGCGCGACGGCCGCGTGGCGGAGCGCTTCGGGCCGGACACGGAGCCGCTCGACGCGAAGCTCACGTCGGTCATCGAGCGCTTGCTCCAGGAGAAGCCGTGAAGCGGCTTGCCCTGCTCGTGGCGACCGCGGCGCTCGCCTCCGCCTGCGTGAGCCCCGCGGCCCACCAGAGGACCCAGGCCGACGCGGACGCCTGGAAAGGCAAGGCCCTGGGCTACGAGCGCGAGCTGGCCGCCCGCGGCTCCGAGCTCGAGACGGCGAAAGGCGAGCTCGCCGCGGCCCGCTCCAGCCTCGAGGCGCTGCACAACGAGAAGAACGCCGCCGCCGACACGTTCGCGCGCGTCGAGGCGGACCTGCGCGGCAAGCTCGCCGCCGCCGAAGAGAAGCTGAGGAGCGCCGAGGCTCAGATCGAGTCGCTCAAGGCCTCCGTGAAAGATCTCCAGGCCTCTTCCGAGTCCAGCCAGAGCCAACTCACCAAGAAAGTCGCCTCGCTGATCGCGGAAAAAGACGGGCTCGCCCAGAAGATCGCCGAGGCTCAAAAGGCGGTCGCCGATCTTCGCGCCGCCAAAGACGCGCAGATCGCCGAGCTCACGCAGAAGCTCAACGCGGCGATCGAGGAGAAGACGCAGCTCCAGCAGGCCAAGTCCGCGGCCGAGGCGGCGAAGGCCGAGGCCGAGAAGGCGAAGGAGGCGGAGCTCGCGCGCGTCCGGCAGAGCTATGAGGACCTCGCCGCGGGCCTGAAGTCGGAGATCCAGGCGGGCGAGGTGAAGCTGACGCAGCTGCAAGGCAAGCTCACGGTCCAGCTCGTCGACAAGATCCTGTTCGACTCCGGCTCCGACGATATCAAGCCGGCCGGTCGGAAGGTGCTGGGCCGCATCGGCAAGCTCCTCAACGACGTGCCGGACAGGGACCTGCGGATCGAGGGGCACACTGACAACGTGCCGATCTCCGATGAGCTCCGGGGCCGCTTCGCGAGCAACTGGGAGCTCTCGACCGCGCGGGCGACGGCGGTCGCGCGCTACCTCCAAGACGCCGCGAAGGTGGACCCCAAGCGCCTCGTCGCGGCGGGCTTCGGCGAGTACCGTCCCGTCGCCTCCAACGACCGGCCCGAGACGCGGGCGCTCAACCGGCGGATCGAGATCGCGCTCGTCGCCCGCGAGTAAGTGGCGAAAGTAAATGGGGGACTGTCCCCAATTTACTTACGCGGTTACGGCGCGGCGGCGGGGGCGCAGGATGGTGCGCTCGTGCTGGATGCGACGGTCCACGTAGGGCCGGCCGGACGCGATCGCGGCGAGCGCCGCCGCGAAGCAGCGGGACGCGCCGTCGCGCAGCAGGAAGGCGCGCGCTCCCGCCTTTAGCGCCCCGGCGGCCTTCATCCGGCCGCCTTCGGGGGCGACCGCCACGACGGCGACCCCGGGATGGAGCCTCTTGAGGGCCCGCAGGAGCCCGAGGCCCCCGAGCCGCGGCAGGGAGATGTCGACCACGATCGCGTCGGGGGCATGCTGCTCGACCGCCTCGACGGCCTCCGCGGCGGTGCCGGCCTCGGCGCAGACGGAGACGCCCGTCAGCGAGTCGAGGGACCCCGCCAGGCGCATGCCCGGGCGCTCATCGACGACGACGACTTTGGCTCCGCGCTTCCCCATCCAGCTCATTATAACTCCGGCCTAACTGTAACGGCCCGACGAAAAACGCGCAATCGGGGAATCCCTCACGGCGACGTCGCGGATGAGACAAATTCATGTCACGCCGTCTTGACTCTGCGAAGGAAAACGGGGATTTTGTTGCCGCCCCATGGAGCTCAGAGAGCTGCTCTTCGCCGACCAGGACCTGGATATGCTCCTGGACGGCCTTCCCCCGGAGGACCGGGGGGTGACGTGCGGCTCCCTGCGCAATCCCTGGCCTCTCCTCTATATGGCCCGGGCCCTCCGGGCCGACGGCCGGGCGCGGCAAGCGGCCGCGCTCCTCCGGCAGATCGGCGAGGAACGCGAGGTCGAGACGCGCGTGCGCCTGTGGTGCTGGCGGGCCCTGCGCGAGCTGAAGGTGGCGCCGGAGGCGGGGCGGGCCGGGGAGGTCCTCGGTGTGGTCCTGGAGCTGCCGCTGGCCTTCGGCGTGGATACGCTGGCCGCCTACGTGGACGGGACGGCTCGCTACGTCAACCAGGGTGGGGCGGTGCTGCGTTTCAGAGGCGAGGACCCGAAAATCACCGCGTTGCTCCGCCGCCTGCTCCGCGAGGCGCAGGCGGTCTCGGGCGGTCTGCCGTTGGGGCCGCGCCGCGCGCCTCCCAAGAACCGCATCCGCTGCAGCCTGCTTACCCGCGAAGGCATCCGTTCGGGCGAGGAGGAGCTGGGCCGCGCGGGGGAGCGCGGACGCTTCCTCTCGCCGACGTTCCGCGCCGCGGCCTCCTTGATGTACGGGATCTCCGGCGACGGCGAGCCTCCTCCCTGCTGATTTTGGTATAACGGGCGCCATCATGGCGCTCGCGGACCCTTCCACGAAGACCGTCCTCATCGTCGACGACGACGAGGGCGTGCTCAACCTGCTCGAGATCCTGGTCAAGCGCGACGGCTTCAAGGTGGACCTCGCCATGACCGGGGACCGCGCGCTGACCCGTCTGGAGCGCAAGCCCGACGCGATGCTCCTCGACCTCATGCTCCCGGGTCAGACGACGGGCTTCGACGTCCTCAAGAGGCTCCGGGAGCAGCAGAAGGCCGTGCCGCCGATCATCGTGGTGACGGCGTTCGCGACCGACCCGGAGCTCAAGAAGCTCGAGAGCGACCCCAACATCCGGGCGATCATCTCCAAGCCGATCAACCAGGAGAAGCTGCTCTCCTCCCTGCACGAGGCGCTCAAGACCAAGCCGCCGGAGCGCAAAGCCAAGCCGTCCAACCCCGCTTGATCCGCGTCGCGCCCGCGGACGCCGCCGCCGCGCGCGACGGCTTCCTGTTCGCCCCGGTCGCGGTCGGCGCCCTGGTCATCGCCGGTCCCGATCGTCACGCCTTTCTCCACGGGTTGTTGACGGCGGATGTGAAGGCCCTCGCCAAGGGCGCGTGGACGCCGGCGTACTACCTGACGCCGAAGGGGCGGCTCGTTGCGCAACTCGCGCTCTACGACCGCGGCGAGGATCTGCTCGCGGTCGCTCGCCCGGAGCATGCGGCGGCGCTCGAGCGAGGACTCGCGAGGCCCGTCATCCTCACGCAGAGCCGCCTCGAGCCGCTTCGCGACTCGCCGTTTTGGGCCGCGGCGGGACCGATGGCGCCTCCCGGCGGGCTCGAATGCTCCCTGTTCGGCCCGTGCCGGCTCTATCCGGCCGAGCCGCCGACGGGGACCGGCCGGCGGGTCGACGCCGCCGTGCTCGAGGCGCTGCGGATCCGCGCGGGCGTCGCCGCGCCCCAAGACCTCGACGAGGAGGCGTTCCCGCTTGAGCTGGGCTCCGAGGCGGGCATCAGCTTCGACAAGGGCTGCTACCTCGGCCAGGAGACGACGGCCAAGATGAAGAACCTCGGCCACCCGAACCGGCGGCTGTGCCGCCTCGAGCTGGAGGACGAGGCGCTCGACGGCGCGGAGCTGCTGCTCGGCGGAGAGCGCGTCGGCCGCGTGACGAGCGCGGCCCGGCTGGGCACGGATGGCCCGATCGGGCTGGCCCTCCTCAAGCGGCACGCGGCCTCCGCCGGGACGAGGTTGTCGTCGCCCGGCGGAGGCGCGGCGATCGTCGCCGCCTAGACGGCTTCCCGGGCCTGCTCGATTCCTTCCCGGGCCATGCCCTCGGCCGCGCCGGCCACGCCGGCGGCCTTCACCCGGAACGGCAGCCGGTCGATCACGCGGCGCGCGATGCCTTTGCCGCGCTCGGTGTAGTCCGCGATATCCTCGCGGAGCTCCGAGCCCGGCTTGGTCGCCAACAGCAGGCCCGCCACGAGGCCCGCGGAGGCGCCGATCAGGAAATACCTGAAGCCCGACGTTTCCTCTTGTTCCACCATCGAATCACACCTCCGTCTCTTTGCGGTCGTGTCCGGTCACCTTCACCAGCTTGTTGTAGAGTCCGAGGATCAGAAACACGGGCGCCAGTTGGGTGATGAACGCTCCGGCCTCCCGGCGCTGCCGCAGTTGCATGATGAAGCCGAGTCCCAGAGCGCTGAGGGCGCCCCAGAGGAAGACGTCCGACGGCACGCGCGACGTCTGGGTCTCGAGGGCCTTGGCGATCCGGCCCTCGGCCTGTCGGGGGAATTGCTCGACGACGTTCTTGTGGATCATGGATGCTCTCCTGCGGGCATTATAGGAGCGGCGCGAGGGCATGGCCGTGCCGGCACTGTAAAGAATCCGTGTGTCCCCGGTGCCCTAAAGGGCTCTCCGGCGTCTTCGACGCCGGGTGCCCGATGACGCCTTGACACTCCACGACGGCCGCCGCATACTTCGTAATGTGCCGTTGACCGTCAACGACGAGGAAGAGGCCCGTCAGCGAAGGAAGCTGGCATGGCTCGGCGTAGGCGCGCTCGCCTTGATCGGGGCGGGCGCGGGCGTGGCGCTCTGGATGCGCGCCCCCGACGCCGCGTCGGGCAGCGTCCCGTTCCCGACCGCCAAGCTCGTCATGCCGCAGACCGAGGACTCGCCGAGCGAGCTCGAAAAGGAGCTCGGCTTCACGCGCCTGATGGAGATCCTCGGGATGGAGTCCCAGAGGCCGGCGGTCGCGGCCGTCGCCCGTCCTTTCGTGCGCGCGTTCAACGAGCGGCCCGAGCTCAAGCGCACCTACGAGGACTTCAAGAAGCGGGCCAAGCTCGGCCAGAAGCCGACGGCGAAGGAGTTCATGGCCTCGCTCCGGTCCCAGCCCGCGTTCGGGCGGCTGACGGGAGAGTTCGGCCGGGGCGGCGGCGGGGGAGGCGGCTCGAGCGCGATGCTGGCCTTGGCCCAGCACCCCGAGCTCAAGCGGTTTCTCGGCGAGCAGGCGCGGGTCGTCGGCGCCGAGGGCGGGGGCGCCGCGCGCGACAAAAAGGGGGTCCTGGCCAAGTCGCCCGCGAGCGCCGGCCAGGGGGCGGCCTCCGGCTCGGGCTCCGGCTCCGGAGCCGGCTCGGCGGCGAAGGGCCCGGGCGGCTTCTCGGCCGCCGAGCTCGCGCAGTTGGCGAGCGTCGGCCCCTCGGTCGCGGCCGGAGGCGAGACCGGCACGCAGAGCTCGCCCGGGAACGCGCCGTCCGGGAGCGGCTCCGACGCGCACGACGCGACCAAGCTCGACAAGGAGTGGAAGGACGAGAAGAACATCACTCTCTCCGAGGACGTGAAGAAGCTCAACAAGGTCCTCAAGCAGTACCCCTGCCTGGCGCCGCTCGGCGAGGCGAAGCTGCTCCGCTTCATCAACGGGGCCGACATCGACCGCGTCGGCGTCTGGGGCGCCTGCTTCCAGCTGAAGTGGTACCAGGAGTGCCACGCGACCAACTGCACGCCGCCCCTGGGAGAGTTCCCCTGCTGGCAGGCCTGCCTCGACGCGAACCAGGACAACGAGCGCGCGTGCATCCAGAAGGTGCGCTCGCAGCCGGGCTGCAGCCAGACCGATATCCCGCCGCAGATCTGGGAGGCGAACTGCGTGCCCAGGCGCAACCCGCAGACGGGCAAATGTCTCGCCCGCACGCCGCCCATCACGGAGTGTGGCCTCGGGCAGTGCGTCGACCAGGCCCCCGCCGCCGCGCTGCTCCCCACCCCCAGCCCGGCCGCCCCGCAGGAAGTGCCGGCCGATCCCATCGAGTTCGCCTTGATGATGGAGACCGCGGGCTGCGGGTCGGGGGACGCGGCGTGCGCCCAGCGTTTCGTGGACTCCTTCAACGATCCGAACAGCCCCAATTTCGGTAGGAACTACAACCTGGACGAAGACGGCAACCCGGTCTACCGAGACGCGCAGGACTGGTTCCGGCGGACGGTCGACGAAAACCCGGAGCGGGCGAAGGAACTCCTCGAGAAGTACCCGCAGATACTGAAGAAGTACCCCGAGTTCAGGAACGTCGAGTAATCCCCAGCAGCGCCGCGCCGATCACGCCCGCGGAGTCCCCGAGCTCGTGCCGCACGATGGGCGTCTCCAGCCGGTCGTTGAAGACCCGGGCGCGGACCTCGGACTTCCCCCGCGTGTAGAGCTCGCGCAGGTTCGAGACGCCGCCGCCCAAGACGATCACGTCCGGGTCGAGCACGTCGATCACGTTGGCGAGCGCGCGCCCGAATCGCGAGAGGAACTCGCCCAAGAACGCCGCGGCGCGCCTGTCCCCGCGCCGCGCGGCGCGGACAATCTCCGGCAGGCGCTTCGGGCTTCCGTAGCGCTCTCGCCAGGCGCGCTCGAGCCCGCCCCCGCTGATGAGGGCCTCGACGCAGCCGCGCTGCCCGCAGTAGCACGCCGGGCCCGCCGGGTCGATGGAGTGATGGCCCCACTCTCCCGCGATCCCTTGGCGGCCCTCCCAAATCTTCCCGTCGAAGACGATGCCGCCCCCGCAGCCCGTGCCGAGGATGACGCCGAAGACGACGCGATGCCCTCGCCCGGCCCCTCGCGCGGCCTCGGCCAGCGCGAAGCAGTTCGCGTCGTTGTGCACGGCGAGCGGCCGCTCCAGCTTGCGCTCGAGGTCGCGCGCGAGCGGGCGGCCGTTGAGGCAGAGCGTGTTCGAGTTGCGCAGGAGTCCGGTGCGGGGGCTGATGCCGCCGGGAGTGCCGATCCCGAGGGTGTGAGGTCCGGGGCCGGCCGCGCGGAGCATCCGTTGATGCAGGAGCGCGATGCGGCCGAGGATCCCGTCGTAGCCGAGCTCACGGCGCGTCGGGATCCGGCGTCGCCAGCGGACGCGGCCCCGATCGTCGAGGACGACTCCCTCGATCTTGGTCCCGCCGAGGTCGATCCCGAGCTTCAACTCGCGGGCTGGCGCGCGAGGATCGCGGCGCGGAGCTCGATCACGACCCGGACGTAGTACTCCGAGTGGTTATACGCGTAGATCGCCCACCAGTTGCGCGAGCCCCGGTCGAACGAGCCGCCCGGCTCGTAGTTGTGCCGGGCCTCGTAGTTGGCGACCGAGCCGAGGACGTCGGGCCACTGGTCGTGCCGGCGGCGGCCGTCGCCGTCGAAGTCGACCGCGTAGGCGTTGAAGCTCGAGGGGATGAACTGCGCGAAGCCGAACGCGCCCGCGTAGGAGCCGAGGAGTCCGTGCACCTCGAGGCCGTTGCCTCGGCACAGCTTGAGGAACTCGGCCAGCTCGCGCGCGGCCCAGTCCGAGCGGGACGGCACCTTCATGGTGATCGTGTAGAGCGCGTTGAAGACGCCGAAAGTGCCGGCGCGGCGGCCGTAAAACGTCTCGATGCCCACGAACGAGGCCACCAGTCCGGGGTCCACGCCGTAGCGGCGCTCGACGGTCTCGAGCAGCCCGCGGTTCTCGGCGAAGAACCGCGCCCCGGCCGCGATCCGCTCCTCGGTCATGAAGTAGCGCCGGTAGCCCTCGTAGGTGCCGTTGCGCTCGGGGGCCTGCCGGAAGCGGTCCTCGATCCCGGGCAGCACGCGGGCGCCCGCGAAGGCCGCGTCGACGAACTCGGCCGGCAGGGTTCCGGCGAGCGAGCGATCGACCTTGGCGCGGACCTCGGCGGGGCTCAGCCCCTCCGAGGCGCGGCGGAACAGCCCGGCCGTCGCGAGCTCCTGCGACAGGCCGAGCCGCAGGCCCTCCAACTCGGCCAAGAAAGGCTCGGCGCCGGCGGGCACGGCGAGGAGGCATGCCAACAAGATGGGTCTCATTTCCGCCGATCCTAGCAAATCGCGGTCCGGCCCGTGCCTCGGGGAGCGCCGTCAATCGGCGGGCTGGCGCGTGATCGTGGAGCTGCCCCAGCGCTACCCCGAGCTTCCGATGAGCGATCGCTAACGCCCGCCGGAGACGTCCCAGCCGGCCGTCCCCGGGAGCACCGTGCTCGTGCTGACCGTCAGGGCTCGCGGGGTCTCCGGCTCGTCGCCGGGCGGCGCCGTCTCGCCTTGCGGGTTCACCTCGACGAGGAACGCCGGCCCGCGCACGAAGGCCGGGCGGTTGATCGTCCGGAGCTCGAAGTCGTTCTTGTCGCCGACCATCACGTCCGCCGCCCCCGCGGCGATCGTGCCGCGGTTCTCGTTGTCGACGGCGGCGGTCGAGTCCGCGCGGAGCTTCAGGCGCGTGCCGTCGGGAAACGCGATCAGCGCGTAGGAGTTCGCGGAGGTCTGGACGACGCTCCCTTGGTGCAGCGTGAGCGGGAGCTGCGTCGCCCGCACCGTGCCGAACGGGAGCTGGACCTCCACGAAGCCCTTCACGGCCAGGAGTCGCGCCGCGATGGGCCGGCCGTCGCCCAGCGCGGCCATCTTCCCTCGGCCTTTGCCGGCCATTGCGACGGAGAACAGCTTCCCGCGCACGCGGACCGGGACGGTGCCGGTCTGCACGCCGACGATCTGGCGGGGCGCGGCCAGCGCTTTGATCCGGCCCGCCTCGAGCCGGCAGAGGGAGGAGGTGAAGCGCAGCTCCGCGTGCGAGCCCACCGACAGAGAGCTCCCGTCGTCGTACTCCAAGAGGGCGCGGCTCAGGGTCCCTGTCCGAAGCGACATGCCGACGCCGAGCGGGAGGGGCATCTCCGGCGGCGCGCGGAACTCGGCCTTGTCCGGCTCCCGCACCTCGACCCGGCCGCCCGTCTGCACCAGGCTCACGCCCGCGTAGGGGAGGGTCGTCTCGGTCGCGAGGCCCCGGTCCGGCGGGGCCGCGAGCGCGCCGGCGGCGGCGCCCACCCCGACGGCGAGCAGCGTCGCGAAGAGTTCGTTTCGCATGGCGCAATTCTATCGTCGGCCGGCGAGTCTCCCCATAGCGACCCGGTGACGTTTTGGCGGTCCGGGCTTGAGCCCCCGGCGCCGTCACCCCGCGCGTACGCCGAGGCGCTACACTAGATTCGCCGGTTCGCGCCCCGTAAAGTCGTATTCGTCAACACTAGCGTCTCAGGGAGAGAGTCATGCCAATCAAAGAGCTCGTCTACCCCGCGTCGGGAAGCGTCCCCTACATCAACGTCCAGCAACGCGCGTCCTGGGGCGCGATCTTCGTCGGGTCGGTGGTTGCCCTCGCGTGCATGCTGAGCCTCGGGTCCTTGGGGCTCGGGATCGGCTTGCTCGCGGGCGACTCCGCGGCCGGGATCGGTATCGCCGCGGGCGCATGGTGGCTGTTGTCGAGCGCGGTCTCGTTCTACATCGGCGGCTGGTTCACCGGTCGGCTGACCGGCTTCGGGCGCGTCAGCGAGAGCGTGGTGCACGGAGTGGCCTGCTGGGCGGTGGTCACGGTCGCCGTCGCGAGCCTCTTGGCCGGAGGCGCGGGCTCCGCGCTTGCGGGCCTCGCCGGAGTGGTCGGCGGCGGCGCGCTGGACGGCCTCCGCGAGACGCCGGCCCCGCTGGGCGACGTCGTCCGGCAGGGCGCGCCCAGGGCGGGAATCGCCGGGCTAATCGCCTTCGTCGCGATGTGCGCCCAGGCCGTCTCCGCGGCCCTCGGCGCCCGCAACGGGACCCGGATCCTCCGTCCCGCCATGCAGGAGGGCTACCGGCGCTGATCTGGAGCGGTAGTCTCTCGCCCACTCGTGCACGTCGATGTTCTGGAAGTCCTCGCCCCGCCAGCCCGGGGCGTCGTGGTCGAGCGCGTGCTCGGTCTCCCAGCGCGGCCGGGCGAGCCGCCCCCAGCCGGTCTCGAACAGGAGGCGGACGTCGGGATCCAGCCGCTCCCAGTGTTCCCAGTCCGCCCGGCGGAACGCCCACGCCATCGCAGGGCGCAGCTCGTAGAGCTCCCCTTCGGCGTTCGGCTCCTCGAGCGGCGTGGAGAGGCCGTAGCCGCAGCCGGGCCACTGCGTCTCGGACCAGCCGAAGTAGTAGGCCTCGGCGACGCCGGCCGCCTCCTCCAGCGCCTCCACGAACTGACGCATGATCCGTCCGTTCTGCTCGGGGCGCGAGCCGCACTTGCCCCACTCGGTGATGCTGACCGGCTTGCCGAACCCCGCGTAGCTGTCCTGGACGCGGCGGGCGAGCGCCGGGAGGTCTCCGTAGAGGTGGACGGAGAGCCCGTCCACGTCGCTCAGGATTCCGTCGGCGGCGCGCGCCGCGGCGCGGAGGTAGGCGACCGACCAGCCGTCGTGCAGCAAGGAGCCGAGCAGGACAGGGGCGCCCGGGTGCGCCCGCCGGACCGCGGAGATCGCCTCGCGGGCCAGCGGACCGTATTCCTCCGGCGGCATGTAGCTGCCCGTGACGTTCGGCTCGTTCCAGAGCTGGTACGAGACGGCCCCGCCGAAGCCCGCCAGGCGCGCTGCCGCGTCTTCCGCCGCCCGGACGTAGTCGGCTCGGTACTGCGCCCAGGTCTCTCGAGGCGGCGGCCAATGCGCGCCGACCAGGTCGGCGGTCTCGTTGTTGAGGACGATCGTCGCGTGGATGCCGGCCTGCGCGTAGCGCTCGACGGCCGCGAGCATCTCCGCGTGGTCGCCCTTGTACACGAACCGCACCCTCGTCAAGCCGAGCCGCCGGACGACCTCCGCGCTCGGGTAGGCCCACGGGTTCGCGGGGTCGATGTTGACGCCGCGCAGCCCCGCGCGTAACTCGTGCGCGGCCCGCGCGGGCAGGGACGCGAGGACTACGACGCCGACTGCGGCAATGAGGAATCGGTTCATGCCTGAAGGGTAGCCCGCTCGTCGAACGGGCTCCATTCAAGCGCGCGGAAGGGACGTGGGCGTGGAATCCCGGACGAAATTCCGGTGCCGGTTGATTTCCTGGCCGGGGAGCTTCCGATCAGCGTGCGCAGTTGCCGTCTTGGCAGAACTCAGTCTGAGTCTGCGTCTCCTGCGGAACGGGCTCGGTGCAGCCTGGCCGCTCGGGCTGCTCCCGGCACCCGGGAGTGTCCTTCACGCGGCCCTCGGTCGCCCCGACGTCGGGAGCCGATCCGAACGTCGGAGCGGCGTCGGTCGCCGTGGTCGATGATCGTCCTCCGGATGTTCCGCAGGCCTGGTCGCTGACATACAGTTGCGCCGCCAGTTCCCAGTTGTAGCCGCGCTGCCTGAGGCAGAGCTCGCGGACGGGCTCCGGAGCCGCCAGGAACGACTTGATGGCGGGGTTGTCGACCTCTCGGTCATGCGCCTTCACCCATTCCCGGGCGCACTCGTCTTCCGTCATGCCGGCGCACGAGCTTTCCTTCCAGCCTTTGTTCTGGTCCATGAACAGGCATTGACCGTCTTTCGCGGAGCGCGGCTTCCCTTTGCACCATTTTTCGTAGGGGTCGACCTCTTCCTTCGGAAGCTCTCCGCCGCCGACGGGGCAGGTCGCCCGTGCGCCGCCGACGGTGAGTCCGCCTTCCTCGCACTCCTTCTTGTTCGTGGTGCACTTATCCCGGCTGCCGCAGTAGACGGCGAAGGCGTCCGGCGCCTTGATGCGTTTGCAGGTCGACTCGTTGAGCTTGTAATCCTTCGGAAGCCTGCAGAAGCTGTCGACGATCTCCTGCGGGCTCTTGCAGATCGGCTGCTTGTCGTGACAGAGCTCGAGGCAGGTCTTGAGCGCGGTCGCCCCTTTCCACTCGAGACACGCCGAGAAGTACGGGTGATCCGGAAAGTACGAGGGGAACCGGCACGGGAGGACGCCGAGCGTCTTGATGCGGTTCGGCGGGTTCTTGCAGGCCTGGTCGCAGGCGGAGAGTTTATTCTGCGCGAAGCACGAGCCCCACAGCCCGTGGTTCTGGATCGTGTCCCAAATGGAGCGGAGGCCGTACTGGTCGATCCACTCCTTCAGCGCCTGGTCGAGGTCGCCGAGCTTGTCCGCGCCCACGTCCCGGGGGCTGCAGCCCGGTTGGTCCAGGCGCGTGCAGGTCGTGCCGTTGACGTCGCGCGGCGGGGTGCCGCCGAATCTCAGGCCGCCCTCGGCCTCTCGTCCGGAGGCGTTCGCGTCGGCTCCGGCGCTGCCGCTGGCGCGTGCGCCGGCGCCGCTGATGCGCGCGCCGTCCGCGCCGCTCTGGAGGCCGCCGCCCGCGCCGGTGGCGGAGAAGGCGGTCGCGCCCTTGTCTCCCGCATGGCCGCCGGCGGCCGGGTTCGCGCCGTGCGCGGCGAGGCCCGCCCGCCCCGCCGCGTACGACGGGTTCCCGCCGAAGCGCGTGCCGCCGGCGAGCATCGCCGCGCGACGGTCGCGCGCGGCCATGGACGCCTGTCCCGCCTTGAGCATCGCCTTCTGCTCGAGGAGGAACTTCTTGAGCGTGGGGTGCTGGGCGAGCGCCAGCATCGCCTGCGTGCCGCCCGGCTGGAAGGCGAACTGCGAGGCCATCGCCTTGAACTCGGGCATCGTCCGCAGCACGGACATGAAGAGCTTTGCCGAGGGCCGGTCGCCGCGCGCGCGGGCCTTCCGGAACTCCTCGAGGGTCTCGCGGGTGCGCGGGTTCGCCATGAACTGCTGCTTGAACTGCTTCGCGACCGGAGCCACGTCCGGCTTCTGCGACTCCGCGCCGAGGATGTCGAGCATGTCGGAAAAGGTGAGCTCTTGAGGCGCGGCCGCGGGCAGGCGGTCGACGAGAGGGGACGGGTCCGAGGCTCCCGGCAGCGACGCGGGAGGGAGATGCGCCTGAGGCAAGGCGGAGAGCGCGGGCCCCGCCGCCGCGAGCTTCGTGTCGCCGGGCGAGCGGAGGAAGAAGGCGCCCGCTCCGGCGCCCGCGACGAGCACGACCGCGACGACGGCGATCCAGACTTTGCGTTCCTGTCGGATCTGATCTTCGGACTTCGGATTGATCAATGGCACGGGGGAACTCCTACAGGGCCGATACGAAGTATGAGCCCGGCGCGGGGGGGAGTCAAGACCTTCAGTTCGCGTACGCCTCGACGGGGACGATCAAGCCGTTCACGAGGTCGCCGTTGCGAGCCATCTCGGCGAGGGTCATCCAGGGTCCGGCCCCCAGGCCCCGATACGCCATGATCAGACCGGTGTTGCCGACGTAGTACGAGCCCGCGCGGTCGTGCCCCTGGATGAAGAAGTAGTGCCGCCAGGTCGAGAGGATCACGGGGAAGCCGCGCTCGAGCGAATCGACGATCCGCCCCTCGAGCTCCCGGAGGGACGGACCCTGCTCGAGCTGGACGTCCCGCCCCATGTGCTCGAGGAGGACGAGCTCGGCCTGCGGTCCCGCCATCCCGTCTAGGCTCCAGAGGCGGCGCCCGCGGCCGACGTGCTTGAGATCGGCGATCGCGTCGAGGCCCGTGTCCTGGTAGAAGAAGCGCATGAGCGCCTCCGCGGCGATGAGCCCGCAGGCGACCCGCCGCTCCGGCTCGGAGAAGCCGCGGATCGGCTCGAGCTGCGCGCGGGAGAAGTCGATCAGTCCCTCGCCCGTCAACGGCGCGGCGGGTTCCGCGGCGCCGGGCGCGGCGAGCAGGATCGCCAGCAGCAGGGTCCCCATGCGGGTAGCTTAGGCCGGGGGAAGGCCGACGGGCGACGAAAGTCCGGGTCAGCCGGATAACGGCGAGGAAAACGGTGGAATCCGCGGCGCGGGCGGACGGCTTGAGGGCTACTTGAGGCGGTTGAGCATCAGCCGCCCGGTCGGTCCGTCCACCTGCACGGCGAAGTGCTCGAGGAAAGACATCCCGAGGAGCCCGTCGATCCCCGGCCCCGGCGCGGGCATGACGGCGACCGCCACGAGCCCCTCCTTCGAGCGGCCGACCTCGAGCGTGCCGACGCGGAAGACCTTCACTTTGACCTGGCGGCCGTCCGCCACGGTCGTCAGGCCCGCCGACTCGGAGCCGGGCACCGGCGTGAGCTTGGCGGCCACCTCGGGCGTGATCGTCGTGAGGCTCGCGCCCGTGTCGACCATCAAGGTGGCCGGCACCCGTCCGTCGAGCACCGCCTGCACGATGAGGTGGGCGCCCGACCGGCGGGAGACGATCGCGTCCCGGTCGAAGTCCTTGTCCATCTCGGCGATCGCCTCGCGCAGCCGCTGATCGAACTCGCGCTCCTCGGCCTCGGCGGCGGCCGGCGCGGCCCCGGCGGCGGTCTCGAACTCCTTGAACTTCATGAAGTACGCCTGCATGTCCCGCTCGATCGAAGGCAGCGTGGCTTGGATCTCCTGCAGGCGCTTCCACGCCTCGATGCGAGGGTAGAAGTCGAGGCTCGGGAGCTCTTCCGTCAGGCGGGCCTCCTCCTCGGCGAGGCCCTCGCGGCGCTTCTTGGCGTCGGTCGCCTTCTCGCGGGCCCGTCCGACCTCCTGGTAACGTTCGAAGAGCTCGCGCCGGCTCGGGGGCACCCAGCGGCCGCTGTCGAAGAAGTTGCGGCGATGGTCCCGGAGGATGCGCTCGCGCTCGGGCGCCTTCGACCGCACGATCTTGGCCACGCTGCGCCGCGGGAGCGACGTCGTCCCGAAGCCCATGTCCAAGACGACCTCGCGGGCGTTGGCCGACTGGACGATGCCTTCCATCTCGTTGCCGTTCTTGAGAACGACCGTGTCGGCCCAGCCGTGGACGGCCAGGAGCAATGCCGCTCGGAGCATCCCCCAAGGTTAGCCGCATCCCGCCGTCTTTGCAAGTACGCGGATGTTTCGTCCTCGACGGAGAAAACGCTAGAATAGGAGCCGACCATGACGACCAAGACCAAGCCCGCTCCCAAATCCAACGGCAAGGCCCCGGCC
>JACQPK010000106.1 GCA_016207565.1 Elusimicrobiota bacterium
AATCAACGGAGTGACGCGGAGGTACGCAAAGTGAATTACGAAAAGGAACGCAAAGGACAGAATTATTCATGATTTCGTCCTCTGCGCTCCTCTCAGTGAATTCCTTCGCGTACCTTTGCGTCAGTCCGTGCTCCCTCGTCGACGGCGCAATGAGCTTAGGAGCTATGCCGGTTACACTCGCTTCATCCCCGTCCACCGAGACGCGCAGCCTGTTTGCTCTACGCCCCGCTGCCTAGTCCCAGAGGTGGGCGGGCTCGTAGGGGTGCGGCCGCGAGTACGCGACGCCCCGGTATCGGGCTTCGACCGCCGCGGCGATGTTGGCGAGGTTGAGCCCCACGACCCGCTCGGCCTCCGCCTTGGCGCTGCCGAAAGTCGTCCACGCATTCCAGGAGCGCGGCCTCAGGAGCACGGAGTCGAAGCTCAGCCGCGTCCGGCCGCCGGGAAGGGGTTCGAAGCGCTGGAGCACCCGGTACTCGGCCTCGTTGAGCAGCGGGTCCCGAAATCCCCGGACGGCGAACGTGTGGATCTCGCGCAGGCGGAACTCCTCGACGCGCTCCACGCGCTCGTCCCAGGCGATCCCCGTCTCGTCGGCTCGCCGGTAGCAGCGCCGCCGGCTGCCGGCCCGGCCGTCGGGCTCGCCCGGAAGCGGCGTGATGTGGTCGAAGTAGACGGACCACTCCGCCGCGTTCCTGCTGTCGCCGACGTACGCCCATACCAGCTCGACGGGGGCGTCGATCTCCACCGAGTTCGACGTCCCGCAGCCCGCCGGGAGCAGCAGGGCCACGAGCGCGCTCGGCAAGACCCGCCTATTCATGGTTCATCGATAGGATAGGCTCTTTCCCGGAGCCGGCGAGAGCCATCGGGACCCCGACGGAGGGCCCAAGGACCTAGAAGTTGGTAGAATCGCTCATGCGGTCGCGCACGCTCGCGGCGTTCGGCCTCTCCGCGCTCGCGTTCGCCCTCGCCCTCAGGGCGATCGAGGCCCTGGCCGATGCCCGCGTGAACCGCGTCCTGGCGCCCCCCTCCCCCGCCGAGGCGCCGCCCGGCCTGCCCTACGCGGACCTCCACGCCAGCCCCACGGTCTGGGGTCGCGACCTCCTCGCCCCCAGCCGCCGCGGCCACGCCGACCTGCCCCGGCTCCGGCGCGGCGGCGTGGGCCTGCAGGTCTTCTCCGTCGTCTCCCAGACTCCGCTCGGGGTCAACCTCCGGGAGAACAAGACGGGCGCCCTCGACCTGCTCACGGTCATGGGCATCGCGCAGTGGCGCTCACCCCGCACGTGGTTCGACCGGAAGGCGCGCGCGCTCGATGGGGCGCGCAGGCTCGGCGACGCGGCGGAACGCTCCGCCGGCGGGCTCGTGCTCGTGCGTAGGTCCTCCGAGCTCGGGGCGGCCCTCTCCCGTCCCCCCGAGTCGAGGCCCGTAGCGGCGGTCCTGTCGTTGGAGGGAGGCGCCGCGCTCGAAGGAAACCCGGCGAACGTCCGCGTCCTGCACGACGCCGGATTCCGGATCCTCTCCCTCTCGCATTTCGTGGACAACGAGTTCGGCGGCTCGGCCCACGGAGAGGGACGGGGCGGCCTCACGCCGACCGGGAAGGCGGTGCTCGCCGAGATGTCGCGCGCCGGGATGATCCTCGACCTGGCGCACGCCTCCGAGAGGCTCTTCGACGACGCGCTGGCCTCCTGGAGAGGGCCCGTCGTCGTCTCCCACGCCGGGCCGCGCGCCCTCTGCGACAACCCCTGCAACCTAACCGACTCGCAGCTGCGCGCGATCGCCGGACGCGACGGCCTCGTCGGCGTCGGATTCTGGCCCGCCGCCACCTGCGGCGAGGACGCGGCGGCGGCCGCCCGGGCCCTCCGCCACGCCGTGCGGATCGCAGGCCCGGACGCGGTCTCGCTGGGCTCCGATTTCGACGGCGGGGTGGCGCAGCCGTTCGACGCCCGGGGGCTGCCCGCCCTGGCCGCGGAGCTCGCGCGCGCGGGGCTTTCCTCGTCGCAGATCGACCGCGTCATGGGCGGGAACCTCCGGCGCTTCCTGCTGAGGCACCTCCCGCCTTGAGACTCCCTGCGGCCGGGCGGGGTCAGGTGAGGCGCGACATTCGCGACTTGAGCCTCGCGGCGTGAAATTGGTTTAATGCCTCAGAATTCGCTCGATAACTCCGTCGATTTTCCGATTCTGGGCAGTGTCGTCATACGTTTTTCGTGGTTGGGTGGCAGAGCGGTCAAATGCACTGGTCTGTAAAACCAGCGGGCTACGCCCT
>JACQPK010000021.1 GCA_016207565.1 Elusimicrobiota bacterium
CCGAGGCGAAGCTCCGCACGTCTCCTAGCACGCGGTCGATCAGCGCCTTCGGCTCGAGCCCTCGCGCCCGCTCGAGCGAGGCGAGCAGCCGCTCCTCGCCGAACGGCTCGTTGTTGGGATCCGCGGCGTCGCTCACGCCGTCGCTGTAGAGCACGAGCGTGTCCCCGTTCCGAAGCGCCGTCACTTCCTCCTCGAACGTCGCCTCCTCGAACGGCCCGATCGGAAGCCCGCCGCGCTCCAGGCGCCGCACGGTCCCGTCGCGCCCCACAAGGAGCGGCGGATTGTTCCCCGCGTTGCACGAGACGAGCTGGCCCTCGGGAGAGAGCACGGCGTAGAAGATCGTGGCGAATCGTCCCTCTACGATCCGCTGCGAGAGCACTCGATTGACGCGCTCGATCGTGCGCGCGGGGCCTTCGTCATCGTCCGCGTGCGAGGTGAAGATGCCCTGCACCATCGCGGCGAGGAGCGCCGCCGGAGGGCCCTTTCCCGCAACGTCCCCCAGCGCGAAGCCGAGACGCCCGCCCGGGAGATCGAAGTAGTCGAAGAAATCGCCGCCGATCGTCCGGCACGCGATGGCGGCGCCCGCCGCCGAGAACGCGCGCGTCGAGCGCGGACGGCCGGGAAGGAGCGCCCGCTGGATCTCGCCCGCGATCCGAAGCTCCTGCTCGTCCTTTGCCTTCGCTTCCGCCTCCGCGCGAACCCGGTCCGCGAAACGGCGCTGGAACCGCATCGCGTAGATGAGCCCGAGGAAGAGGAGCACGAAGATCAGCGAGAAGGCGAAGAAGAGCGCCACCGCGCGACCGGAGCTGAAGGCGCCGCGCGCGATCGTCGCCTCGAGGATCGCGCCCCCCGTGATGCTCCCGACCAGGGCCGCCACCCCGAAGCTCACGATCTCGAGCACGAGCGCGCTTCCCCCTTCGGCGCGGCCGGTGGGTAGGAGCCGCGGGAGCACCCACAGCCGGTTGACCTCAGTCGTGATCGAGATGCAGCACGCGAGGACGAGCGAGACGAGGTAGTAGCCCCCGAGGCCCTCCCAGCCGTTTCCGAAGAGGAACGAGAAGAAGATCGCAAACGGCAGGGCGAGGACGATGTTCCGCATGGCGAGGCGCGCCACGTATCGCCAGGGCCGGCCCTTCGCGCCGCGACTCATGCGCCCAGCTCCAGCTCGAAGAACATCGCCCCCGGAACCGGATTCTCGCGATAGGGTGCGATGGCCCGGAACCCCAGCGAGCGGTAGAGCGCGATCGCCTCACCCATGGCCGGCACGGTGTCGAGCCTCATCGCCCGATATCCTCTGGTCCGAGCCTCCGCGATGATTGCCTCAGCCAGAACCCGCCCGAGCGCGCGGCTCCGGTGCGCCGGGCGCACGTACAGGCGCTTCATCTCGCACACGTCGGTCCCGAGCGGTCTCAGGGCGACGCAGCCCGCGTCCTCGCCCGCCTCCGTGGCGAGCAGGATGCAGCCGCGCGGAGCCTCGTACTCCCCCGGCAGCGTGGCCAGCTCGCGATCGAAGCCCTGGAAACAGAGGTCGAAACCAAGAGACGCCGAGTATTCCTTGAAGAGAGACCTCACGCGCTCCGTGTCCGCGCCGCCCTCGGCCGGCCGGATGTGCCGGAGGCCGTGCGCGCCCGCGCCGGTCGTCATTCCCCACCCCTACCTCGAAGCCGCTCCGACCGTGGCGCGATACAGGTGCCGGAGAAGCAGAATCTGCCCGAAGTGTCCCGAGAAGTGCTCCAGCATGTGATACAGGCCCCACCGCACGTTGACGATCCGCTGCGTGCCGTCCGGCCGGGTCCGCGTGACCTCCCGGTCGAGGTCCGCGTCGGAGAGCTTCACCGCGGCCTCCTTCAGGTAGGCGCGGGCCCGCGAGAGGAGATCCTCGTAGTACGCGGGCGTCTTCCCTTTCAGAACCTGCGGCGGCGCTCCGTCCTCGGGAAGCGGCATACCGTCGTCGTCCTGCCCGATCCCGATCACCGGCTCCGTTTCCAGCTTCTCGATTCCCCGGAGCGCGATCTGAGTCCAGAACACCTCCACGATCGCGAGATGCGCGAGGAGCATCCCCGCCGTGTTCATGCCCGGCGCAGGCTGCCATTCAAGTTCCTGCGCGGTCGCGCCATTGAGA
>JACQPK010000116.1 GCA_016207565.1 Elusimicrobiota bacterium
CCAGGCTGCTGGGGCCGGGGACGCACCGGTTCGCGTGCCGGCGCGGCGCGCGCGTGACGCTCCTCTCGCTCACCGACCGCGCGCGCGTCTCGACGCGCGGCCTGCAATACCCCCTCGACCACGAGTGGCTGGTGCGCGGCAGCCGCGGGCTGTCGAACCGCGCCACGTCGCCCACCGTGACCGTCGCCGTGCGTCAGGGCCGCGTCTGGGCCATCCTGTAGCCCTGCTGCGCCAGCCGGTGAAAAGAGTAAACCCTGGGGACAGTCCCCAGGGTTTACTCTTTTGACTGGCTGCGTGGCACGTAGGATCAGCGGTCAGCCGATCGTGAGGAGCCAGCGCTCCTCGCGATCGAGGTCGTCGAGCGTGTCGTAGGAAAGCGGCTCCCCGCGCTTGTCGGAGAGCAGCGAGGCCGTGCCGCGCGCGCGCAGCGCGGCGGGCGACAGCTCGCACATGGACCGCGCCAGCTCGCGAAGGTTGTTGCGGGCGTCGTAGTTCATCCGTCCGCCCAGGCACCGGAAATCGAACCGCTCGGCGTTGACGCGCAGCCGGCGGAGCGGCGACTCCAAGACGATGTCGAGGACGAGCGCGCGGTCGATCGCCGCGGCGGCCACGAGCCGGATCGAGCGCGCGGGGATCAGCTCGCTCAGGGCGCCCTCGAGGCTCGGCCTAAATCCCTTCGGCGCCAGCTCGATGCCCTTGATGGCGTGGGGCGCAGGGACGGTGGCGAGGGCGTCGTCGCGGAGCACCCACCCGCCGAGGGACTCGTCCTCGAGCTGCTTGGCGAGGTCCTTCGCCTGGTCCTCGCTCAGGCCTTCCGCGACGATGCCGCAGGAGCGGCGCGCCCGGACGGCGGCGTCGTGGACCGGCACGCCCAAAAACCGCGCGAGCGCTTTGGCGATGCGCAGCGCGTCCAGCCGGTCGGTCCGCGGGAGGAGCACCGAGAAGGCGGCCGCCGAGGGCATGTCGCTCCTACTTCTTCTCCTCGTCCGCCTGCACCGGCGCCGGCTCCGAATTGGCGGCGGTCCCGGGCATCGGCGGGGGCGCGGCCTCCTCCGCCGCCGGCGCCTCGGCCGCCTTGAGCTTCTCGCGGGCCTGGCGGCAGTCCGCGAGCAGGGCCGAGTTCGGGTGCGCGGCCTCGAAGGCGTCGAGCGCCGCCGTGGCCGCTTCATTCTTGCCTTCGAGCGCGAGGTCCAGCGCCGCGGCGAGCTCCGCCCGCTCGCGGCGCTCCTCGCGCTCCTGCTTGGTGGCGGCCGTGCCCTTCCAGTACGGCTTGGCGGGGTCGTCGAGAAGCTGCTTGTGGCCTCGCACGGCCGCGACGGCCAGCGCGCCGCGCTTCTGCTTCTGATGGCGCGTGACCGCCGACTCCGAGATCGCGGTCCTCAGCTCCCCGAGCCACTTCTTGACGTCGGCCCAAGCGCTGCGGGCCGGGGCCGGCGGGGCGTCCTCGGCGAGGCACGGCGCGGCGACGAGCATCGCGGCGATGATCAGCGCGTTCATGTCAGTTCTCCTGCTTCGAGAGACGATCGAGCGCCGTCGTGTACGTCGGCCGCTCCGCGTCCGGGACGAGCCCGAGCGCCTTCTGCCCGAACTCTTTGACTCCGTCCGCGTCCTTCAGGCGCGCCGCGGTCTTCGCGAGATTGAGCCAGATGCCGGGGTCGGAGGGATCCTGCGCCGCCGCCTTCTGGAAGTAGTCCTTCGCCGCGGCCCAGTCCGACTTCGTGAACGCGACGGAGCCGAGGTTGTTGAGCGCGGCGGCGTCGGCGGCGTCGGAGTCCAGCGCCTTCGTGAACCGCGCGTGCGCGGCGTCGAAACGGCCCAGGTCGACCTCGAGGAGCCCGAGCTGGTTGAGCGCGTCGACGTCCGCGGCGTCGGCCTTGAGCTTCTCCTCGTAGACGGCCTTGAGCCGGTCGTAGCGCCGCTCCGCGTAGCCCTTCGCCGCCGACTCGACCTTCTTCGCCAGCGCCGCGGCCTCGGGCACCCCGGGCGTCCAGTCGGGGGCCGGCATCGTGACGGGCTGGAACTGCTCGACGGCCTTCGCCGGATCGATGACCCGGGCGCGGCCCGACTTCTCCATCTCGCGATACGCCGTGATCGCGTGCCGATGCGAGTCCGCGAAGTCCGCGCCGATGAGCGTCGGCTCGAGGGGCACCCACCAGCGCCCGTCGTACTGCACGAGGTCGGACTCGGGAAGGCCGGCGGCGTTCGCGTCCGACTCCCCCGTGTCGAACATCAACGCGATATGCCCGGGATAATCCAAGAGGGCCGTCGTGATGTTCGCGCCCGAAAACAGCGAGGCGAACAGGGTCGCCACGTCGTCGCATTCGCCCGCTTTTGTCCGGATCGTGTCGCGCGGGAACTGCGTGTAGTCGACCGGGAAGGTCGGGTCCTCCGAGACGGTCTCGAACGGGTTGTTCGCGGCCGCCTGGAACTTGATACCCGCCTCGCCGGCGGCGGTCCAGAGCCGGAGCGCCTCGAGGACCTTCGGGTGGATCGACGCGGCCTGCGTCGACGGCGGCGGGGCCTCGCCCCGCACCTTCGTCTGGAAGTCCTTCACGATCGGGTCGTTGGTCGTGATGAACGCGTTCACGCGGTCCGGGTTGTCCCAGATCATCGCGTTGCGGGCGTAGATCCGCAGGGGCTTGGCGATCGAGACGTTGTGCGGCTTGCCGCCCTCGAAGTACGTGACGGTGATCTCGGCCTGGATCGGCGTCTCCTCGGTGATGTCCAGGATCTTGTTGTTTAGGGTCGCCATCAGCGGCACCTCGACCTTGCCTTGAGGCTCGAGCTTCTCGATGACCTTCTCCGTCGCGAAGTCCATGAAGTCCTTCAGCTTGAAGCCGAGCTTCACGTTCTGGAACGGCACGTTCACGTTGTTGACGACGACGGCCTTGCCGACCGCGTTCTTCAGGTACCATTTGTAGTTCGCGGGGAGCATGTTGCCGATCTCGACGGACGCGAGCTCGATCGGCGCGCGGTTGAACGCGCCGGGGACGAAGACGGAGATCGGCTGCGAGGAGGGACCGAGGTCGCCCGTCCTGGCCTGCGCGGCGAGCTTGTACAGGTACGACTGATATACCTGGACCTTCGAGTCCTTGAAGGGAGGCTTGTCGACCTCGCCGACCTCGTCCCACGGCCCGCCCGGGATGGTCGTGCGCCAGACCTTGTAGCGAGCGACCCAGGGGTCTTTCGACGGCGTCCACTTCAGCTCGACGATGCCTTCCACCGCGGCGGTGGACACGACGGCCGGCGGCGCGGCGAGGGGACGCAGGTTGAAGGCGAGGACCTTGCCCTTCTTCTGGTCGGAGACCAGCAGGCGCTCGCCCCAGACGCCGAGCCCGTTCGGCTCCTCGAGACCGCGGTCGTCGGCTCCCTCGGCGAAGAAGTTGGTCACCCACCGGCCGTCGTCGCGGTGGAACACGGCGACGCGCTTCTGCCCGGCGTCGAGCACGTAGACGTAGCTCATGCCGTCGAAGGCGATCGCGACCGGGTCCTCGAGCTGCCCCGGCCCCGTCCCCGGCTCGCCCCAGGCCAGCACGAAGCCCCCCGAGGGCTCGCACTTGACGACCTTGCCGAGCTTGCGGTCGAGCACGTACGCGAAGCCGGCGTTGTCCCACGCCACGCCGACGGGCTCCTGCAGCTCGTAGGGACCGACCTGCGGGCCGAAGCTGAACAGGAACGCCCCGTCGGGCGTGAAGGCGTCCACCCGGCGGTTGCCCGTGTCGGCGACGTAGGCCGTGCCCTTCTCGGTCACCGCGACGCCCCGGGGCCCCCGGACGCGCCCTTCCTTCTTCTTGCTGTCGAAGAACCCGGTCGAGCCGGCGAAGTTCGAGACGAACGTGCCCGACGACGTGAAGCGCTGGACCTTGTCTCCCTTCGTGTCCGAGACGAAGAGGCCGTGCTTCGCGGACGCCCCGAGCCCCAGCGAGCCCTCGGTCACGGACGCGTCCTTGCCGGACTTGCGGCCGAAGCGCAGCAGCTCGCCGCCGTCGCGGTCGAGGGCGACGAACTCCCCCGGCTCGGGCAGGTAGGCGTAGAACCGGTCGGGCTGAGCCGAGATCGCCGAGGCCCGCAGCGCGAACTGCTTCACCGGGCCCGAGACCAGGAGCTTGGAGGCCGTCGACGCCCCGACGACCTCGACCTTGGCCTTGTTGGCCAGCTCGATGCGCTGCAGGCGGGCGTTGCCCGCGTCCAAGACGTAGATGAGCCCGTCGGGCCCCGCCGCGATGGCCGTCGGGTTCTTGAACTGGCCGATCCCCGAGCCCTTGGAGCCGAAGGCCCCGGGCACGTAACCGTCCGGCGCGATCTCGCGGACCTTGGCGGGCTTGGGCTCCAGCCCGTACATGAAGCCGTAGGCGTCGAGCGCGAAGTCGGAGGCCTCCAGCGCGAACTCCTTGACGGCCTTCGCGGCCGGGTCGAACTTCTGCACGCGCGAGTTCCCCGAGTCGAGGACGTAGACGAAGTCCCCGGAATCGACGAACAGCCGGCTCGGGTCGCGGAGCTGCCCCGAGAGGGTCCCCTTCTCGCCGAAGCCGTAGAGGAAAATGCCTTCGCGCGTGAACACCTGCACGCGATGGTTCCCGGTGTCGGAGACGTAGACGCGGCCGAAGCCGCCGGCGGCCACGCCCTCGGGACCGCGCAGCCGCCCCGGGTCCGAGCCTTTCATGCCGAACGCGTACAGGAAGTTCCCTTCCGCGTCCAGCACTTGGATCCTCGAGTTGCCGGTGTCGGCCACGAAGACCGTCCCGTCCGGGTCGATCGCGAGCGCCTTCGGGCTCGAGAACGCGTCCTTCGCGTCGCCCGCCTTGCCCACGACGCGGATGAACTTCCCGTCCGCCGCCAGGATGTGGAGTTGGCCCTTCTTCTCGTCGAGCAAGTACAGCCGGGACGCCGAGGCGGCGACCGCGACCGGCCTGGCGACGGTCCCCTGGAGCTTGATGGGCTCGAGGAAACGTATGTCGTCGTAAGCGAACGCCGAGGGGCACGCGGCGGCCGCGAGGGCCGCCATCAGGGCAATCGAGGAGTTCATCGGTGACCGCCTTCCCGGTGGGTTGAGTCGACGGTAACTATACCCTTAACCCCGTCCATTTTCCAGGGGCAGTTATTCAATTGGGGACAGTCCCCACTTTACTTTCTCCACTTCTTTCGCAGGACGAAGATCGCGGCGCGCGTGGAGGACGACAGCCGGGTGCGGCGGCCCCAAAGATCGTAGACGGCGGCGAGCCCAAACGGCGAGCGCGCCACCAGGCGCCGGAACTCCGCGGCGTCGTAGGTGCGCAGGTCGTAGCGCTCGCGCAAGAGCCGGCGGCCGATGGAGACGAACTGCAGGATGCGCTCCAGGCGCCGCCGCCGGTCGGCGGGCAGCGCCATCTGCACCTGGCGGACGCTCCGGCCGCCCGCCTCCCCCTCCCAGGTCTCCTCGTCCTCTTCCGGGAATCGGTAGTCCGTCAGGTCGAGGCCCAAGGCATAGAGCCCCCCGGGGCGAAGCGAGCGGGCCGTGGCCCGCAGGTGCGCCAGCGCGTACCGGTCGGACTCGAGGTGCCTAAACGAGCCCTCCAGCGAGTAGGCGAAATCCCAGCTCGCCGGCCGGCAGAACGAGCGGAGGTCTCCTCGCTCGACCCGCGGACCCGCGCGGCGCCGGGCGTAGGCCAACATCCTCGGCTCCCGGTCGTAGCCGGCGACGTTCCATCCGCGGCGCGAGAGCTCGACGACGAGGCGGCCGGTGCCGCAGGCCGGCTCGAGCCAGTCTCGGCCTCCGTTGCCGTGCTCGCGGTGGATCCGCTCGAGGAGATCGGCCTCTTGAGACGTATCGCCGGCCTGGAGGGCATCGTAGAGCCGCGGGTGGGCGTAGAGACTCATTGCGTTTCTATGAGGTGCGTGCCTGGCCTTACCGTTACGCCGATAGATCGAGGCCTGGCACGCCACCTCATTCATTTTAGTAGAGTCGAGGGATGGCGGTCCTGACCGGCCTCTCCGGCCACGAGATCTACTGCCTCGCGAAGAAGGGGCTGGTCCCCGGCGACCTCGTCATCGGCAACAGCGTGATGTCGATCGGCTTCGTAGGCAGCGTCGCCTCGACGATCAAGACCCTGGTCGGGGGCGAGGTGGAGCGGGTCACGAGCGTGATCCACGAGGGCCGCCTGCGCGCCTACGAGCGGATGGAGCGCGAGGCGCACGAGCGGGGCGACCACGGCATCACCGGGGTCTCGAGCGAGTTCGTCCAGCATGCCGGAGGCACCACGGTCGAGTTCCTGGCGATCGGCTCGGGCGTTCGCCACGCCGGTGACGCGCCCCCGTCTCCTCCCGGCGGCGCCGCGCGGCCGGAGGGGTTCTTCTCGACCGCCGCCGACGGCCAGGAGCTCTACTGCCAGCTCGACGCCGGATTCACGCCGATCCGGTTCGTCTTCGGAAACGTCGCCTACGCGATCGGCCTCGGCGGGGGCGTCAAGGGCGCGTTCCGGGGCCTCGCCCGCGGGGAGGTGCGCGAGTTCTCCGAGATCTTCAACCGCACGCGCCACCTGGCGCTCGAGCGCATCACGCGCGAGGCCGAGGCCGCCGGCGGAAACGCCGTCATCGGCATCCGCACGCTGATCCGGCCGTTCCAAGGCATGCAGGAGATGATCATGCTCGGGACGGCGTCCCGCCACCGCGGCCTGCCGCCGCCGTGGACGGACGGCGTCGTCACCAGCGACATGTCCAACGAGGAGATGTGGAACATCATCCACGCCGGCTACATGCCGATCCGGCTGGTGCTCGGCGTCTCGGTGTACTCGCTCGGGCTCGCCGGCGGCCTCACCTCCTTCTTCAAGTCGCTCGTCCGCGGCGAGATCCCCGAGCTGACCTCGCTCATCTACGAGGCCCGCGCGAACGCCCTCGCGAAGATCGAGGCCGACGCCCGCATCGCCGACGCCGACGACGTCGTCGGCATCAAGACCTACGTGTACCAAATCGTGCCCGGCATGCTCGAGTTC
>JACQPK010000117.1 GCA_016207565.1 Elusimicrobiota bacterium
CTACTTTCCTAACCTCCTTCCAAACACGCAGTACACCTTCACCGCCAAGGCCCGCAACGCGCACGGCGCCGAGACGGCCGAGGTCGCGGCCTCGACCTATACCCTCGCCTTCGCCGGGTTGCCGGTCTCCTTCACCGGCATCTGGCCTTCCAGCATCACGCTCTCCTGGAACGACGGCGGCAACGGCCCGGGCGCGACCTACCAGGTCCAGGCCTCGACCCGCAGCGACTTCCGGAGCGTCGCGGGCACGGCGAACGCGAGCGCCGCCGTCGGGACGCTCACGGGGATCGCGGTGCCTCAGACGACGTACTACTTCCGCGTGCGCGCGGCGAACGCGGTCGGGGTCTGGAACGACTGGGCGGTGCTGGGCTCGACCTGGAGCGCGATCCAGGCGCCGACGGCGATCGTGTTCGACGACATCTCGACGCATGCGATCACCGCGTCGGCTTACGCGGTGGTCTTCAGCAGCAGCGGCCTCGGTCTCTCGGGGACCCGGGTCGTGCGCGACGGCTCCGTAGACGGCGGCTGGCATGGGGAAAGCTGGACGACGCGCGCCGCGCTGCCCGTGTCGCGCTACCTTCCCGCGGCGGCGGGGCTGGGGGGCAAGGTGTACCTGCTGGGGGGCAACGTCTCGCCGTCGGGGGCTCCGCCGCAGGCGACGAACTACGAGTACGATCCCGCGGCGAACGTTTGGGCCTCGAGGGCCGCGATGCCCACGGCGCGGCTGTCTTTGGCCGCGGTCGCGACCGGAGGGAGAATCCACGCCCTAGGCGGCTCGCTGACCGATAGCGGGAGCAGCCCGGTGGCCAACCACGAGTCCTACGATCCGGTCGCCGACGCCTGGACGGTCCGCGCCCCGCTGCCCACCGCCCGCGGCTCCCTCGCCGCCGTCGCCATCGAGGGGACGATCTACGCGGTGGGGGGCCTCAATGGCGTCGCCCTCGGGACTCACGAGGCCTACGACCCGAGCGGGGACGCGTGGACGCCGCGCGCGCCGGCGCCGACGGCGGTCTCGGGTCCGGTCGGGGTGGAGCTCGGCGGCAAGGGCTACTTCATCGCGGGCACCTCGAACCAGGAGTACGACCCCGGCCTCGACGCCTGGACCGCGCGGGCCCCGGTGCCCTCTCCTCAGATGAACATGGCCGGCGTGGCGATTGGAGGGAAGGCGTTCATCGTCGCGGGCTGGGACGGGTCCGTGGGCGTAGCGCTGAACCGGGAGTACGATCCCAGCACCAATCAATGGCGAGAGCGCCGCGCCATCGCTCAGGCGCGCACGGGGCACGCCGCGGCCGTGGCCGGTGGGAAGGGCTATTTCATCGCGGGCTGGAACACGACGCAGGACAACCAACTCTACGATCCGGGCACGGCGGCGCGCTTCGCCGGCCTGGCGCCCAATACCCTCCACTCGTTCGCGGCCAAGGCGCGCAATTTTCACGGGTCCGAGACGGCGGAGATAACGGCGTCGACGTACACGCTGGCCTATGCCTCGGGCCCCGTCTCCTTTACGGAAATCTGGCCCTCGAGCATCACGCTCTCCTGGAACGACGGCGGCAACGGCCCCGGCGCGACGTATCAGGTCCAGGCGTCGACGCGAAGCGACTTCCTGAGCGTCGCGGGCACGGCGAACGCGAGCGCCGCCGCCGGGACGGTCACGGGGATCGCGGTGCCGCAGACCACGTACTATTTCCGCGTGCGCGCGTCGAACTCGGCCGGGGTCTGGAACGACTGGGCGGTGCTGGGCTCGACGTGGAGCGCGATCGAGACGCCGAGCGCTATCGTATTCGACGACATCTCGACGCACACGATCACGGCGTCGGCCTACGCGGCGAGCTTCAGCCGCATCACCCTGGGCCTCTCCGGAGCGAACGTCGCGTTGGGGGGGGCCTACGCGGGTTGGCGCGCGGCGGGAACCTGGGCCACGCGGGCCAGCATGCCGACGGGGCGGGGGGCGCTCGGGGCGGCGACTCTCGGAGGCCGAATCTACGCGGTGGGCGGCGGCGCGCCGACCGCGGCGAACGAGGAATACGACCCGGTCGCCAACGTCTGGACGACCCGGGCTCCGATGCCGACCGCCCGGACGAGCGTGGCGGCGGTGGCGCTGGGCGGCCGGCTCTACCTGCTCGGAGGGAGCACGGGCGTCGCTTCTCCGCTCAACGAGGAATACGACCCGGTGACCGACACCTGGGCGCAGCGCGCGGCCATGCCCACGGCCCGGCAGGGGCTGGGCGCCGCGGCCATCGACGGCAAGCTGCACGCGGTCGGCGGGTTCAACGGCTCTCGCTTGACCACTCACCAGGTCTACGATCCGGCGACGGACGCGTGGACGTCCAAGGCGGCGATGCCCACGGCTCGCGACTCCCTGGCCGTGGCGGCGCTTGGCGGGAAGCTCCATGCGGTGGCGGGCTACGACGGCTCGGCGTTGGCGGTCCACGAGCGCTACGATCCGGCGTCGGACGCGTGGACCACGAAGGCCCCGCTGCCCGCGGCCCGCTATACCGTCGCCGGAGCCGCGCTGGGCGGGAAGATGTACGTGGTGGGCGGCACGACCGGTTCAGCGGTCGGAACCCACGAGGAGTACGACCCGGCCGCCGACGCCTGGACGGCGCGCCCGCCCATGCCGGCCGCGCGCGCCGTCGCGGCCGCCGTCGAGGGCGGGAAGCTCTACGCGCTGGGCGGCGGAGGCGGCGTCGCGGCCAAGAACGAGGCCTACGACCCCGGGACCTCCGCCAGGTTCGCCTCCCTGGCGCCGAACGCCCTCTACGCGTTCGCGGCCAAGGCCCGCAACGCCCAGGGCGCCGAGACGGGCGCGATCTCGGCCTCGACCTACACGCTCGCCTTCGCCGGGCTGCCCATATCCTTCGCGGGCATCTGGCCCTCGAGCATCACGCTGTCCTGGAGCGACGGCGGCAACGGGCCGGGCGCGACCTATCAGGTCCAGGCGTCGACGCGCGGCGACTTCCTGAGCGTCGCGGGCTCGGCGAACGCGAGCGGCCCGTCGGGGACGATCCCGGCGATCGCGCTCGGGAACAGGGTCTACCATCTGCGCGTGCGCGCCGCCAACGCGGCCGCGGTCTGGAGCGATTGGACGGTCCTGGGCTCGACCTACTCCCTGGCCGCGGCGTCGGGCCCGGCGAC
>JACQPK010000108.1 GCA_016207565.1 Elusimicrobiota bacterium
CGCCTGCCGCGCCTACAGGCCGATCCCGCGCTCTATTTCACGGTCGCCATCAACCCGGTCGCGAATCCCGATATCGGCGCCGGCAAGCTCGACGGCGACGGCATCCCGACGGACTTCTTCACCGACCCGGACTTGCGGAAGGGATTTGCGTGGGCGTTCGACTACGAGGCCTACCTGCGTGACACGTTCAAGGGCACGGCCAAGCGCGCGAAGGGCCCCGTGCCGCCGGGCCTACCGGGCCACGACGCCAAGGCCCGCCACTACACGCACGACCTCAAGAAGGCCGAGGCGCATTTCCGGAAGGCGTGGGGCGGCAAGGTCTGGGAGAAGGGCTTCCGGTTCACCATGACCTACAACACCGGCGGCGAGCTTCGGGAGATGGCCTGCATCATCTTGAAGAAGAACGTCGAGTCGCTCAATCCCAAGTTCCGCGTCGACTTGCGCGGCGTCGACTGGCCGTCGTTCCTCGACAAGGCGCAGCGGAAGCTCATGCCGCTGTTCGCCCGCGGCTGGACGGCGGACTACCCCGACGCGCACAACTTCGTCTTCCCGTTCTACCACTCGAAGGGACGCTACCCGTCGGCGCAGGGCTTCGCCGACCCCAAGCTCGACGAGCTGATCGAGAAGGCCGTGCGCACCGTCGATCCGAAGGAACGCGCCAGGCTCTACGCCAAGATCCAGGACCTCGGATTTGAGGCCGTGCCGAGCATCCTGACCGTGCACCCGACGGGCGTCTACGGGCTGCGCAACTGGATCCAGGGCTTCTACGACAACGCGGTGTTCATGGAGATCTTCTTCCACCCGCTGAGGAAGGGGTGATTCTCGCCATCTTCGCGGCGGCGGCGGTCGCCGCGGGTTTCCACCGGCTCGACGAGCCGAAGATCGCCTCCGAGCTCGCCGCGATCCACGCGGCGCACCCCGGGCTCGAGGCCCGCATCGCCGCCGTCAGCGAGCGGTTCTTGGGCACCCCGTACAAGCTCGGCCCCCTAGGCGAAGGCGAGACGGGGGAGTTCGACCGGGACCCCCTCGTCACCTTCGCCCAGGCGGACTGCACGACCTTCGTCGAGCAGGTGATGGCGCTGGCGCTCGAGCCGGAGCTCGAGAAAGCGAAGGCGCTGCTCCAGCGGATCCGCTACCGCGACGGCAAGGTCTCCTACGAGACGCGCAACCATTTCCCGGAGACCGATTGGATCCCCAACAACATGGAGGCCGGTTTCCTGAGCGACGTCACCGTCAAGGTGGCGGACCGCAAGGTCCAGTGGGTCTTCAAGACGATCCGCAAGCGCGAGTGGTACGTGGCCAAGAGCACCGCCGACCTCGAGGGCTTCTCCGATGAGCCCGAGGCCCAGAGGGTCGCCCGCGTTGAGCGTTGGCGCGAGCGGGGCCGGGAGATCAACGACGTCGTCGCGCGCCTGCCGTATGTGCCGCTCGAGCATCTGGCGGAGCTCGGGCCGGCGATCCCTTCGGGCGCGGTCGGGAGCGTGATTCGCGCCGACCTGCCCGACCGGCCGGTCGTCGTGACGCACCAGGTCCTCGTCCTGCAGACCCCGGGCGGGCCGATCGTCCGCCACGCCGCCTACGGCAAGCAGGTCCAAGACGAGCCCCTCGACGCCTACTTCGCGAAGTTCAAGGACGCGAAGTGGCGCGTGCTCGGATTGAACCTGACGACGATCGGGGGCCTTAAGACCCCCTGAGCCCTGGGGCCGATGCGACCCCGGCCCGGTCCTTCGGTCCCATATTACTTCCCGCCGTGCTGCCGTAGAATCGGCGTAGCGGTAGCGTGCCAGGCCTCGATCTGTCGGCGTAACGGTGAGGCCAGGCACGCACCGAAAAGAAACGCATGTTGCTGCGCCTCGCAGCCGCCGCGTGCCTGGCAACGGTGAAGCCCGTGGCCGTCCCTCCGTTGCCGGCCTCCGCCATCGCCGCCGCCGCGCCCACCGCGCTCGCCGCCGCAGGCGCCGTCGTGCCCGCTCACCGCAAGCCGATGGCCTCCATCGCGGCGCAGGCGGGCGCCCATGCCGCCCTTCCCGGGCTCCGGCCGTCGCTCGAGCTGGCCGCGCTGAGCCTCTCGCGCCGCTTCGACGGCGCGGGCCCGCTCCCGGCCGCGGCCTTGGCGGTGGCGGTCCCGCGCGATTTCACCGCCCAGGGCTACCTCCGCTCGACCTTGCCCGAGGACCAGCCTTGGCTCGACGCGGTCGCGATGGAGATGCGCCGCTCCCGGTCCGCCCGCCACGTCCTGCGCCGCGTCGAGCGCCTCGCGGCCGCCCAGGGCCGCCCCATCCCGGTCGAGATCGCGCCGATTCGCCCGCTGGCGGGCGAGTTCAGCATGGACACCGAGGTCGTCCGGCTGAAGGCCTCGCTCCAGCGCCGCGAGCCGGCGGTCGCCGCGTCCGTCCTCGCGCACGAGCTGCTCCACGTCCTCCAGAAGGCCGAGGGCCTTCCCTCCGACCTGTTCGAGATGGAGCTCGAGGCGTACATGCTGGACTTCCGCGTGGCCATCGAGCTCGGCGGCGAGTACGGCGGCTCGAAGTGGGACGACGACGTCGAGCGGCACTTTCGGAAGGGCGTGGGCCCGCTCATGGATTTCCTCCTCGGCGGGCTCTACAAGGACGACCTGAGCGTGCTGCGGCTCGGCATCGACGGCGTGCGGCGGCGGCTCGAGGAGCGCAAGGTCGACACGCGCAAGCGCATGGCGCGCCTTTCGCTTCGGCTCGCCAAGCGGCGCATGACGGCGGAGGCCCTGCGGCGGATGGGCCACCCCGAATCTAGGGTCGCGCAGTACGAGCTCGAGGAGGTCTCGAAGCTCGAGCGGAAGCTGGCCGACGAGAAGACGGTGCTCGCGTGGCAGGAGCGCGACCAGGCGCTCCTCGAAGATCCGGCGCAGCGGGCGCGCGTGGAGCGCTTCGCGCGCCGCGTGCGAGAGTACGCGCGGAGGACCCACCGATGGTACGTCTCGCGATGATCCTCTCGTCCTTGGCGCTCGCGACGGCCGCCGCGGCCTCCGGCCGCGTCGTCCTGCCTCCGGTGGCCTCGACGCTCGGCTCCGTGCCGTCCGCCGGCGCCAGTGCCGCCGCGATCGCCGGGGCGATCGGCCCGCAGCTTTCGCTCGGGCTCGCTCTGCCGTCGCCGAAGCCTCGGGTGCGGATAGGCGCCGCCGTCGCCCCGGCGCAAGTCCAGCTTCCGCGCATGAACGTCGCCGGGCTCAGCGCCCTCGCGCACGCGAAGGACCCGGGCCGCTGGTTCGACGGCGCGCGCCGTCCGGACGTCGTGCAGCTCGTCCTGCCGTTCCCCGACCTCGAGAGCCCGAGGCAGTCGGCGCCCAAGGACGGCGCGCTGCCCCCGTATCTGTCCATCGCGGACCCCGCGCACGCGAAGTGGCTCGCGGACGTGACCGCGGCCGCCTGGAAGTCGAAGGCGGCCCGGCGCGTCCTCGCGCAGGCCGACGAGCTGTCTCGCGGCCGCGGGCGGCCCATCACGGTCTTCGTCTCGGAGCTCCGCGCCAACAACGGCGAGTACGTCTACGACTGGGACATGGTGCAGATGGCCAAGCACTACCTGAAGAAGGACCCGGTCGAGGCCGCCCCCACGTTCGTCCACGAGCTCCTGCACGTGGTCCAGAAGGCGCAGCTGCTGCCGACCGACGCGCTCGAGATGGAGCTCGAGGCGTATCTCGTCACCTTCGAGGTGATGCGGGAGCTCGGGCTGCCGTTCGAGAAGAACAGCTTCTACCGGAACGCGTACAATAAGTTCCGCGGCGGAACGGTCCCCGAGTTTGTGAAATGGCTCACCGAGTCCTACGAGACGAACATCCCGCTCGCCGGCTCGCGGCTGTCGGCGTACGTCAAGGAGCTCGAAAAGCGCCGGGAGAAGACCAAGCGCCGGATCGTCCGCTGGGAGCGCAAGATCAAGGCTTCCGTCGACGCGATCGCCGAGATGGAGCGCACCGGGCAGGACGCCCGCGCGATCGAGGTCTACCGGGTCGACGCCCTGGCGAAGCTGGAGCTGCAGCGCCGCGACGAGAAGGCGAACCTCCAGTGGATCGAGCGGGACCTGGCGATGCTCGCCACGGAGGCCGGCCGCGAGCGCTACCGGGCTTACTCCCGCCGCGTGCTGGACTACGCACGCCGCCTCCATGCGCGGTATAATTCCGCGCAGAATGGCGTTTGACCGGAAACGGCAGGCCCAGGCCGTCCTGAGAGGGCTGCGCAAGCTCTACCCCGACGCCCACTGCGAGCTCGATCACTCGAGCCCGCTCGAGCTGATCGTCGCGACCATCCTCTCCGCGCAATGCACGGACAAGCGCGTGAACCTGGTCACGCCCCGCCTCTTCAAAAAATACAAGACAGCGGCGGCCTTCGCCGCGGCGGACGACCGGACGCTCGAGGCCGAGATCCGCTCGACCGGCTTCTTCCGCTCGAAGGCGGCCTCCATCAAGCAGATGGCGCGCGCGTTGGTCGAGCGCCACGGCGGCCTCGTGCCCAAGACGATGGAGGAGCTCCTGGAGCTCCGCGGCGTGGCCCGTAAGACCGCAAACGTCGTCTTGGGCACCGCCTACGGCATCCCGGCCGGGGTCGTCGTCGATACGCACATCCGGCGCGTCGCGTACCGGCTCGGGCTCACCGGCGAGAAGGAGCCCGAGAAGATCGAGCGGGACCTGATGGCGGCGGTCCCGAAGAAAGACTGGATCTACTTCGGCCACGCGCTGATCTGGCACGGGCGCCGCGTGTGCCGCGCCGCGGCGCCCGACTGCCCCGGCTGCCTCCTCAACGAGACGTGTCCGAAGCGCGGCGTATAATGGCCGACCCGCAGGCGCCGCCGGCTCGCAGGCCCGTCGGGGGGATCGCCGCCGGCGTCGTGGCCGCCCTCGTCGCCCTCTTCGCGATCGACCGCTGGGCGAATCCTCCGGAGAAGGCCCTCGAAGGGGAGGTGCCGTTCCGGCACGGCGGGCCCACGCCCACGGCGGCGCCGCGCGCGACGAAGCCCGAGACCTCCGAGCTGCCGACGACCCCGGGCCGCGCGACCCACATGCCGGGGGTGGTGCGCCGGCCCGGCGAGGGCGACATCTCGTTCGCCGTGCCCGCGCCGCGTCTGCCGGGGGCGCTCGCCGCCGCGCCCGCGAAGGCCCCGGCCGGGCCGCCGGTCGCCGAGGACGTCCGCCGGGCGGTGGAGGAGGCGTTCGCCCGCTTGGAGTCCGAGAAGGAGTGGGGCGGCGGCGGCTCCGCCGCCGGCGACCCGGCGCCGCCGGCCGAGTCCGATCCCACCGGACGAGCGGCCTTCCTGCGGATCATGGGCGCGGGCAACGGCGGACGCCTATCCGCCAATTGGGAAGCCGGCGCCGGGCTGCTGACCGCCTGCCGCCGCGCCGGACTGCAGGGCGAGTGCCGCCGCGCGAGCGGCGTCTGCCTCAAGTCCGCGCAGTGCGGTTCGTGGCTCGCGACGCACCTGGGGATCCTCTAGTGCTCCCACCGTCTCATAATCGGCGTTCTGGCGGCCCAGGCTTGGCCGGAGGCAAGGAGCGACGACGGCGGCGTACTGTACGTACGCCGCCTAGGAGCGACGCCGCATCCGGCCAAGCCTGGGCCGCGCCGCTCATGAAGGAAAATGGATGTTCAACGACGATTTCCTCAATAGCGGCGCCGGGCGCTCTTGACCTCCGGCGTCGTTGCTCGGCGCTCAGATACGTCCAGTATCTTCGCGCCTCGCGCCTAGCCGGAGGTCAAGATCGCCCGGCCAGAACGCCGATTATGAGACGGTGGGAGCACTAGGTCCAACGCGGGCCCTCTACGGCCCGTAAGGCCCAAGCCGTGGCCGCCGCTCTGAGGTATCATGCCCTCCAGATGCGGGCTTGGGCGGTCGCGCTCCTCCTCCTGCCGGCGGCGGCGTTCGGGCAGACGAAGACGGCTCCCGTCGTCGTTCCGATCGCGCCCGGGCTCGGCGGGCCGCTCGCTCCCGTGGCCGCGCCCGCCGTCATCGCTTTGCCGCTGGCGGCGTCGCTCCCCCACGCGGGCCTCTCGCCGTTGGCGTTGCCGAAGACCGCGATCCTCGCGCCCGCCCGGTCGAGTGCGCGGGCCGAGCGCCTCGCGCCCGGCATCCTCGGCGGGCTGCAGTCCGCGGTCGGACGCCTCCTGGGCGGCGCCGCGCCGGCGGCCGAGCCGGAGGAGGTGCTCGACGGCCTCTTCGACCGCTCCCGGGCGGGCTCCGGCATCGACGCTTCGGCGTTCGATCCCGGCGTCCGGCCCCAAGACGATTTCTTCCGTTACGCCAACGGCGGCTGGCTGGCGGCCTTCCGGATGCCGGCCGACAAGAGCCGCTTCGGCTCCTTCGACCAGTTGAGCGACAAGTCCGAGCTGGCGGTGAAGGCGATCGTCGACGAGGCGGTCGCCGCGGGCGACGCCGCCGCCGGCGAGCAGAGGCGCGTGGCGGACCTCTATCGCAGCTTCATGGATGAGGAGCGGCTCGAGGCGCTCGGCACGGCTCCGATCGACGGCCGCCTGCGCGCGATCGATCGCATCGCTTCCAAGGCGGCCTTGCCGAGAGTCTTCGCGTCGTCGCTCCGGTCGGGGGGAGGCGCTCCCGTCGGGTTCGCGGTCGGCCAGGACGCGAAGCGGCCCGACCGGCACACCGGCGGGCTCTTCCAGACAGGCCTGGGGCTTCCGGACCGCGACTACTACTTCAATGAAGGCGTGGAGGCGGAGGCGTTGCGCGGAAAGTACCGGGAGTACCTCGCGCGGCTGTTCACGTTGGCCGGCGAGGGCGGCGCCCGCGAGAAGGCGGAGCGCGTCTTCGCTCTCGAGAAGGCGCTGGCCGGGCACCACTGGACGACGGTCGAGAACCGCGACTCCGAGCGGACCTACAACATGCTTGCGGTCTCCGAGCTCGGGCGCCTGGCGCCCGGCTTCGATTGGACGCGCTTCCTGCGCGCCGCCGGCCTGCCGCGCTCCCAGACCCAGGTCGACGTGGGGCAGCCCTCGTATTTGACCGGGTTCGCGCGGGTGGTCGGGGACAGTCCGCTCGAGGACTGGAAGCTCTATCTCAAGGCGCGCCTGTTGGACGAGGCGGGCGGCTACCTGACGAGCGGATTCTTCGACGCGCGCTTCGACTTCTACGGGCGCACGCTGAGCGGCCAGCCGGAGCCGCGTCCTCGCTGGAAGCGGGGCGTGTCCTTGGTCGAGGGCGCCCTCGGCGAGTCGATCGGCCGCCTCTACGTCGAGCGGCACTTTCCGCCCGAGGCGGCGGCGCGGGCCCGGCGTCTGGTCGACCACGTGATCGCCGCCTACGTCGCCCGCATCAGCGCCGCCGATTGGATGGAGCCCGCGACGCGGGCGAAGGCGCTCGAGAAGCTCGAGCGCCTCACCGTGAAGATCGGCGGTCCGGAGCGCGTCCGTGACTTGTCGGGCCTCGACCTGCGGCCCGGGGACCTCTTCGGCAACATCCGCCGCGCGAGCCGCTTCGAGTACCGCCGGATGCTCGCGCGCCTCCATGAGCCCGTCGACCGCGCTGAGTGGGGCATGAACCCTCAGGACGTCAACGCGTACTACTCGCCGATCCGCAACGAGATCGTCTTCCCGGCCGCGATCCTGCAGGCTCCCTTCTTCGACCCCGGGGCCGACGACGCCGTGAACTACGGCGCGATCGGCGCGATCATCGGCCACGAGATCACCCACGGCTTCGACGACGAGGGCTCGAAGTTCGATGCCCAAGGGGCGCTCAACGACTGGTGGACGCCCGCCGACCGGGCGAAGTTCGAGGCGCGAGGCCGCCGCCTGATCGCGCAGGCCGACGCCTTCGAGGGCCTGCCCGGCAAGTTCGTCAACGGCCGCAACACGCTGGGCGAGAACATCGCCGACCTCGGCGGCCTGACGATCGCCTACGACGCCTACCGCCTGTCGCTCGGCGGCCGCGAAGCCCCGGTCATCGGCGGGCTGACGGGCGACCAGCGCTTCTTCCTGGGCTGGGCGCAGGCCTGGCGCACGGCCCAGCGCGACGAGGCGCTCGCGCTGCAGATGGCGACCGACGAGCACCCGCCCGAGGCGTTCCGGGTCAACAACGTCCTATCCAACCTGCCCGCCTTCCACCGGGCCTTCGGCGTCCGTCCGGGGGACCGCCTCTACCGCGCCCCCGAACACCGCGCCGCCGTCTGGTGAAGTTAGTAAAGTGGGGACTGTCCCCACTTTACTAACTTCACTAATCTTCCCACTCTTTCGAACGGTCGTCTTTGGGGGCGGCGGTGGGGCTGGTGTCGATGAACGGGCGCGTGGGCGGCTCCGCCGAGCGGCGCGCGCCGCGCGCCAGGTCGGGCAGCAGCGGCTTGCCGTAGAGCTCCTCGATGCGGTCGACCACGGCTTGGAACGCGGGCGGCGGGTCGCCGTAGGCGGCGACGGCCTTGCGGCCCGGGGAGCCCTCGATCTCCAGCCGCCAGGAGGTCGTCGCCTGCGAGCTCTCGGCGTAGCGCTCCTGCAGCTCGAAGAACCCCGCGTGCTCGGCGTCGCGCAGCAGCTTCGCGAGCGCCTTCTTGCCGAAGCGCTTCGTGACGCGACGGGGTTTGCGCGCGACGTCCTCGGGCAGGGTTTCGCGCAGGCGGAATTTGCCGCTCGGGTCGATCGTGACCCAGACGCTGGATCGGAAGCCGTGGACCTTGAGCGTGACGACGGGGGGCGGCGGCTCTTTGGCCGCCGGGGCGGCGCCGGCGGCGACCGCGAGCTGGAGCGCGAGGCTCAGGCCGGCGAGCCCGATAGCCCCAGCGCGCGCCGGCCCAGCGGGGCTCCGCCCCGCTAGCGCTTCCACTTGATGGTGCAGCCGATCGCGTGCGTCTCGGGCTCGCGGACCGGCCGGCCCGCGAGGAGGTCGTCGAGCGCCTCGCGCAGGTAGCGCCGCCCGACGTTGGAGGGCTCCTGCCAGTTGTCGTCGAGCTTGCCGGTGTAGGCAAGCCGCCGGTCGGGGCCGAAGACGAACAGGTGCGGCGTGTGCGTCGCCCCGTAGGCGCGGGCCGCCTCCTGGCTCTCGTCGCGCAGGTAGGGGAAATTGAAGCCGAGCCGCTCGGCGCGGCGCTTCATCTCGTCGAACGAGTCCTCGGGATAGTTCACCGCGTCGTTCGAGTTGATCGCGACGAGCCGGACGCCCTTGGCCTGGTAGTCCCGCTGAAGCTCGATCAACCGGCCCTCGTAGGCCTGGACGTAGGGGCAGTGGTTGCAGGAGAAGACGACGACCACCGCCCTGGCGTCCTTGAACGAGTCGAGGGAGTAGGTCTTCCCATCGACGCCGGGGAGTTTGAAGTCGACGGCGGTCTGCAGGGTCTTCATTTGGGCACCACCGGGGTGACGAGGCCGGGGCCGCGGAAGCCGAAGCGAGAGGCGAACGCGGCGCCGACCGCGAGGATGAAGGTCGCGACTCCGACCAGCCAGCGGACGACGGGCACGAAACCGAGGAGCTTCAGGGCGAGGAGGCCGAACGCGATCGAGGCGACGGCGCTCTCCCAGCGCCCCTCTCCGGCGCGCGTGCCGATCCAATAGCCGAGCGCCACCGTGCCCCAGACGTACGCCGCGGCGGTCATCATCCCCACGAGCGGAACCAGCGGCAGGCCGATCAGCGACGCGGCGAACGTGAGCGCGATGCAGGCGAGCGCCGGCCCCGCGACGAGGCCCCACACGGCGCAGGCCGCCGTCTTGCGCTCGAGGACGTCCCGGGTGTTCCTCAGCGCGTCGGGAAAGAGCGCGTACAAGACGACGCCGACCACCAGCCAGCCCAGCCCGGCCAAGAGCCGGCCGAAGACCGCGAGCGCCGTGAGGGAAGCGACGACCGTCGCCAACGGCGCGAGCACGCGCGCCGCCGAACGAGCGCCGGGCAGGTCGAGCACCGGCCCGTCGATCTTCGCCGCCGGATCGACGCTCGAGCTCCCGCCGAAGGAGATGACCGGCCCTTCCACCACCGCGCGGGGTCCTACCTTCGCGCCGCCTCCGAAGGCGATCACCGGCCCTTCGATGGGCCCGTCCACGGAGACGGACCCTCCCAGCGCGATCACCGGGCCGTCGACCGCCTGGCCGGGCGACAGGACGATGTCTTGGCCGAAGCGGATCACCCCGTCCGCCACGCGGCCGGGCTCGGGCGCGGCCGTCGGGGCCGGCTTCGGCGCGGGCTTGGCGGCGGGAGCCGGCGCCGTCTCCGCGGCGGGCGCCGTGGCCCCGGCGGGCGCCGCGGGCTTGGCCGCCGCCGGATCGGCCGGCGGGGCCGGGCTCGCGGCGGGAGCGGGAGACGGCTCCGGCGAAGGGCTGGGCGCGGGCGTCGGCTCGGCCCCGGCGACGGCCAATAACAGCGCGAGCGCGAACGTGGTCATCGCTTGATCGAGGTCAGGTCTTGGAAGGTGATGCCGCAGCCCGTGAAGTTGCCCTGCGCGTCTTGGATGAGGAGCGTGCTGTAGCCGAGGAGCCGCGGCTGATCCTTGTAGCTCCAGCGGAGGTCCTGGCGCTTGGCGATCTGCTTCGTCTGCAGCGTCTTGGCCAGGACCTCGGCCAGCGCGGGGACGTGGCGCAGGGCCTGCTCCACGGGGACGTTCATGACCTCTTCCTGGAGCTCGAGGATCCTCTTCGCCGCGGGGTTGCAGATGATGACGCGGCCGCGGATGTCGAGCGCGAGGAAGCCGCCGGTGAGGTTCTCGAGGATGCTCGCGTTGTGCGCCGTGACCTTGTTGAGCATCCCCTCGAGGCGGACGAGGCGCAGGTTGAGCGAAACGGCCTGGCAGACCGCCTCGACGAAACGCTGATCCTCCTCGCTGAACGGGGCGTCGCGGCGATTGAGGAGCTCGAGGACGCCGACCAGGTCGAGCCGGTCCATGAGAGGGACGCAAAGCGCCGAGCGCGTCTTGAACCCGGTCGCCTGGTCGACGTCGGGCATGAATCGCGAGTCCTTGTAGGCGTCGGCCACGAGGAGCGGCTCCCGATGGACGGCCACCCAGCCGCACAGGCCCTTCCCCATCGGGATCGGCACCTGGCTGATCTGCTCGGGCGGGATGCCCAGCGAGTAGTACGGCACGAGCTCGCGGCCCTTCACTCCGACGACGAAATACGTCCCGGCTTCCGCGTCGAGCGCCACCGCCAGCTTCTCGAGCACGCGGACCCACATCTTGTCCTCGGCGCCCTCGCGGAGCGACTGTCCGATGGCGAGGATGTCGTAGAACGCTTTGAGGTAGCGCTGCGCGGCGAGATCGGCCCCTGTCGTTGCCGTCATTGTTTTCTCCTGCGCTTCGTGGGCTTCTTGTCCGCGGGCGCCGGCGCGCCCGAGGCTCCCGCGGCGGGCTCCGGCTCGGGCGGCGGCGCCGTCACGGTGGGCGGCTTCGGCGTCCTCGACGACGCCTCTCGGGCCTGCTCAAGGAAACTGCGCGCGCCTTCCAGCATCGCGCCGGCCAGCCGCCGCTGAAACGAGGGGCTCGCCAGGAGGGCCTCCTGCTCCGGGAGGATCATGTACGCGCTCTCGACGAGGATCGCCGGCATCTCGGTGAGGCGGGCGACGAGCAGGTTCCCGTAGCGGGTCCCTTCGTCGGGCAGCGGGATGCGGCGGCGATACGCGAGGTGCGTCGCGCGCGCGAAGTCGAAGCTGTGCGGGTGGTAGTAGTAGATCGAGAACCCTCGCGGCACGCGGTACGGATCCTCGCCGTCGCCGATCGCGTTGTTGTGGACGCTGATGAAGAGCTCGCCGCGCTTCTCCCAGGCGATCTTCGGCCGCTCGGAGAGGTTCACCTCGTCGTCGCCGGTCCGGGTCATGACGACCTTGGCTCCTTCCTTGGCCAGGAGCTTCTCGAACGCCTTGGCGATCGCGAGGTTCGCGTCCTTTTCGATGTAGCCGTGCGGCCCGGTCGCGCCGTGCGAGCTGGGCTGGTGGCCCGCGTCGACGACGATCACCCGGTCCTTGAAGACGGACTCGCCTTTCGGAGCGAACGGCGGGGCGTGGCGCAGCTCGAGCTTGAGCGAGGTCCCTTCCCAGTCGGCGTGGTACCCCCACAAGCGATGTCCGGGGTCCAGGTGGAACGTCACGACGGCCGTGTGCGTGTCCTCTTGGCGCCAGCGGACCTGGCGGATGAAGGTGTCGGTGGAGTCGTAGACCATCCAGTTCGTGTAGCCGACCGCGTTGTAGAGGCGCAGCGTGAGCGTGCGCAGATCGGCGGCCTCTTCGACCTCGAAGGGGATCTGCTCGCTGATCGACAGGCTGGCGACCGTCCCGCCGGGGACGGCCGTCGTACGGACCGTGCCGAGGACTCCTCGGGGCGGCAGGCTGCCGGGGGGCAGGAAGGTTAGGGCGTTCGAGTCGATCCAGCCGGACTGATCCGGGGAGAGCTGCACCTTCGTCTCCCCGCCCTGGCGCCCCGCGACGAGGAACCGGGTGTTCGTCTCGGGGAAAAGAAGGTAGCCGTTGCCGGGCCCGGTCTTCACCGCCAGCGGCGCGCTCGAGCGCACGACCGCCACGATCGGCGTGTCGCGGATGGTGAGGCGGCCCTTCGCCTTGGCGGAGGCGGTCCCGTCCGCGCCCTTCAGGAAGAACTCGATCTCGGCCTGCTCGTAGACGTCCTCGAGCTTCACCTGGTAGACGCCCTGGTAGATCCCGAGCGCCGGGTTCGTTTCGGCCATCGGATAGCGGCGTTTGCCCGCGATCGCGAACTCGGCCTTGCCGGCGAGCGACCCCTTGAACTGGAGGTTGAGCCACTCTCCCGGCCGGAGCTCGACGTCGGAGGCCGGCTGGCGCGCCTCCACGTCGATGCGCACGGGCTCGGCCGGCGACGGCGCGAGCGGGGGGGTGACGAAGATCGTCCGCGTCAGCGAGGTCGTGCCGCCCGGCAGGTCGAGCTCGCAGACGATCGTGGACGTCCCGGGCTGGACCGGGACGAAGTCGATGAAGCCGCCCAGCCGGTGCGGCTTCACGGCGCGTCCGTTGATCCGGAAATTGGCCTTCGGGTGCGAGACCGCGCCGAACACGACCTCCCCGGGGGCCATCGCCATCGTCAGCCCTTCGGGCGGGTAGATCAAGGTGATCGCCTGGGAGGTGGGGGGGAACATGGAGGCGGGCGGCGGCTTCGGCTTTCCCTTGGCCGCCCAGCCGGGCGCCGACGCGAGGAGCAGGATTAGGAAAAGAGGCATTTTCTCGACGGCGGATTATATAACTTTTTGCTAAAATAGGGCGGTCTCACCGATGAAATCCACCGACGCCGCCCGGCGTCTCCTGCCGTATATACGTCCGTACCTGCCGCGATTTTTCGCGGCCGCGATCGCGATGGTGCTCGTCGCGGGATTTACCGCCGCGTCGCTCCAGTTGGTGCAGGCGGTGGTCGACCAGGTCTTCCTCGCCAAGAACGCGGAGACGTTCCGGTGGCTGCTCGTGGCGATCCCGGCGGTGTTCTTCGGGAAGGCGGCGCTCAACTACATCCAGATCTACCTGATGAGTTGGATCGGCCAGCGGGTCTGCCAGGATCTCCGCCGCGACCTGTTCCGCCACCTCCACGAGCTCTCGATGGACTTCTTCTGGCGGAGCCGTTCGGGAGAGGTGCTCTCCCGCGTCACCGGCGATCTCGCCAACCTGCAGTCCGCGATCCAGTTCTCGCCCCTCTACCTGATCCGGGACACGCTCCAAGCGGTCGTGCTCCTCGTCATGCTCTTCTTCGTCCACTGGCGCTTCGCCTGCGTCGCGTTCCTGACTCTGCCGGTCTGCGCGGCCGTCCTGTTCGTGACCGGCAATAAGATGCGCGCGGCGAGCCAGCGGAGCCAGGAGATCTTGGGCGAGATCTACCATCGCTTCCAGGAGTCCCTGCAGGGCATGCTGGTCGTCAAGGCCTTCAACTACGAGGCGGGGGCGATCGCGAAGTTCGACCGCGAGAACGACTCGTTTTTGGGGCAGATGATGCGCTACTTGCGCGCGACCGCGCTCTCCGGGCCGCTGATGGAGTTCCTCGGCGCCCTCATCCTCACGCTCATCTTGTGGCTCGGCGGCCGGGAGATCCTCAGCGACCGGATGACGCCCGGCCAGTTCACGACGTTCTTGGGCTGCTTCTTCATGGCGTATAACCCGATCAAGAACATCGCCCGTTCGAACGCCGAGGTCCAGCGCGGCGTCGTGTCGGCGCAGCGCATCTTCGAACTCCTGGACGAGCGACCGACGGTCGTCGAGCCTCGCGAGGCGGTCCGCTTCCAGCGTCCCAAGGAGGGGATCCGCTTCGAACGGGTCTCGTTCCGCTATCCCGACCGGGACGCTTGGGCGCTCAGGGAGCTCACGCTCGACATCGCGCCGGGAGAGGTCGTCGCCGTCGCCGGCCCCAGCGGCTCCGGCAAGACAACGCTGGCCCATCTGCTCCTGAGGCTCTTCGACCCGCAGGAGGGGCGCGTCACCGTCGACGGCGTCGACCTGCGGAGCTTCGCGACCTCCGACCTGCGGCGCCACATCGGCCTCGTCACGCAGGATACCGTGCTCATGCACGACACCGTGCTGGGCAACGTCTCGCTCGGCGCGCCGACCGCGCCCCGGGAGAAGGCGCTGGAGGCGTTGCGCGCCGCCGACGCGGAGGACTTCGTGCGCCGTCTGCCGGAGGGCTTCGACACGGTGCTAGGCGAGCGCGGCCTCCGCCTGTCCGGCGGGCAGCGCCAGCG
>JACQPK010000128.1 GCA_016207565.1 Elusimicrobiota bacterium
CTCGCTGGTCGTCACCAACCTGCTGTCGAACGCGATCACGTACACGCCCGACGGAGGCAGCGTCACGCTCGGGCTGCGCCGCGCGGCGGACGGCGACGACGCCGAGGTCTTCTGCCGGGACACCGGCATCGGCATCTCGCCCGAGGACCAAGAGCGCATCCTGACCGGCTACTACCGCACGGAGAGCGGCCGGAAGGCGGCCAAGGGCTTCGGCGTGGGCCTCGCCCTCGCCAACAGCCTCGTGGGGGCCCACGGCTCCCGGCTCGAGATCGACAGCGCTCCGGGCCATGGCTCGACGTTTCGCTTTCGGCTTCCGCTCTGGAAGGAAGAGCCCGCCGCGCTGGGCCTGGCAAAAACTTAGTGTCTCTGTTACACTAATAGAGCGCCACCGGGAGGCTCGCATGGGAACGTTGCTCGTCGCGCCCGAGCGGCGCGCGCTGGCCGGACCGCTCGTGTTCTTGGCCGGACCCACCTGGACGGTGCCCTGGCAGGACGAGGCGATACGTCTCCTCCGAAGCTTGGCCCCCGCGCTCCACATCGCGAACCCGCGCCGCCCGCTCGACACCGAGGGAGACTTCACCGAGGCGATGTACGCGGAGCAGGTGGACTGGGAGACGGAGCACCTCGCCCGCGCGGGACGCGAAGGGGTGGTGCTCTTCTGGCTGGCGGCCGAGCGCGAACACCGCTGCGACCGCGCCTTCGCCCAGACCACACGCTTCGAGCTGGCCGAATGGAAGGAGAAGCACCGCCTGGGCGGCGCCCGGCTCGCCCTAGGCATCGAGGCGGGATTCACCGGGGCTCGCTATATCCGGCGCCGGTTCGCCCAGGACTGCCCGGCGGTCCGGATCCAAGACGAGCTCGAGGGCACGTGCCGCGAGGCCGTGCGCCTGGCGCGCGGGGGCTGATGCGCCTGCTGCTCGTCACGCCGGAGAACCGCTTCATCAAGGCGTTTAGGCGCGGGCAGTTCAACAACTTCGTCCAGCTCACGATGCCGTACTTGGCCGGCTTCGTGCCGCGGCGGCACGAGGTGGCGCTGGTCGACGAGTACAACGAGCCGCTCGACGTCGACGCGAAGGCCGACCTCGTCGCGCTCACCTGCAACACGCCGAACGCGGCGCACGTGTACGCGCTGGCGGACGCCTTCCGCGCGCGAGGTCGGCTCGTCGTCTTGGGCGGGCCGCACGCGACGCTCCTGCCGGAGGAGGCGAAGGCGCACGCCGACGCGGTCGTCGTCGGCGAGGCGGAGACGTCGTGGCCCCGCCTGCTGCGCGACGCGGAGCAAGGGACGGTCGAGCCGTTCTACCGCGAGCCGGAGCCGCCGGCGTTGGACGGCCTGCCCTTCGCGCGCCGCGATCTCATCCGAGGACGGGCCCCTCTCCAGGACACGATCATCGCCACCCGCGGCTGCCCGCATCGCTGCGCCTACTGCAACCTCCGCCAGATCTACGACCCGAAGATCCGCTTCAGGCCCGTCGAGGACGTCGCCGCGGAGGTGCGGACGTTCCGCTCGCCGTTCTTCACGTTCTGGGACGACCAGCTGTTCATGAACCGGCGCTACGCGCTCCGGCTCTTCGACGCGATCGCCGGGGCCGGCAGGCGCTGGGCGGCCATGGTGACGCTGGCGAGCACCCAAGACGAGACGCTCCTGCGGGCCGCCTCGCGCGCGGGCTGCGTCTGCCTCTTCCTCGGGCTCGAGTCGTTCTCTCCCGAGAGCCTGCGGCTCGCCAACAAGGCGTTCAACGTCGTCGGCTCCTACCGCGAGGGCGTCGAGCGCATCCACCGCTTCGGCATGACCGTGCAGGCCGGGATCGTCTTCGGCTTCGACGGGGACGGCGAAGACGTCTTCGAGCGGACCCTGCGGGAGGCCGCCGCCGCGGGGCTCGACGGCGCGACGGTGAGCATCCTGACGCCGTTCCCGAAGACGCCGGTCTGGGAGCAGCTGCGGGCCCAGGGGCGGCTCCTCACCGAGGACTGGAGCTACTACAACGGCAAGACCGCGGTCGCGTTCCGTCCCGCGCGCATGAGCCCCGAGCGGCTATGGGACGGCTATCAGTGGTTCCGCCGCCGGTTCTTCTCGCCTTCGTGCATCCTCGAGCGGGTCCGGCGTTCGGGCGTGCGGCCCCTGCAAAGCGCCTTCCTGAACTGGGGCTACCACCGCGCGCTGGGAAACCGCATCCCGGGGCGCCCGATCCCGCGTAGGTCTTTGGTCCTAGGATCATCTGGGCCCGCCGGCACGGGTCGCTAGGAACTCCGGCGCACTACACTGAGCCCATGCGGTGGTACCCGGCACCGTTGGCGGCGGCGATGCTACTGTCCGCCTGCGACCCCGAGCAGGGGCTGCCGCAGCTCCCGTCGGCGGACCAGCTCTCGGCGCCGAGCCGCCAGAATTTCGGGACGAGCCCGGCGCCCGCCCCCGACGCCGCCTCCGAGCCGAGAGACCCGGCCTTCCTAGGACCCGCCGATGGCGGCGATGGGCCCTCCACCGAGACCTACGCCCAGCTCCAGGCCGGAGCGATCCGCGACGCCCCGAACGCCTCGGGCGCCGCCGCCTTCGCGCCCGGGCGGATGTTCGACGGCCCCGGCTTTCAGGCCGCCTCCACCTCGCCGCTCCCCCGCCCGGCGGCCTCGGGCCCGGGGCGCTTCGAGCAGCCGTTCTCGGTTTCGGGCGGACGGGCCACGGTCTATTACCCGTCCGTCGCCACTCCCAGGCAAAGAGCGATCGAGGGCCCGGATGAGGACCGGCTCGGCCGGCCCCTCTGCACCGCCGAGAAGTTCGCCCGCGGAGCCTGCGACGAGATCACCGTCGCCATCGACCAGCGGCTCCACGCGCGCTACGGCACGAAGGTCCAGAGCCCCCAGCTCGAGGCGGCCTTCCTCTCCCACTGCCGGGCCCGCGGCTTCTCCAACTGCCGCAAGCCCGTCTTCGCGATCCGCGACACCGGGGCCTGCTGGGCGTTCAAGGGCCCCGGCCACATCGACGTGGCCACCGAGTCCAACGAGGGCTACGGCTTCGGCAAGGCCATGAACCTATCTAAGGTGACGCTGGAGTTCCCCGAAGGACTCCCGCGCGACCCTCGCCTGCCCAACCGCTGCCGCTAAATTGACAGCAACGCTCTGCATTATGTTATACTTATCCCCTGTCGTAACCGTCGCATCCCACCCTTAGGATCCATCAACGCCCCCGGGCCCCGAAGGATCGCGCGGTTGGGTCGACGATTCGCGGGCGTAGTTCAATGGTAGAACGCCAGCCTTCCAAGCTGGTCACGTGGGTTCGATTCCCATCGCCCGCTGGTTTGGCAGAGGACGCCGGGGTGGCTCAGTGGCAGAGCATCCCCTTGGTAAGGGGAAGGTCGAGGGTTCGATTCCCTTCCCCGGCTGATTTTCAGTAAGATGGGCCGTTGGTTAGCGCCCCGTAAAATCGCATCTGTTGAGTCTAGCTTCTAAAGGAGCAGAACGAATGGCAAAGGCAAAGTTCGAGCGGACGAAGCCCCACGTCAACATCGGCACGATCGGCCACGTCGACCACGGCAAGACGACGCTGACGGCGGCGATCACC
>JACQPK010000122.1 GCA_016207565.1 Elusimicrobiota bacterium
ACAATGTCGTTATCCCTCCTCTGCGTCCCTTTTCGTTACTTTCCTCTGCGTGCCTCTGCGATGCGCTGTTGCAGCCCGACGCACGAAGAGCACGGAGTAACGCGGAGGTACGCAGAGGCACGCAGAGGGAAGTAACGAAGAGGACGCAGAGGACGGCCCTTGATTGAGGATTAGGGGGGTGAACGATTTATACCGACCGGGAGGAACTCAGGCGGCGCCGGAGCGCCGCATAGTCCACCTTCGAGTTGTGGCGCGGGTCGAGCGGGATCCTTCGGATCGCTCGGACCTCGTCGACCCCGGCCCACGCGAGGGCCCGCGCCAGCTCGCGGCTCTGGGCGGGGGAGAGGCCCCGGCCCGCCGGCTCGACCGCGAGGACGCGGAGGCCGTCGAGGGCGTCGAGGGCGGCCCGGCGGACGTAGGCGAACTCGAGGCTCGCGCACTCGACCGCGAACGGGTATAAGACGCCGCGCGCGTCCGCGATCTTCGACTCGCAGCGGCCGAGGAGCCAGAGCCGCCCGCGCGCGTCGAAGCGGCCGGCGTCGCCCGTGCGGTGCCAGACATGCCCGTCGACGCGGAACTTCGATTCGGAGTCGCCGACGCCGCCGAGATAGCCGGTCAAGACGTGCTCGCCCGCGACGACGATCTCGCCCGCGCCGCCCGGCGGCAGCGCTTGGGCCTCGAGCGCCGCCCGGGTCATCGGCGGCAGCGGCGTGCCCCAGCGGTCCGGCAGGATGCGCACCTCGAGTCCGGGGACCGGAGCGCCGGCGAGGATCCCGGCGCCGCCGCGCATCGCGGCGACGTCGGCGTCGTCCAGCTCGGCCCGCGTGGTCCGGGCGATCGGCTCGGCCTCGGTGGAGCCGTAGACCGCGACGACCTCGACGGACGGCGCGATGCGGGCGACGTCGCGCAGCAGGCGGGGGAAGACGGGCCCGCCCCCGGTATAGACGCGCTCGAGCGTCCCGAGGGAGCGGCCGCGGCGGGCGCAACCGTCGGCCAGCCGCGCCAAGAACGCCGGCGGCGCGACGCAGCGGCTCGGGCGGAAACGGTCGATCTGGCGGAGGACGGGCCTGGGGTCGATCGCATCGGGCCGCCGCAGGTCCGCGTGCGGGATGACGCTGGTCAGACCGGAGGCGAGGTTCGCCAGCACGAAGATAGGAAGCGAGGTGAGCTCGACCTCGCCGGCGCGGTGGGTCAGCGTCTCGGCGATGACCCGGCGCTGGGCGTCGAGGAAGCCGTGCGTCCGCACGACCGCCTTCGGCCGACCGCCCGTCCCGCTGGTGAACGTCACGAGGGCCGGCGCGTCGGCGGCCGCCTCGGCCGCCGCGCCGGCCTCCGGGAATCGTCTTAGCCCGCGCCACGACCTCGCCCCGGGGAGCGGCAGCCCGGTCGAGAACTTCCGCGGGATGCGGCGCAGCGCGGGCGAGAGGAGCCGCAGGAGATGCGCGCGCCCGGAGCCGATGAACGCCTGAGGCGGCAGGACCCCGCAGCAATCCTCGATGTGCGCGACCCCGCGCGCGGGGTCGACGAACATCCCGACGAGCCCTTGGCGCAGGATCGCGACGAGGGCGGCGTAGAGCTCCGCCGACATGGGTTGAAAGACGAGGACGGCGTCGCCGCGCTCGAGGCCCGAATCGCCGAGCATCGCCGCCGCGCGGCGGGCGGTCGTCTCGAGCTCGCCAAACGTCGTGACGCGGTCCTGTCCGCGCGCGCGGTCGATCACGGCGGGCGCGTCCGGGCGGAGCCGCGCCTGTTCGCTCAAGGCCTCCGCGACGTTCATGCGAGACGCTTCGAGAAGAGCGTATAGCGCCGCAGGAGCCGCGTGTGGCCGGCGCAGACCGCGGTGGACACGTTCTGGTCGTGCATGAGCGCGTGGATGGCGCGCGAGAGGCCTTTGGTCGAAGCGATCGCGCGCGTGTGCGCCATGAGCACGGTGCCGAGCCCGGCGTAAGCGCGCCCGGGCGCGATCGCGAGCGTCTTGATCAGGTAGTCCGTCTCGGGCGCCCCGCGCCGCCGCTGCAGCAGGTCCGGCACGGCGAGGATGAGCCCGACCGGGTCTTCGCCGTGGAACGCGAGCGCCGAGAGCCCCTCGCGCACGACCGGCTCCATTCCCTGGTGGAGCTCCACGAACTCGCGCTCCTCGAGCGGCATATAAAGGAAGGCGTTCCTGAACGCGCTCCGGGCGACCTGGTAGGCGAGCTTGAGCTCGGCCTCGAGGCGAGCGGGGTCGATCGGGCGGATCGTGACTCCCAGACGGTCGAGCCGCTCGCGCGCGCGGGCGTACCGGGGGTACGGCTCGTCGAGCGCCGGGTCCACGGTCGAGCGGTAGCCCGCGATCGGGCCGAAGCCCGCGGCGCGAAACCACGCGGGATACTCGTCGGGGTTGTCGATCTCGAGGAAGAACGGGGGGGCGTCGCCGCGCTCCGTCAGGAGGCGGTAGCGCCGCCACGTGTTGCCGTCCATCGGGCCGATGGCGAGCGTGCAGCCGCGGGCGCGCAGCGCGCGGCAGGCCTCCTCCAGCACGGCGAGCGCGGCGGACTCGGTCCCGGCCGCGAAGTGGCCGATCGCGCCGAGCCGTTCGCCGGCCAGCTCGGGGACGCGGACCCACCACAGCGAGCAGCGCGCCGCGACCTCGCCGCCCTCGACGCGCTCCAGCCGGTCGTCGGGGGCGTCGCGGCGCAGCAGCCCCGCGTCGAGCGGCGTCATGCCCACAGGCGCAGCCCGCGGAAGGCCTGGAGCACGAGGCAGCTCGCGATCGGCACCGTGAGGTTGTCGATCCCGCGCCAGGTCACGCACTCGACGAGCGTGGCGGCGAGCCCCAGCGCGGCGGAGATAGAGGCGGCCACCGGCAGGCTCGTCTCCGAGAAGGCGGCCAGCATCGCGAACGCCGAGCAGAACGCGACGGCGAAGAACGCGCCCGAGCCCTCGAACGATTTCGTGCCTTCCAGCGTCGGATAGCGGAGCTTGCCGAAGCGGTTGCCGACCACCGCCGCGACGGGGTCGGCAAGCGCCAGGATCAGGACCGGCACCGAGAAGAGGATCCAGTCGCCCTGGGCGAGGAAGAAGGTGGCCGCGATCGCGACCGGCAGGAAGATGTCTCCCCACGAGGTGGCCTCGAGCCCGCCGAGGATCACGCCGAAGTGGTCCTTCGCCGGCCGCCACTCGCGGATCGCGAGGACGTGGGCCAGGATCACGCCGCACATCGCGACGACCGCCCAGCCCTCCTTGAGGACGGCCGGGTAAGTCAGGGCGAGGAGGCTCGTGCACGCGTGCGCGAGGTTGCGCACCCACTCCGGCCGGATGCGGGTCGTGCGGCCGAGCGCGGTCAGCGTGAAGAGCATGGCGTACGCGGCGCCGATCTCGACGAGGAGCCCCCGGGCGGGGCTCATGCGGCAATGGGTTCGAGGGCGGGAGCGACTTCCTCGACGACGAAATCGGAGTAGAAGATCGCCTTGTCGCGCTCGTGGAGGCGGCGGGAGAGCTCGCCGAGGGGCCGCAGGCGGCCGGCGAGCGCGGCCGGGCGGCGGCGGGGGACCAGCATGTTCCAGTACGCGAGCCGGGCGCCGGGACGCCCCGCCCGGGCGGCGGCGGCGAGCACGGCGCGCGCGTTCTCGGCCGACATGTACTCGAAGACGTCGCTTAGGTTGAACCGGTCGATGCTCTCAGGCTCGGCGCGGTCGAGGAAGGACTCGAGCGACCCGAGCCGCACCTCGAGGCGGTCGAGATTGCGGCGGATGGCTTGGAAGTTCTCCGGACGCAGCGCGAACGGCAGCGCCGTCGCGTGGCGGCCGAGGAGGACCCACTGGAGGTAGGGGTTCTCCGCGGGGTCGGTGCGGGTCAGCGCGTGGCGCACCCGGCCGAGCAAACGGGAGGACACCCCACCCTCGACGTAGCGGAAGAAGGCCGGGTCGCGTCCGAGGCGCCCGATCACTTGGCGCGAGAAGAAGAGCTTGAACGCGAGGCGCCAGCGCCACCCGTCCCAGCGCGAGTCGTAGAATCGGAGCCGCTCGTCGTCCCCGCCGCCGGCGAGGAGCGCTCGCACGGTTTCCCGGGACTGGACCAGGGGGAGCACGGCGCGGCGGAAGAGCGCCAAAAAGCGCTCGAAGCGGCCCACGGAGGCGGCGCCGGCCTCGAGCTCCCCCGGGCGCGAGTCCCAGAAGTTGCGGGCGGCCGGAGGCAGGTCGGGCCGCAGCTTCCGATAGAGCTCGAGCCGACGGTCCGACGGGGTCGAGCCCAGGAGCTCGAGGAGCTCGGGGTGCTCGAGCCGCCGGTACGCGGCGACGCGGAGCTCGAGGCAGTAGAGCTGGGCGGGGTTCAAGTCTAGCGCGACCACGCGGCGCGGCGAGCGCGCCAAGAGCGCCAAGGCGTTGTCGCCGGCCGAGGCGATCGACAGGACCTCGTGCCCGGGCCGCACGTCGAGCGCCTCGAGGAGGACGTCCGCGTCCTCCCAGACCTGGGCGTAGCGGATGCGGGAGAAGTCCGCGCGCGCGGCGGCCTCCGCTTGCGGCGGCACAACGGTGGCTGGTCCCCTACTCACCACGCTGCCCTCCCGGGATCCGCCTCACGATCCCCGCGCCGCCGTCCACCTCCAGCACGTCGCCCGTCTTCGCCCACTTCGAGACGCCCGCGACCGAGACCACGGCGGGGATGCCGAGTTCGCGGGCGACGATCGCCGAGTGGGACAGCAGGCTGCCGTACTCGACGACGATCGCCGCCGCCGAGGGAAAAAGCAGGATCCAGCCCGGATCGGTGCGCGGCGCGACGAGGATCTCGCCGGGCTCGAGTTTCGCGGCGCGGGGATCGACGATGACCCGCGCGCGCCCGCGGACGACGCCGGGGCAGCACCCGAGGCCCCTGAGCTCGTCGCCCGCTTCCGCGGCCGCGACCCCCGCTTGGGGCGAGAGATCGTTCCCCTGATGGACGAGCCCGGTCGTCTCGAAACGATCGGCCGGCGCCGGGCCCGTGCGCCAGCGGGTGAACTCCGTCTGTCGCAGGCGGACCAGGCCCTTGAGGTCGGTCGAGACCGCGGTCGCGTCAAGCTGGCCGAAGAGCTCCTCGACCGTCAGGTAGAAGACGTCGCGGGGCTCGTCCAGGAGCTCGAGGGCGTGCAGCCGCTTGCCGAGCTCGACGAAGATGAGCCGCGCCCGCCCGAAGACGCGGGTGCGCTCGAAGCGGAGGTTCTCCCGGTCGCGCACGCGCTCGCGCGCCTGCTTCAGGATCCAGTCGAAGAGCAGGCGCTTGAGCGGCCGGCCTCGCAACGCGGCGCGGGCGCGCTCCTCCGCCTTGCGGCGCAGCTCGACTTCGATGCCCGAGCCGGAAGCCCCGGCTCCGCCTCGCGCCAATTGTCCCACCGCCCGCCAAAGCACCGCCGGGTCGTCGCCCAGCGTCTGCGTCTCGAGCTTCAGCTCCTCGAGGCAGCGCTCGCCGAACTCCGCGAGGTACGCGCGCAGCATGCGGTCCAGCTCGGGTCGCGTCGCCAGGAGGGAGGGCACGCGCGCGGCGTCGGCGTCGATGAGCGCGTCGATCAGCTCCCGGTCGTCGGCGGCCAGCCGCGCCATCGCGCGGACGCGCCTGGCCGGCTCGGCGCTGATGAGCCCGCCTTCGCCGCAGAGTAGGTCGTTCTGCAGGTTCTTCTCGCCGCACCAGCCCTCGCAGAGCTGGCGCAGGAGCCCGTAGAAGATCATCGCGAAAAAATCGTTGACGAGGGGGGCGTCCCAGCGCGTCAGGAGCTCGCGCTCCATGCGGCGATAGATCCGGGCGAGCTCGTCGGCGGAAAGGTCCGCGAAGGGGACGCTCGGCGGCCGCAGCGCGCCTTCGACGCGGCGCAGGAAGTCCTCGCGGCTCTTCGGCAGCGCGCGGTAGTTGCGCACCGCCCCGATGACGGTCCCCGCGAGGTCGATCGCGTCGCGGAGCTTCGACACGCTCTCGGCGGACGCCTGGATGTCCTTGAGGACCGGCTCCGGGATGCCTTGCTTGACCCCCATCATCTGCTCCATGAACCGGCGGTTCACGGTGAAGCCGGGCAGGAGGGAGAGGACTCGGTACCAGCTGATGAGGTTGTAGTACACCCGCCCGCGGACGAGCCCGAGCATCCGGCGAAAGGTCGCCGGCACGTTCGCCTGGATCCGGCGCTCCGGAACGCCCATCACGCGGCAGAACTGCTGGTAGACCTCCTCGTACGCGCGGCGGGCGAACGAGAAGGTGAGCGGCGTCGTCACGCCGTTGTAGCTCTCGGCGATGTTGCTGTTGTCCCAGACGTTGAGGTCGCCGTCCGGGTCCGCGCGGCCCGCGAGCGTCGTGACCGGCCGCGACTGGAGCAGCCAGAGCCTCCCTCCGGCCCGCGCCCACTCGATGTCCTGCGGGCGGCCGAAGTGGCGGCCCGCCGCGCGCGCGAGCTCGGCGATCTCTGCGACGGTCTTATCGTCGATCGCCCCGCCGTTTCCGGAGCGATCGACGATCATGCCGTCCCGATCCACATGAAATGTCTGTCCATCGACCTCGCCGGCGACAAGCTTCTCGGCGGTCCCCTGGATCGCGCAGACCACCGCGACGGCGCGGCGGCCGGACACTGGATCGGCGCCGAAGGCTACGCCCGCGGCGTCGGGGGCGAGCATGCGCTGGAGGATCACGGCCGGCGGCCGGCCGGGTCCGAGCCGGTGCTCCCGCCGGTAGGCCGCCAAGCGCTCCGAGAAGGCGGATCGCCAGACTTTCTCGACCGCCGCGCCGGCGTCGTCCGGCTCCACGTTCAGTAAGCTCTCGAGCTGTCCCGCGAACGAGTGTCGCGCGCCGTCCTCGTCGGAGGCGGAGGAGCGCACGGCGAGCCGAACCACGCCGGGCAGCCGGCGCGGCAACTCCTCGCGCAGCGCCTCCTCGACGGCGGCTCGGCCGGCCTCGAAAGCCTCCGGCGCGAGCGCGAACCACTCGGGGACGGGGAAGCCCGCGCGGCCGAGCTCGGCCAGGGCGCCGGCCTTGCCGCCCAGCCGCGACCCGGAAGGCTCGGAGGCGGCCACCAGCCAGCTCGCGCGCCTGCCGCCCATGCCGTTCTCCTCTGGCGGCGTGTCGCACGACTTATTGGAGTGCGACGCCGCGGTCACCATAGCCGGGGCAGCGCTCCGATCGACAGGTAGAGCACGATGATCCAGACTCCCGACAGGGCCTCGATCCGCTTGGCTCGCCGCGTGTTGGGGTCGCGCAGGAACGCCCAAGAGGCCGCTGCGGCGAGCAGGAAGGCGCCGCCGAGCACGGCGGCCAGGGGCCGGGCGAAATCGATGCGCGTCCCGGCGAGGACGGCCGTGATCGCCGCCAAGGCGATCGACGCGAGCCACGCGAAGACGGCCGTGCGGCGGCCCCAGATCGCGGTGTAGGTCTCGACGCCGGTCTCCTCGTCGTGAGGGGCGCGGATCTTGCGGCCGATCTCGAGGACGACGCCGTTGAAGTAGCTCGCGACGAGGAACCAGAAGAGCCCCGCCGGGAGGGCGGCGCCGGCCCACATCCAGTCGCAGCCGGTCGCGAAGAGATCGACGAGCGGCATGATCATCATGTGCGTCCACATGTAGGTGAAGGGCCGTGCCTTCAGCCACCGGCGGGCGAAGAACTCGACGCTCATGAGCGTGAGGTACACCCACGTCACGACGAGCAGAAATACGAGGCGTGGCGTAAGCCACGCCGACACAGCCAGTTGCACCAGCGCGGCCAAAGCGCCCAGCATCGCGAGCTCTCGCAGCGTGACGAGTCCCCGCGGCACCGGCCGGTACGGCCGGTACCGCGAATCCTCTTCGAAGTCCTTGAACTCGTCGGCGACGCGCAGCATGAAGAATGTGAGCAGCGACGCGACGAAGGCGACGGCGAAGGCCGGCCAGCCCGGGAGACCCGCGTTGGAGCGCAAGAGCGCGGAGTAGCTGACCGCGCAGAAGCTGAAAGCGGCGATGAGGGGGCCGTGAGCCGCGAGCGGGAACCGCTCGCGCTGGTACGTCCACCACTTCTCGGCGAAACTCATGTAAAGCAAAGCGGGGGAGGCACGCGCCTCCCCCGCTTCGTAACGGACGGCGGAGGCTTTACTTGCCGCCCTTCTTCGAGGACTTCAGCGCGGTCTCGACCTCGGCCTTCCAGCTGGAGAAGTCGCCGGCGGTAAATACCTGGCCCGTGGGGTCGACGTCGACGTTGCCGCCCACGACCTTCCAGTCTCCGCCCTGCTTCTTCAGGTGGACGAGCCAGTGCGAGGTGTACTTCTTCGGCGTCTGGCCGACGACCTGCACTTCCTCCTCCATCGTGCCGGCGGAGAAGGCCTCGTTGTTGCCCTTGAAATAGCGCACGGTCGACTTCGGCCCGCTCAGGATGCGGTACGTGCCGCCCTTGCCGATGCCGATCTTGTTGCCCATCGCCTTCATGTAGCTGCGGAACTCGTCGGCGGACTTGATGTGGATCCCGAGCGGCATCCACAGGTCGAGCTTGTCCGAGACCCGGTGCATGATGGATTCGACGTTGTACTGGTTCAGCGCGTTCTGGTACTCCGACGCGAACGCCTGGAAGTCGGACGCCTCGCTGTCCTTGTTGCCCTGGGACGCGTACGCCCCGACGGTCAGGGTCGCCGCGAGCGCGAGACCCAAGATGGTAGACGTTGCCTTCACACTTCCTCCCGATGCTGACGCATCACCCACGTTCGCCGAGCATACCAAACGGCGCGCCTCATTTGCTATACAAATTTCCCCAAGATGCCTAGCTTGTTTGAGGCCCGCGATCTCCACTACAGCTACCGCCATCAGGACCAGGAGGTCCCGGTGCTCCGGGGCGTCGACCTGACCGTCCCGATGGGCTCCTTC
>JACQPK010000022.1 GCA_016207565.1 Elusimicrobiota bacterium
GTCCTGGCGGGTTGCGGCGTCTCCCGCGAGATCCTGGCGATCGACGACGGCAGCCGCGACGCCACCTGGGAGCGCCTCCGCGCCGAGTGCGCCAAGCGCCCGAGCCTCCGGGCGATCCGCTTCACGCGCAACTTCGGCAAGGAGGCGGCGATGCTCGCGGGGCTGCGCCTCGCGACGGGCGCGGCCGTCGTCGTGATGGACGCCGACGGCCAGCATCCGCCCGCGCTCATCCCCCGGATGCTCGACGTCTGGCGATCGGGGAAGGCGCAGATCGTCGCCGGCCGCAAGGAGCAGCGCGGGCTCGACGACGCGTGGATTCGCGTTAACGCCTGGCTCTTCAATTGGCTCGCCCGGCGCCTCACGGGGCTCGATTTCAGCGGCGCCTCCGACTTCCGGCTGCTGGATCGCCGCGTCGTCGACGCGCTGACGGCATTCCCCGAGCGCGTACGGTTCTTTCGCGGGATGACCGCGTGGACGGGATTCGCGAGCGAGTCGATCCCCTTCGCCGTCGAGCCCCGCATCGCGGGCGCGAGCCGCTGGGACTGGTCGCAGCTCGCGCGTCTGGCGGTGACGGCGATCACGAGCTTCAGCGCCAAGCCGCTGGTCCTGATCTTCGACCTAGGGCTGATGGGGATGCTCGCCGCGGCCGTCCTGTTCGTCCAGGCGCTGTGGTCCTGGCATGCCGGGATCGCCGGGTCCGGCTGGACCTCGCTGACCATCGTCATCGTCTTCTTCGGCTCGGCGAACCTCCTGGGCATCGGCGTGCTCGGCGCCTACCTCGCGCAGCTCTTCGACGAGATCAAGGCGCGCCCGGAGTACTTGATCGCCGAGACTGCCGGGCCCTCGTCGCGGTGATGGAGGCGCGCTCGAGGTCCCAGCCGAGCCAGCCCTCCGGCGGCGCGGCGATTCGCACGCGGACCCGCCCCGGCCGACCGCCGGCCGGCGCGAGCGCGAAGCGGGCGACCCGCGCGGCGGGATCGACCGCGGCCGCCGTCAAGGTGCCGGCCTTTCTTCCGTCGACCCAGACGTCGTTGGAGCGCCGCGGGCCGGGGTTGGCGACTTGTAGCTCGAGCACGAGGCCGGAGCCGGGCGGCCGCCGGAGCGAGAATTCGACGTCGCCGCCGAAGGCGTACAGGAATGCCGGGCGGTCCGGGCCGCAGTAGGCCGCATCGCAGCGCAGCTCATGGGCGAGGCGGGCCGCGCGGTCGAACCCGAGGGCCAGCGATTCCCGCATCCCCGAGGTCGCCGGGGGGTCCCATTCCGCGCAGCCCTCCGGTCCCGCGACGATGCCGCCGAACGGCGCGTCGGCTGCGTCCCGAAGGCGCCGGTCGCGGCAGAGGCGCCCGAGCCTGAAGAGCGGGCCGGCGAGCGCGGCGTCCCACGTCACGAGCGCTTTGCCGGCGTGCGCTTCGAGGAGATCCGGCGATCGCGCGTCGATCAGCTCGACCTCGTGGAGGGGACCGCTGCCGGGAGCGTAGCGCGCGAGTAGGCGGGGGGTGTGCCGGTAGAGCAGGCCGTCGAAATAGCCCTCGAACTCCTCGCGGGGTAAGACGACTCCGGTCGACCGCAGGATCGGCAGCAGGTCATTCCAGTCGAGTCGCCGCTTCGAGAACCCGTCCCAGGCGTACATCGACGCCTGTCTACCCGGACCCGCCAGATAGGCCAAGGAGTGCGTTACGGCCAGAAGCCCAACGGCGAGCGCCGCCGCGCTCCGCCACCGCGAGCGGGAGGCGACGGCCGCGTCGATCAGCGCGATCGTCCCGCCGGCCACCGCGATCGAGTAGGGCACGACGGTGAACAGGGCGCGCCTCATCCCGGGGTACGGCCCGGTCAGCGGAACGACGAGCACGGCGAGCGGGATGGACAGCAGCAGGCCGAGCCACGGCCAGGCGAGCTCCCGCCGGGCGAGCGCCCATGCGCCGAGGAGCGCGAGAGGCAGGAGCGGAAGCTCGAAGAAGCTCATCCCCGGGAACGGCAGGTACCACGACTGGGCGCTCCAAAACGCGTCCCGCAGGACCTCGGGCGCGCCGCTCGCGAAGGCCCGCCAGTCGAGCGAGAAGGCGCCTCCGCCGTGCCACAGCGGCTGCCGGCCGAATCCTCCGAGCGCGGAGCGGTGCGCGGCGAGCGCGTAGAGCACGAAGGGCGCCGCCCCGGCGGCGCCGGCGAGCGTCAGCCGGACGAGGAGCGGTCCGGACCGGAAGGAGGGGAACTCGGCCCGACCGGCGAGGCGGTGGGCGGCGGCCGCCGCGAGCAGTCCCCCTGCCGTGCAGGCCAGCCCGAAGAGAACGCCGGGATAGGTGAACACGGCCAACGAGCCGAAGACCCCTGTCGCCGCGGCGAGCGCCGCCGACCGCAGCCGCCACGCCCACGCGGCGCCCGCCCAACCGAGGCAGAACGCGGGGACGGTCCAGCACATGTCGAGCGCGAGTCGGGAGAAATGGACGGCGCCCAAGGATACGGACAGCAACGCGGTGGCCCATGCCGCGTGCCGCCGGCCGAGCGTCGCCGACAGCGCCCCGAAGAGCCCCGCGAGACCCGCCAGGCCGAGCGTCGCGGCGTAGGCTCGCGCGATCGTCGGCGTGAAGCCGAACAGCCGGTACCAGGCGTCGAGCGTCAGGGCGTAGCCGAGGAGGCTTGCTCCGTTGCGCGCCTCCTCTCCCGAGACCACGGAGGACACGTAGACGACGGAGACGAAGTTCTCGTCGGAGCTCAGTCCCGCCCTCGCGGGGCCGTCTAGGCCGGACAGGCGCAGAAACAGCCCCGCCGCCAGCAGGAGGACGCACGCGGCGAGCTCTCGCCGGCCGGCGAACCGCGTGGCGGCCGGCTTTCGCGGGTCCGGCCGCGCGGCCAGGACCCCCGCCGCCGAGGCGATGAGCAGCCCTCGCGCGGCCAGCGAATAGGTTTCCGGGGAGAGCATGCGAGGCACCGACATTGTACTCGAAAGCGCCGGAGACGGAGCCAAGCGCAGCGCTATTGACACATCACGACCGGGGGGGTAAACTCCGAATTGCCGAATTTGTTCATGGCAAAATCCAGAAATCTCCGCTGGTCCTCTTCGAGAGGACAGACGAGCATGGCCCAACTCATCGCCTTGCTCATCGCGGTCATCGTCGCGATCGTCGCTTTCCTGCGTTCGCAGGGCGTGAACGCGCCCGATCTCGGCAACCTCACCTCGTCGACCCCGCAGGGCACGACGACGACCCCGCAGGGCACGACGACGACCCCGCAGGGCACGACGACGACCCCGCAGAACACGACGACGACCCCGCAGAACACGACGACGACCCCGCAGAACACGACGACGACCCCGCAGAACACGACGACGACTCCGCAGCATACGACGACGACTCCGCAAGCTACGACGACCACCCCGCAGAACACGACCACGACGCAGCCGCCGTCCGGCAGCTTCAACCAGATCCGCGACGGCCTGCGCGCCGAGATCGCCAGGCCGATCTGGAATGCCGTCCAGGCGGCGATGGACGCGTACGTCCAGAACCTCTGGCACGCCAACGCCCCGCTCAGGCACGACGATCCGAGTCCGGCCAATGACGGCGTCCATCCGAAGGCGACCGACCTCCACGCCTACCTCAACGACAACCAGCGGAAGCCCCGGCTGCGGTCGGCGCTCGGGAACGCCGGCTCCAACTCGCTCGACGGAGTGATCCAGCGCATCGCGCTGCTGAGGACCGAGATCGCCGGCCCGGCCGAGGCCATCGCCCAGCGGTTCTACCAGGACATCGAGCGCATCGAGGGCCGGGAGACGCCGCCCCACTCGGCCGTTCCGCCATGCGCGTTCGACGACTACTGGAAAAACAACGGCCAGGGCGCGACCTGTCTCGCGCACCGCGCGCAGCCGTTGCAGCTCACCAAACAGCGCTACGACCGGCTCAACCAGATCCACGACAGCATTCAGGAAAACGAGTTCTTGCAGAATCTCATGAGCGCCCTGAACACCTGCCGGTCCATGCCGACCGCCGCTCCGCCCGGCGGAGGCCAGCCTAACAACGTGCTCTGCGGCGAGGCGCGGGACCGGCTCCAGGCGGATGTCTTTCACCACAGCCGGGGCGTCTTGGTCAAGCTGGAGGAGTCGGCCGACTGGCTGGCGACGGACAAGCTCCCGTGGAGGCTTATCGCCGACCGGGACGCTCTCGTGACCGCCGGCAACAACAAGACGATGCACTGGATGACCCAGTTCACGACGAGGTGCCAGTACTCGGGCACCAACTACACGGTCGGGGGGTTCGCCAAGAGCGCCCACGACTCGCTGCAGGCCGCCCGCGACGCATTCGGGAGGATCCAGAACGCGAGCAGCGGCGACAAGGTGGAGAACCTGGTCGAGGGTCTCCACCAAGTCCTGAAGGCGATGTATTTCATCGGCCGGATCAACGGCGAGCACGCCGCGCCGTCCCCGACGCCTACGCCGACTCCGCCGGGGAGCTGTCCTCCGGGCAAGACCTGGTGTCCCGGGACCGGCACCTGCCGGCTGGCGACTCAGATCTGTCCGGATTGAGGAACCGGACGCTCGCTGAGCCTCCGAGCCACGGATGTTCGAACGCGATGCGGCGCGGCGCAAGCGCCTGGCGCTCGCCTACGGCGGGCTGACCCTCGGAGCCATCGGGCTCGCCGCGCTCTGGTTCTACGTCGACTTCTCCCCGGCTGGGTCGCCGGCGGGCCGGTTCTTGCGCTTCGGCGACGCCGCCGGCTCCGGCGGGGCGGCCGTCCGCGTGCCGGCGCTGGCCAAGAGGCTGGCTCTGTTTTTGGCGGGCGAGGACGGAAGGCCGGGACTCTTCTCGGTGACCGACAAGAAGACCGGGTTCGACTTTCACGCGCGTCTCGCCGAGCTGATCCTGCCCGACGCGTCGAACGACGAGCGGGAGCTGTTTCTGCTGGCGTTCATGGACGATCGCGATCTGCGCGGCCGGTGGCAGGCGTTCCTTCAGAGCAATCCGAGCCCCGAGGAGGTCGACGCGTTCGTAGCCAAGCTGAAGCAATCGGGCCTGCTCGACGTGCCTGCGGCCAAGCTCGCGCGCGACAAGGAGCGGCGGGAGCGCGTGCAGCGCGCGAAGGAGCGGATGCTGGTCGCCGGCGAGCCCGAGGGTGGCGAGGCGGCCGAGCCGCAGGCCCCGAGGCGCCTCGCCGAGGGCGGCGCGGGGCCGAGCCGTTTTTCCGGCGGGACGCCCCAGGGCGGTGGAGGCGGAGGCGGGTTCCTGGCCGTGGTCTCGAAGCTCGACCCGCAGGAGCAGGAGGCCGTCCGGAAGGAGCTCGCGAAGGGCGCCTCCGGCAAGGAGGCCTGCGAGCGCGCCGGGCTGGCGGACCGTTGCCGCCGCGCGGCGGTCCACTGCACTCTCGACCCGAAGTGCCGCCCCGAGCTTAAGGGCCAAGATGAAGGCTTCAGGACCGCTCAAGGGGCTTCCGGCTCCGCGGGCGTGTCGGCGGCGGGCCTGCTCGACCGGCTGGGCGCCTCGCCCGGCGCCGGCGATCACGCCTACGCCACCGGCGGCGTCTCCGGGGGCTCCGGCGACGGGGCCGCTCGGGCGGGTACGGGCGGGGGCTCCGCCGCGGCCGCCCGGGGGGACGCCCACGGGGTCGGGAAGCTCGCGGCGCTGAACGCCACGGGTCCCGACAAGAACACGGTCCCGTGGATCGACTCGATGTTCCGGATGCTGACGAAGGGCCAGCGCGACCTGCTCCTGTCGGTTTGCTTGGACCAGGACATCTGCAACCCGCCCGCGACGTGCGCCGCCGCCGGGTTGTATCAGGCGTGCGTGACGGCGTGCAACGCCTGGCCGCCGTGCACGAACGCGAACGTCATGCCGGCCACCGAGCCCACGACGACGTCCGGGCCGACGACCACGACCGCGGGCGGCAGCACGACGACGGGGCCGGCGACGACGACTACCGAGGCGACGACGACGAGTTCTCCTCCGACGACTACGACGACGACCGGGCCGACCGGGCAATGCGAGTTCCCCGAGCCTCCCGTGTGGAGCGAGATGTTGTGCGGGAACTGTCCCAACTTCCCGGGCGTGCCGACCTGCGGGTGCGGGCAGAAGCTGTGGGTCCGCCAGTCGCTGAGGGACGGCCAATCCGACCTCAGTTGCCCGGTCCAGACGGACTGCCGCGCCGACGCGGGGTGCGTCGACGGCCCGACCACGACCACCGCCGGCTCCGTCACGACCACGGCCGCCGCGACCACGACCACGCCGAGGCCCACGACGACGACCCAGGACTGCAGCAGCGGCACGTGCCCGCCCGGGAAGGTCTGGTGTCCGACCCTATGCCGGTGCAGGTCGGGCGCCGACGCCTCGGTTTGTCCTTTCTAGCGGCGGAGCCGCCAGGCGAGCCGCAGCACCTCGAGCGCGATCCCGGCCAGGTCCCGCTTGAGGGATAGGTGCGACGGCTCGACGTGCGACCAGGCGATGGGCGCCTCGACGACGCGGTAGCCGAGCCTCCGGGCGAGCGCCAGCACCTCGAGGTCGAACGCGAAGCCGTCGATCGTGGCTTTCGAGAAGATCGCGCGCGCCGCCTCGGCGCGAAAGAGCTTGAAGCCGCACTGGGTGTCGCGGACCTCGGTCAACCCGCTGAGACGCACGACCGCGGGGGCCGCGCGGCCGACCCAGCTCCGCGAGCCCGGCTGGGGCACGAGGATCCGCGAGCCCGGCAGCGCGCGCGAGCCCCACACCACGTCGGCCCCGGCGTCGAGGCCCGGCCAGAGGGCCTCCACCTCGGCGGCCGGCGCCGACTGGTCGGCGTCCATGAAGAGGATCGCGGGCATGGAGGCCGCGAGCATCCCGCGCCGCACGGCCGCGCCTTTCCCGCGATGGGGGCCCGTCAGGACGCGGACGCCCGGGCGGCCGGCGGTCGCCGACTCGGCGGCGCGGCGCGTCCCGTCGGGGCTGCCGTCGTCGGAGACGAGCACCTCGAGCTCGAACCCCGAGCCCTTCGCCCAGGCGAGGGCCGCCTCGACGGCGGGGCCTACTCTAGCCTCCTCGTTGTACGCCGGGATGACGACGGAGAGCGCCTTTCTCAAAAGGCCCACCACCCGGCGACGAACAGCGTCAGGCCCGCCGTCTGCAGGAGCGCGCCCGCGCCGAGCCAGAGCCGCCCATGCTCCTCGTCTTGGATCAGCTCCGGGAGCGCCAAAAATAGCGGGAACACGCAGAGGGCGTAGCGCGGCAGCGAGCACCAGAAGTTCATGAAGGTGAACTGCGCCACCGTGAGCGCCGAGTAGACGGCGTAGGCGCGGCGCTGCCGTCGCCACGACCAGACGACGAAGGCCCACAGCAGCACCCCGGCGGCCGCCTCGGCGGCGCCGACCATCACCTTGTCATAAAGCGGCCGCCAACGCATGCCGGCGACCGCGCCCCAGAGCCCGGCCCACGGGAAGTCGAGCGCCTTGCCGAACTTCTCGCGCTGGATATCGAAGAACACGAGAGGCTTCTCGTAGACGAGCCAGCAATTGAAGGCTTGGACGGCCAGACCGAACGGCGCGAGCAAGAGCGGCCACGCGCGGCGCAGAGCGCCGCGCGCGCCTTCGGCCTCGACCGCCTCCACGGCGAGCGCGGGCGCGAGCAGGAACCCGTTGACGCGGGTGCAGGACGCGAGGAAGGCGAGCCCCGCGGCGCCCGCCCAGCGCCTTCGGCGCGCCAGGAGGAAGGCCCCGAGGGCCGCGGCGAGGTAGAGGCTCTCGGTGTAGCCCACGCGCAGGAAGTAGGCGGTGGGGAAATAGGCCAAGAACCACGGCGCCCTCCGGGCCTGGAGCTCCGGAAGGTCCAGCCGCGCCAGCCGGTACAAGAGCGCGAGGCTGAGCGCGAAGGCGAGGTTGGACCACAGGAGCGCCGAGGCGTCGAGGCTCGAGGTCACGAGCGCCCCGGCGCGGATGAGCACCGGGTACAGCGGCGGCAGCGTGATGGTGAACGCCTTCGGCCCGGCGGTGGGGTAGCCGTCTTTCGCCACCAGCAGGTAGTTCTCGGCGTCCCAGCGCGCGAACGCCTGGCCCCACGGCGACGGCCACGCGCCGAACCAAAGCCGGTAGGCGAGCGGCGCGAACGCCAAGGTCGACGCCGAGAGCGCCGCCGCCCACCAGAGGAACCCGCGCTCGACCGCGCGCTCGCTCACCGCAGGCTCCAGACGCCGGAGCGCGTCGGCCCGGCGCGATAGGCCTCGCGCCACTCGTAGCGCGGCGACAGCCTCGCGTGCAGGCGGGTGAAGCGCTCCTCGTCGAGCCCGTGGGCCGGGAGCCAGACGACGTGGCGGATGCCGCGCTCCTGGAGCCAGCGGAGCGGGTCGCGGAGCTCGTCCTTATACAGCCACTGGGCCTCGTGGTAGCGCTGCCAGATGTCGTCGCGCGGCCCGCGCCAGGTCACCTCGTGGTTGGGCCAGCCGATGTAGGTGGCGTGTCCGGACAAAAGCGAGACCGCGCTCTGGCGCGTGTAGCTCATCGCCGTCGGGTACTCGAGCGTCACGCCGCCGGGCGAGCGGCGCAGCTGGATGAGCACGGCCTTGGCCGGCGGGTCGTTCGTCAGCCAGGCGTGGCCGTCGAGCCGGCCCGGGTTGGGGCTGTCCCACAGCGCCTTGTGCCGCCCGAGCGAGGCCGCGAACACGCACGGGGCGAGGAGCGCCGCGAGGCACAGCGCTCGCCCGGCGGCGCCCGCGCCCGCGAGCGTGAGCGGCGCCAGATCGGCGCTGACGCCGACGAGGAGCCACGGCATCCACTTCATGTAGGTGTTGAAGCGGTTGAACGGATGCGTGTAGAGGTCGTTGACGTAGACCAGCTCGGCGACGGCCAGGAGCCCCGCCCACACCCAGGCCCGCCGGCGGGCCGGGCCGCCCGCGGCGAGCCCCGCGCCGAGCAGGGCCGCGAGCGGCCAGAACGTGAGGCACCACGCGGCGACCGTCGGGCGGTCGGCGCGCGCGACCGCGAGCATCGGGTTGCGGCCCGCCGCGCCGCCCATGAAGCCGGCCAAGAAGGGCGCCAGCGCGGCCGTCGCCAAGAGCGGCGGCAGCCACGCCTCTCGGCGCAGCAGGAGCCGCGGCGTCCGCGCCAGCGGCGCGAGGCCCGCCGCGGCGACCAGCGCCTGCAGCGGCGCGGTCCAGGCGTTGACGGCGGCGGTCAGCGGCACGAGCGCGAGGGCCGCCCCGGCGTAGCCCGCCCGGGCCGCCTCGTCGCCGGGCTCCAGCGCGCGCGCTTGGGCGTAGAGGCCGAGGAGGAGCAGCAGCCAGCCTCCCCACGGCGGGTGGAAGTCGCCGAGCGCCAGGTAGTACGCGAGCGTCTCGACGGGGAGATGGGCCGACTCCGCGCCCTGCGCGAGCACTCTGCCGAGCGGGGTCGGGTCCGGCGGCGAGCCGCCCCATTCTCCGAGGAAGCGCACGACGGCGGTGGGCCATTGGACCAGGCGCGTCATCAGCGGGACGGCGATCGCGGCGCCGGAGCCGCCCAGCGCGATCGAAGCGAGGCAGGCGGCGCGCGCGCCGAGACCGTCTACGCGGCGCGCGATGACGGCCCAGGCCGAGGCGCTGATCCAGCCGACGACGAGGCAGAAGCAGACGTTGATCGCGTGCGTCGGCTCCAGCCGCAGCAGGCGGCCGGCGAGCCCGGCCGCGTAATGCATGAGCGGGTAGTAGACGTTCAGCCGCTCCGGCGGGAGCCAGGGGTCGACGGGCGGGAGCCTTTCGCCGGCCCCGAAGGCGGCGACCATCACCAGGCTCGTCATCTTCTCGCTGACCGCGTCGATGTCCGGGAACCGCCACCGCCACGTGAGCGCCCACAGGAAGCCGGCGGCGCAGGCGAGCTCGATGCCGCGGTGCTCGCGCACGGCGGCCCAGGTCTCCGGCCGACGCGGCCAGAGCCACAGGGTGAGCGCCCCGGCCGCGACCGGCCCGGCCCACGCGAGACGCCCTAGCCCGTGGAAATGCTCGACGAAAAACAGCGCCGTCACGAGCGCGAGCGGCCCCAAGACGCGCGCGAGGAGGTAGTCTTTGGCGACCGGGAGCGCGGCGAGCCCCAGGGCGAGGGCGCCGGCGTAGAGCAGGATCGCTCCGATCAAATCAGATAGGGACCGCGGGGGCGGCGGGCGCGTTCTGCTTGATGCCCTGCCAGAGGTAGACGCCGACGACGATCCAAGCGATCACGCCGAAGAGCGGGATGGGCTGCGGCAAAAACATCTGCGCCATCTGCAGGAACACGACGGGCGTCTGCGCGACCAGCGCGATGCGCCAGAGCTGCGGGAACTCGAGCCCGCCGCCGATCCCCGCGTTGATCAGGAGGGCGACGACGCCGTAGACGAGCGAGGCGAACAGCTTCCAGAGCAAAAAGATCGTCCACGAGAGGAAGAAGGTCAACGGATACAGGATTTTGGGCAGCGCCTGCCCGACGGTGCGAAAGAAGGCGGCGTCGAGCACCGTCGGCTGCTGGGGGGCGCCCGCGATCTTCGAGAGGTCGTAGGACTCGATCTTGTCCGGCCGGGGCGCCAAGTACAGCGCGTTCTGCGTGAGATAGACCGCGAGCTTCTGGTCCCGCATCTCCTGAGCCGTGACCGTCGTGGTGCGGTGGGTGTCGATGACGATCGCGATCTCCGGCATCCGGGGGTGCTCGACGCGAACTGGTTCGGGGGAGGCGGTGCTGACCTTGCCGCCCGAGAAAGTGATCTGCGGGATCGCCCCGGCCGCCCAGTCGACGGTCTCCGTCAGGATCGGGGTGACCTTCAGCGCCATGGAGACCGTCGCCGCGATGGAAAAGAGGAAGCCGAGGTACGTCAGATAGCCGATGAGCCATGGCGGGTTGCGGGCGGCGACCCCGCGGTAGAACGGGAGGTCCCCGACCGCGCGCAGGGGGGCGAGCAACATGCGCCGAGTATACCAGGGCCTTGCGCGCCGGCGCAACGTCCTATAAACTGAGCTGGCGTGCCAGGCGAAGGACTCGAGATCGAGCGCGGGCCCCGGATCGGAGTCGCCGGCGGGGCGAAGGCGGTCCGCCCCACCGTCAGGATCGAGGACCCGCTGACCCCGGAGGAGAAGGCCAAGTACGAGGGCTTGCTCGGGCCGGCTCAGCCTCCGCAGCCTCCCGCGGCGGTCCCGCAGGCGATCGTCGTCGAGGACGACCCGCCGCACCGCGCCCGCATGATCGAGGTGCTCAAGCAGTGGGAGATGGACGTCGAGGGCTTCGCGGACGGGACCTCGGCGCTCAAGGCCCTCGCGGCCAAGCGCGTCGACCTGCTCATCGTCGACCTGACGATCCCCGGCCACGACGGCTTCGAGGTGATCCGCGGCGCGCGCTCCTATCTCAAGCTGCGCGACACCGTCATCATCGCGGTCGCCACGACCGTCGACCCCAAAGACGAGACCGTGTCGCTCAACGTCGGGGCCGACATGTTCTACGGCAAGCCGATGGCGGCGTCCCTCTTCGAAGCCCGCCTCAAGCCCTTCGTCCGCCGCCTCTACGACAAGCTCGGCCGCTGAAACGGCGGTTGATTCGTTGTAGAATGCGGACTATGATCAAAGCCCTTCTGCTCCTCCTGCTCGCCGTGCCGGCGTCCGCCACTCCCTGGGGCGATGTCCAGAACCGCGCTACCGCGGCGAACCTGAAGCCCTTCGCCCTCGACCTCGGCGGCCTGCTCGGCGGCGCGGCGTTCCACACCGGCCGCAGCCTCGGCTTCCCCGGCTTCGACGTCGACGTGATGTTCCTCACCCAGTTCAAGCCGGACCGCGACAACGCGATCCTCCAAAACGCGGCCCCCAAGGGCTTCGGCCTCCCCCTCGTGCAGGCCTCCGTCGGCCTGCCCTTCAAGATCGACGTGATCGGCCACGGCATGACCGGCCAGGGAGCGAAGGTCTTCGGCGGCGGCCTCCGCTGGGGCATCATCCGCTCGGGGCCGATCGTCCGCATCCCGTCCTTGGCGGTCTCGGCGTTCGCGGACAAGGTGACGCACACGCACTTCAGCGCGGAGCACTACTCGGTGAACGCCTCGGCGTCCTGGCAGCTGCCGATCATCCATCCCTACGCGGGCGTCGGCTACGACGTCACGAAGGTCAAGCTCGGGGCGTCGACGGTCCCCGGCCTCGCGGGGAGCTCGGCGTGGGCGCGCGGGACGCGGCTCACGGGCGGAGTCGACATCTCGCCGATCCCGTTCTTCCACGTGTTCGCGGCCTACTCGCTGCGGCACGGGCAATCGGGCGCGGATCTCGGCCTCGGCTTCCGGTTCTGATGACGAAGATCTACACCCGCACCGGGGACCGGGGAGAGACCGGCCTCTGGGGCGGGAGCCGCGTGGGCAAGGACGACCCGCGCGTGCAGGCCTACGGGGCCGTCGACGAGGCGATGAGCGCGATCGGCGCGGCGATCGCGGCCTTGCCGAGGGCCGCGTCGTTCGGCGCGCTGCGGCGCGCGCTGGCCGAGGCCCAAAAGGAGCTCTTCGCCGTGGGCGCGCTCCTCGCGACGCCCCCCGGCCGCGAAAAGCTGCTCGGACGCTTTGCCTCCGGCCCTTCGGCCGAGTCGGTGCTGAGGCTTGAGCGCGAGATCGACGCCTGGACCGCGGAGCTGAAGCCGCTCCGGACATTCATTCTGCCCGGGGGCTCCGTGCCGGGGGCGCTACTCCATTCGGCTCGCACGGTCTGCCGCCGCGCCGAGCGGGAGGTGATCGCGTTCTCGCGGAAAAAGCCCGTGCCTCCCGGCGTGGTCACGTATCTCAACCGGCTCTCCGACCATCTCTTCGTCGCCGCCCGCTGGACGAACCGGAAGCTCAAGGTCGGCGAGACGCCCTGGGCCGGACTGACGTGAGACTGTGACGTCCAACCGGGCGCTCCTTCCGATCTTCCTGATCGTCGTCGTGGACGTGCTCGGCATGACGATCGTCCTGCCGCTTTTGCCGTTCTACGCCGAGCACTACGGGGCCTCGCCGCACGTGGTCGGCCTGCTGCTCGCGACGTACCCGCTCTGCCAGCTCGTCGCGGGCCCGATCCTCGGGAGCCTCTCCGACCGCCACGGCCGCAGGCCGCTCCTCTTGATCAGCCAGCTCGGCACCTTCGCCGGCTTCCTTCTCCTCGGCGCGGCGAACAGCCTGCCTTTGATCTTCGCCTCGAGGTTCCTCGACGGGATGACCGCCGGGAACCTGTCCTTGGCCCAGGCCTACATCTCGGACGTGACCCAGCCGGCGGAGCGGGCGCACTCCTTCGCGATCATCGGGATCGCGTTCGGCGTCGGGTTCCTGTTCGGCCCGGCGCTCTCGGGGTACCTGTCGCAGTTCAGCTACTCCTATCCCGCCTGGGCCGCGGCGGCCTTGTCCCTGACGAGCATCGTGTGCACGTACTTCCTGCTGCCGCAGGCCGCGCCGCATCCCCAGGACGCCGACGCGGGCCCGGCCGGCCGCCGCCTCGGGCTCGCCGACTGGGGCGCCTATGGAGAGTACTTCCGCCGGCCCGAGCTCGGCCGCCTGCTCGCGGACTTCTTCGTCTTCTCGCTGATGTTCGGGCTGTTCTTGTCCGGCTTCGCGCTCTTCGCCGAGCGGCGCTTCACGATCGACGGGCGGCCGTTCGGACCGAAGGAGGTGGGCTATCTCTACGCCTACTCCGGGTTCCTCGGGCTGATCATCCAAGGCGGGTTGCTCAAGCGCCTGGTGAAGCGCTTCGGAGAGCGCTCCCTCATGTTGGCCGGCTACGCGTCGGCGGCGCTGGGGCTGGTGGGCCTGGCCGCGGCCCGCCCCCTCGGGGCGCTCATCGCCGTGTTCACCGTGACGGCGTTCGGCAACAGCGTGCTGCGCCCGTGCCTGACGTCGACCGTGTCCTTTCGCGCCGGCCGGTCCGAGCAGGGCCTCGTGCTCGGGTTGACGCAATCGCTGTACTCGGTCGCGATGATCGTATCGCCGCTCGTGTCGGGGTTCTTGATCGGCGAGGGCCGCCTGTCCGCGTGGGCCCTTTGCGGCGCGGCGCTCGCGGCGGGCGGCTACGCGCTCAGCCGGAACGCCCCTTCCCCCGCGCTGTCCGCTTAGCGGCCGCTGCTGACGGGGCGCGCCTTCGCCGGGACGCGCGCGTACTGCGGCCTTGCCTTCGGGGGCGGCTGCCGGCCGAGCGCGACGGCCGGGTTTTGCGGATCGCCGTCGGCCGAGACGACCATGAAGTGGAGATGCGGGCCGGTCGAATGGCCCGTGCTGCCGACCGCCGCGATCTGCGTGTCGCGGGTGACGACGTCGCCGACACGTACCTGGACGCTGCCGGGCGCTAGGTGCGCGTACTCGGTCTCCGTCCCGTCGGGGTGCTCGATGACCACGCGGTTTCCGTAGCCCTTCCGGCCGGCGGAGGTCCGCATGTAGCTGCGCGTGTAGCGGGTGTCGACGAAGCTCACGCGGCCGGGGCGCGCCGCAAACACCGGAGTCCCTTCGCCCGCCACGAAGTCGATGCCGGAGTGGCGTCCGTAGCTTCGCGAGGCGCCCCAGTTGCCGCCGCGGCGCACGGCGGGCCACTCCTGCGTCGCGAACGGGACCTGGAAACGGCCGTCGTCGACGACCGCCGGGTCGATCGCCGGGAGGGCGGGCGTCCGCGTCATCGGCGCGACGGGCGCCGGAAGGCTCGGGAGCGTGTCCTCGGGGCCTTTCGCGCGGGCCAGGTTGGGGTCGGCCGGCACGACGAACTCGGAGTTCGGGCGCGTCTTCACGTTGTCGAAGATGCGGGAGATCGATTCCGGCACCGGCGCGGTGAGGGCCGCGAGGCCGCGGCCGACCGGGCCGGCGCGGCGCTCGGCCAGGGTCCGGGACGCGTGCTTGGCGTCGTTGGGCGCGCCGTAGCGCGCGAGGATGCGGAGCCGGATGGCGCGCAGCGGAGAAGGCGGCTGGCCGCGCCGTTGCGCCGCTTCGTCCGATTGGACGGAGCGGGCGAGGAAGGCGCCGGGGCAGGCGGTGGCGTTGTACTCGTGATGGCCGAGGATCGATTGCGGCTTCACCTGGTGCGCCCACGAGAGCCAGGTGAGCAGCGCCTCCAGGCCCTCGAGCTGCTTGGCGCGGGCGTCGAGCTCGGCGGCGGACCGGGGCCGGCGCTCCCAATTCCCGAGCACGGCCACGCCGATCGAGCCGCGGTTGCGGCCCTCGGTGTGGGCGCCCACAGAGGCGACCGGCCGGCCCGCCCAGACGCGGCCTTCCCAGTCGACGAGATAGTGGTAGGCGATGTCGGCCCAGCCCATCTGCCGCACGTGAACCCTCAGCTCTTCGCGGAGCACGGCGCGGGCGTCGTCGAGGCTCGGGTCTCCCGGGCGCTCGAGCGCCTCCAAGGGGAGGGGGCGGGCGGTGTGGTGGACGACGATGCGCGCGCGAGGCTCCGGATCGATGTCGGGCGCCCGCGGGGGCTTCGGGTCCCAGTCGGAACGGGGCCGGATCTCGGGCTTCGGCGGCGCGGGCACGGCGGGCTGGACCCGCGGCCCCGCGACCTCGCGGACCTGCCCGATCGCGGGGACATCGACGTCGATCGAGGGCCCCGCGACTTGGGCCCACGCCGTCAATGCGGCCGCCGTATAAAGGAGACCGGGAACCATGGACTCTCGCAACGGTAACAAGGCGGCAACAGGCGCGGGAGGGCCGCGGGGCCCCACACGGTCTGGGCCCAAAGGCCCAGGCGACCGGCGGAACTTCCCGATGGCGCAAAAATACAATTCGGAGCGAAACAATCCGTTATACTTGAATGATTTAGTCAGGTATGCTATCCTGCGGAGGGATAGGAGGATGCATGTCGCTTCTGGCCATTGAGGATCTCCACGTCGAAGTGGAGGGAAAACCGATCTTAAAAGGGGTGAATCTCAGCATCGGCAAGGGGCAGGTCCATGCCCTGATGGGCCCCAACGGGTCGGGGAAGAGCACGCTTTCCTATACCCTCCTGGGCCACCCCAAGTACGCGGTGACGCGCGGCCGCATCCTGTTCGACGGGAAAGACGTCACCGCCGCCAAGACGCACGAGCGCGCGCGCGCGGGGATGTTTTTGGCCTTCCAGTACCCGACCGCGATCCCGGGCGTGAGCGTCGCGAACTTCCTGCGGACCTCGCTGAAGGCGATCAAGGGGGACGAGGGAGTCGTGAAGACGTTCCGGAAGAACCTGCGCGAGAAGATGCAGCAGCTCGAGATGGACGAGAAGTTCGCGAGCCGCTACGTCAACGACGGGTTCTCCGGCGGCGAGAAGAAACGGCTCGAGACCCTGCAGTTGGCGATGATCGAACCGAAGCTCGCCGTGCTCGACGAGACCGACTCGGGGCTCGACATCGACGCGCTCCGGATCGTCTCCGAAGGCATCAACCGGCTCGCCTCACCCGAGCGCGGCATCCTCCTCATCACGCACTATCAGCGCATCCTCGACTACGTGAAGCCGCAGTTCATCCACGTCCTCGTCGAGGGCCGCATCGCGCACTCGGGCGGCCCCGGCCTGGCCAAGGAGCTCGAGAGCAAGGGCTACGACTGGCTCCAGGAAAAGCATCCGGCGGAGGCCGCATGAGCGACGTCTCCGGCATCGCGAACCTCAAGGACGACTACCAGGCGAAGTACGGCTTCTTCGAC
>JACQPK010000110.1 GCA_016207565.1 Elusimicrobiota bacterium
CACGTGAACACCCCTGCGGAGTGGGCCGAGCTGGTCGCCGGCCTGGAGCGCCTGGACCTCGCTCTGCCGGGCGGGCTCTACGGGCTGCACATCCACAACGGGCTGGCGAGCCGGCGGGCGGACCACGGCCTCGACGTCGACGATGATCGCTTCGCCCGGCTCACCAAGGTCTACGAGGCCTACTGGCGAGCGCTCTCCGGCCTGGGATACCGCGCGCCGCGCGAGCCGGTCACCGGCCAGCGAGGGCAGATCGACTACCTCCCCCTCGAGGCGCTCATCCCCGGACGCGGCGGGCTTTACGCGCGCGATCACGGCGTGGCGATCAACCTCCATCCCGATTTCCCCACGATCGAGACGCGCATCCTGAGCGGCTTGCTCGAGCGCGACCCCGCCGGCGCCGAACGATTGAACGCCGAGCGCCTGGCCGCCGACGTGTGGTGGAGCTTCGCGCTCGCCCGCGCGGCGGCGGGCGAGGACCACTTCGAGCTCGCGACGCTCGGCGTGCCGGTCACGGCGGGGATGCGCCCGTCGCTCAAGCAGATCCTCCATTTCGCCGATCGCGTCTACCGGGAAGACGCGACGGGCAAGGCGCTCGCGATCCAGAAGCTGCTGGAGCGCTACGGCGAGGACGAGGGGCTGCCGGATGACCGGCTGGCCGAAGAGGACGCGAGGATCCGCGCGCTGTACCGCCGCCTCGGCCTCGGAACCGTCTACGAGCTCCACTCCGGCCACGACGGCATCGACGAGAACCTGCTCGAGCACCTGCGCTCGCCGGGACGCTTCTCGGCGCTGGTGCGGGACCTGTCGCTGGCGCACGCGGAGGACGCGAGCGCCCTCGCCTTATTCCCCGCCTCGTTGCGTCCGGAGCTGGCGCGCGCGCTGCGGCAAGAGCGGCGCGAGGAGCCGCTGTGGCGCCGCGCCTTGGGCGCCGTGAAGCGGGCGTTCTGACTACTCTCCGCCAATGGAGTCGTCGACGTCCGGGTCGGCGTTCTCGATGGCGGACCTAGGGTTGTCCTTGAAGCCGGGCGGCTGGACCTGGCGGTAGCCGTCCTCGGCGGCCTTGTCGAGCGGCTGATCGGCGGGCCGAGTCTTCTCTCCCATGAGGACATTATACTAGGGTCAGACCCCTTGTCAGGATTCGGTCAGGATTCGGCCGAATCCTGACCGAATCCTGACAAGGGGTCTGACCCTAAGCGTCGCCGAAGGCGGTGTAGTGCCAGGGCTTGCGGGCCACGCCGGTCGTGTCCGCCATTACGTGCTTGACCGTCGTGTACTCCTCGAGCGCGTAGGCCGACATGTCCTTGCCGAACCCCGACTGCTTGAAGCCGCCGTGCGGCATCTCGGAGGCCAGCGGCAGGTGGTCGTTGATCCAGACCGTGCCGAAGCGCAGCGCGCCGGACACGCGGATCGAGCGCTGGATGTTCGAGGTCCAGACCGAGCCGGCCAGGCCGTACGGGACGTCGTTGGCCTTCTCGATCGCCTCCTCCTCCGTCCTAAACGGCGCCACGCAGACGATGGGGCCGAAGATCTCGCGCTGCATGAGCTCCGCCTTCTGCGGGACGTCGGCGATCACGGTCGGCTCGAAGAAGAAGCCCTTCGCGAGCCCCTTCGGGCGCTTGCCGCCGCAGAGCACCCTCCCCTGCGTGTGGCGCTTCAGGAACCCTTCGACGCGGCCGAGCTGGTCGGCGCTGACGAGCGAGCCCATGTCCGTCTTCGGGCTCGAGGGGTCGCCCACGCGGATCTTCGCGACGAAATCGTTCACGAAAGACAAGAGGAACTTCTTGTAAACGCTTTCGTGAACATAGATCCTCGTCGCCGCTGTGCAATCTTGGCCCGAGTTGACGAAGCTCGCGACCGCCGCGCCGTTGAGCGCGGCGGTCAAGTCGGCATCCTCGAAGACGACGAACGGGGCCTTGCCCCCGAGCTCGAGGTGCAGCTTCTTGAGGGTCGGGGCGGCCTGCGCCATGATCTTCTTGCCGGTCTCGGTGTCTCCCGTGAAGGAGACCATCGCGATGTCCTTGTGCGAGGTGAGGGCCACGCCCGTCTCCTCGGCGCCGGTCACGATGTTGAGGACGCCCTCGGGGAGCGCCGACTCCGCGAGCTTGCCGAGCTCGAGCGTGGTGAGGGGCGTGAGCTCCGAGGGCTTGAGCACCGCGGTGTTGCCGGCCGCCAGCGCGGGGCCGAGCTTCCAGATCGCCATCATGAGCGGGTAGTTCCACGGCGCGACGAGGCCGACGACGCCGATGGGCTCCCGCCGGATGAAGCTCGCGTAGCCCGGCGAGTACTCGCCGGCGGCGCGGCCCTCGAGGTGCCGGGCGACGCCCGCGAAGTAGCGGAGGTTGTCGATCGCGAACGGCACGTCGCCGTCTTTCGCGAGCTTGATCGGCTTGCCGACGTTCTTGGACTCCAGCTCGGCGAGGCGCTGGGCGTTGTCCTCGAGGAGCTGCGCCAGCTTCAACAGCGCCGCGGAGCGCTCGGCCGGCGTCTTGCGCGACCAGCCGCCGAACGCCTTCTTCGCGTTCTGCACCGCGCGGTCGACGTCGGCGGCCGACTGGTCGGGCACCTCGGCGAGCACCTGCTCGGTGGCGGGGTTGAGGATCTTGCGGAGCGAGGTCTTAGACGACGGCTTCTCGAGGGTCTTGGGCATTAGGAGACCTTCCGGGTGGGGATTCGGGGCGACTCGAAGTGCTTGCCGTTGACGTCCTTGAAGACCTTCTCCATGAGGGTCAGCGCGCGGTCCATCTCCCCGTCGGTCAGGGTCAGCGGGGGCTCGATGCGGAGCGTCTTCGCGTGGAACAGCGTGCCGGCGACGAGCACGCCGCTGTCGAAGAGTCCCTTCGCGACCTCGTAGCCGATCTCGTCGGACGGGAACTCGATGCCGAGCATGAGGCCCTTCCCGCGGACGTCGACGCAGAGCTTCGGGAACCGGCGCCGCAGCGCGCGGAGCTTCAGCATCATCGCGTTGCCCATGCGCTCGGCGCGCTCCGGGAGCTTCTCCTCGAGGAGCACGTGGATGCCGGCGATCGCCGCGACGCACGCGAGCGGGTTGCCGCCGAACGTCGTCGAGTGCAGCCACGGCTCGGGGAAGAGCTGCTCCCAGATCGTCTTGTTGGACACGAAGGCCCCGATGGGCATGACCCCCCCGCCCAGGGCCTTGCCGAGGCACATGATGTCGGGCACTACGTTCCAGTGGTCGACGCAGAACATCTTGCCCGTGCGCCCCATGCCGGTTTGCACC
>JACQPK010000111.1 GCA_016207565.1 Elusimicrobiota bacterium
CCGCCGAGCCCGCCGGTGAGGAGGAGCCGGCCCTTGAGGCCGTGTTCGGCGCCGCCCGGGAAGTGCTGGCGCGCCGCTTCGGCGAAGGTCTCGTAGGTGCCTTGGAGGATCCCCTGCGTCCCGATATAGATCCACGAGCCGGCCGTCATCTGGCCGTACATCATGAGGCCCTTCTTTTCGAGCTCGTGGAACGTGTCCCACGTCGCCCACTTGCCGACGAGGTTCGAGTTCGCGATCAGCACGCGCGGCGCCTCGGGGTGCGTGCGGAAGACCCCGACCGGCTTGCCCGACTGCACGAGCAGCGTCTCGTCGTTCTCGAGCGCCTGCAGCGCGGAGGCGATCGCGTAGAAGCAGTCCCAGTTCCGAGCCGCCTTCCCGCGGCCGCCGTAGACGACCAGGTCCTCGGGGCGCTCGGCGACCTCGGGGTCGAGGTTGTTCATGAGCATCCGGAGCGCGGCTTCCTGGTGCCAGCCCTTGCAGGTGAGCGCGGAGCCGCGCGCGGCGCGGACGGTCTTCGTCATGCGGCCTCCGAGAACGTCCCCGCGAGGACGGCGCCCGCCAGGGCGCCGAGCTCCTCGTAAAACGGCGCGTCGCCCGTCCGGCGCGCGGCGACCGCCCGGACCCGCTTGAGCGTCGCCGCGGCGCCCGCGCCGGGACGGAGCGGACGATGGAGCTCCACGCCCTGCGCGGCGGCGAGCAGCTCGATCGCGACGATCTGCGCCGCGTTCCGGACGGAGCGCTCGAGCTTGAGCGCGGCGCCCATCCCCATGCTCACGAAATCTTCCTTGTTAGCGGACGTCGGGATGGAATCCGCCGAGGCGGGGTGCGCGAGCGTCTTGTTCTCGGAGGCGAGCGCCGCCGCGGCGACCTGGGGGATCATGAAGCCGGACTCGAGCCCCGGGTTCTCCGCAATGAACGGAGGCAGCTCCACGCCCGATATGAGCTGGAAGATCCGGCGCTCCGAGATCCCTCCCAGGCCGGCGAGCGCGATCGCGCCGAAGTCGAACGCCATCGACATCGCCTGGCCGTGGAAGTTCCCTCCGGAGAGGAGCTGCCCGTCCGCCACCAGAGGATTGTCGGTGCAGCTCGCCATCTCCGTCTCGACCACGCCGATGCCGTAGCGGAGCGCGTCGTCGGCGGCCCCGTGCACCTGCGGCATGCACCGCAGGCTGTAGGGGTCCTGGACCCGGGGGTCGTCGTGGCGGTGCGATTCGCGGATCTCGCTGTCGCGGAGGTGCCACCGAAGGCGCGCGGCCGCGCGGATCTGCCCGGCGTGCGGCTTGAGCGCGTTGAGCGCCTCCTCGAAGGGGACGTTGGTGCCGCGCAGGGCCTCGAGGCTCAGCGCCCCGGCGGCGTCCGCCGCCTCCGAGACGAGCAGCGCGTCGTGGAGGGCCAGCCCGCCGACGGCCTGCATCGCCTGGGTGCCGTTCACCAGGCAGAGGCCCTCCTTCGCCTCGAGCTTGAGCGGGGCGAGGCCGGCGGCCTTGAGGGCGGAGGCGGCCGACACGGGGGCCCCCCAGCCCTTCGCGCCGCGCACCTGGGCCTTCCCTTCCCCGATCAGGAGCAGGGCCGCGTGCGCCTGCGGCGCGAGGTCGCCGGAGGCTCCGACCGAGCCGCGCGCCGGGATCACGGGAGCGACCCCCCGGTTGACCAGGGCCGCGAGGCGCTCGATCAGCTCCGGGCGGCAGCCGGAGTGCCCGTAGGCCAACTCGTTGGCCCGCAAAAACAGCATCGCGAGCGACGCTTCGGGCGGCAGCGGCTCGCCGACGCCCGCCGCGTGGCTGCGCACGAGGTTCACCTGCAGCTTGTCGAGATCGGAGGCGGCGATGCGGCGGGACGCCAGCTCCCCGAAGCCCGTGTTGACGCCGTAGAGCGGCTCGGACTCGGCCGCGCGCTTCAGGAGTAGCTTGCGCGCGGCCGCCGTTCGCCCGCGCGCGGCGGGAGGAAAGCGCACGAGCCGGCGGCGCCGGGCGACGTCGACGAGATCGGAGAGCTTCGGCCGGCCGCCCAACTGGAATGGGAACATGCGTTTCTATCGGGTGCGTGCCTGGCCTCACGTTACGCCGGTAGATCGAGGCCTGGCACGCTACCGCTGATTCTACTAAAGCTCGAGGCCGTCGGCGGCGAGCTTGGGAGCCTGCTCGACCGTGAGCTCCGCCCGGGCGGCGTTCTCCGACGCCTCGTGCAGCGCCCGGGCGAACGCCTGAAGCCCCGGTCCCGGCGCCTCCTTGAGCTTGTCGGCCGCGTCCCTCAGGAGCCGCGCGCAGCCTTCGGGAGAGCCGAGCTCGAGCTTATGGAATCCCGCGCCCGCCTGGATCAGCCCCTGGAGCGAGCGTTTGATCCGGCCGTCGGATTCCTTCCACAGCGGCTCGAGGTACTCGTGGCAGTCGAAGAAGAGACCCTGGTTGAACAGGATGCGGGCGATCTGCACCTCGCGGCGGCCCGCGCCGGCGGGAATCGAGGCCGTCTCCTGGAGGGCCTGCTGGTAGCGGGGCGACCGGTCATCGAGATAGGCCTCTTTCACCCAGCTGCCCCGGGCCCGGGCCGCGACTTGCTCGACGCCGCGCTTGAACTTCGCCGGCCCCTCGGCCGATCCCACGCACTTCGTGAAGAGCTCGAAGAGCTCGTCCCGAAGCGCGAGCGGATACTCATCCGACGGAACAGCCGACGTCATCCCCGAATATTAGCTTAGGGCCAGGCCCTTTGTCAGGATTCGCGTCAGGATTCTCCCGAGGTCACGCCGAGCCCATGCTGAGCCGGTCGTAGTACATGAAGATGGCGAGGATGCCCTTCTTGCGCAGCACGGACACCTTCGAGCGGACCTCGGGAGTCTGCTCGAATCGCAGGTTCTCGTAGATCACCGTCTTGAACTGGCACTTGCTCGGCCGACGGAACGCGTCCAAGGACATCAAGAGATCCCGCGTCGTCCACGTGGTCTCCGAGTTCGCGACGATCGTCGCGTGCCCGGGGAGCAGGTTCGGGTCCGGATGGAACCTCGCGACGACGTCGCGCTCGATCTCGTAGGCCGCCGAGCGGCTGCCGGCGACGATCATCACGATATCTCCCTGACGCACGACCCAGCCGTTGCGGACCGGATACGGCGACGTCTGGATCCCTGCGGTGAGCGACCCGTACCACGCGGCGAAGGAATGTGGGTTCATGACCCCCTTACGAAGGGGCGGCGGCGGTTATTTCAGCGCGGGCGGCTTACATCGCGGGCGCGCCTTCAGGGCCGTGCCGCAGGAAGAAGACGATCCTGCCGCGGGCGCGCAGCGCCTTGAGACGCGCCCGAAGCTCGGGCGTCGGCTGGAAGCGGATATTCTCGAAAACGAGGGCCCCGAGCGCGGGCTCCTCCTGCCGCAGGGCGTAGTCGAGATGATCGAGGAGGCGCTGCTTCGTCCAGTTCGGATGGGTCTTGGCGATCGCGTACACGTAGCGCCGCGGCAGGCTCCATCCGAGGATCGCCGGCTCGATCGCGTCCTTGATCTCGAACGCCTCGGTCCGGTCCGGCGCGAGGATCGTGATGACGTCCCCGTCCTGCTGGACCCACCCGTCGAGGACGGGCGTGACGGATGCGGCGGACGCGAACGCGGCGAGCACGAGCGGTAGGACGATCATGAAACCCCAAACCGGAGCGGCAATAGGCTTACGCCGCCGAGCGACGGACTATTTCAGGTCCGGGGGGTGAAACGAGTAAAGGCGGGGACTGTCCCCACCCTTTACTCTTTTATCAGCGCTCGATCGCCACCGCGACGGACTCGCCGCCGCCGAGGCAGATGGCCGCGATGCCGCGCTTGAGGTTGCGCTTCTTGAGCGCGTGGACGAGCGTCACCAGGATCCTGGCGCCGGAGGCGCCGATCGGATGGCCGAGGGCCACCGCGCCGCCGTTGACGTTGACCTTCTCGCGCGGGATGCCGACGATCTTCATGCAGGCGAGCGTGACGACCGAGAAGGCCTCGTTGATCTCGTAGAGATCGACGTCCTCCTTCTTCCAGCCGACCTTCTCAAGGAGCTTCTTGATCGCGCCGGCCGGGGCCGTCGTGAACCAGACCGGGTCCTGGGAGAACGTGGCCCAGCCCTTGATCCGGGCGAGCGGCTCGCGGCCCGCGGCGGCCTTGACCGAGGCCAAGACGAGAGCCGCGGCGCCGTCGTCGAGCTTCGAGGAGTTGGCCGCCGTGATGGTGCCGCCGGCCTTGAACGCGGGTTTGAGCTTCGGGATCTTATCGAAGGAGGCGCGGCCCGGCTCCTCGTCGAGCTCGATCCCATCGACCGCGACGATCTCGTCTTTGAACGCGCCTTCCTGCTGCGCGCGCTGGGCGGCCTTGTAGGTGGAGATCGCGTAGTCGTCCTGCTCCTGGCGGGTGATCTTCTCCTTGTCGGCGCACTGCTCGCCGCAGTCGCCCATGTGGATGTTCCCGTAGGGGTCCCACAAGCCGTCCTTGATGATCGAGTCGACGAGCTGGCCGTGGCCCAGGCGGTAGCCCGAGCGGGCCTTCTCGAGGATGAAGGGAGCCTTCGACATCGATTCCATGCCGCCGGCGACGGCGATGTCGGAGTCGCCGAGCCGGATCGACTGGGCGGCCATCATCACCGACTTCATCCCGGAGCCGCAGACCTTGTTCACGGTCGTGGCGCCCGCGGAGGTCGGGATGCCGGCGTAGATCATCGCCTGCCGGGCGGGGGCCTGGCCGATGCCCGCGCTGACGACGTTGCCCATCACGACCTCGCAGATCTGGTCCTTGTTGACGTTCGCCTGCTCGAGCGCGCCGTTGATCGCTTTGGCGGCGAGCTGCGGGGCGGTGTAGCTGGAAAGGGAGCCGTTGATCGAGCCGATGGGGGTGCGTTTGGCGCCGAGGATGAGGACGTCTTCCATGAAAGCCTCCGGGGTTGGGTAGCCAGAATACCAATCTTGGACGGGAGGCGGCAAACGGACGGCTGAGGAGGGAACGTCAGGCCCGCTCCTCGGGCTCGCGGGGCCGGTCCAAGAGCGGCAGCAGGACCAGGCAGACCCCCGTGAGCCCGAGGGCGAGCATCGCGCCGAAGCGGATCAGTTCCATGGGAGAGGAGGAACCGCTCTCACGCGTCCGACACTCCGGCCGGCATGTACCGGACCAGGGCCTCGAGCGCCAGGTTGAAGAGACCGGCTCTCCGGTTGCTCCGGAGCTCCCACTCCTTCAGCTTGAGCGCGAGGCGGTCCGGCGGCAGCCGCATCCAGCGGCGCAGGCCCGCGCGGAACGCGCGCAGCGAGTCCGGGGTCGAGCCCGCCGGGGGCAGGTCGATCCGGACGTCGTCGCCGGCCTCGGCCAGCGGCTCCACCTTCACGCCGTCGCCCTGCTGGCGGATCTTGAAGCTGCGGGTCACGTCGCCGCCCGCGGCGCAGGCGCGCACCACGCTGGTCCACGACGGGTCCAGCGCGGCCAGCGCCATCTGGATCGTGCGCTCGAGCTCGGCGGCGGTGGGCAGGCTCAGCTCCGAGACCTGCGCCAGCTCGCGCGCCCCGAGCCCCAGCTCGAAGCACTTGATCGCCGCCAGCCACACGCGGGACGGCAGCCGGTGGCGGCCCAGCCAGCGCCCGGTGAACGGCCGGAAGGAATACCGGCAGTCCGCGCACCGCAGCCGGCCTCCGCCGAGGCGGTAGATCTTCTCATTGCCGCAGCGCCGGCACTTAGCCGGTTCGTGGCGGCACGCTTCCTCCAACATGAGGTCGGCCTGAGTCTCGTCCAGCTTCAGGATGACCCCGAGCTCGTTGAGCGCTTGAGCCCACGAGACCGTCGTCGTCTGCTCTTCCATGTTCTCCTCTCCCCGGGGGCCTCTACGCGGTCCCCCACCTACACTTGGAGGGTAGCCGGATCGGCGGGAGCGTACTGCGAAAGCCGCAAGCAAGCAAAAGATGATGAAATTACCGACACAATTATCGGTGGCATGAAAAGCGTTGCCGGTGCCTTTACTTTCCTTACGCGCTCTTGAAACGCCACAGGCGCCGCGAGCGGCTCCTGCATTGCGTCTCTAAAGGAAGATCTGAAATTCCTACTCCCAAGCCCGCCCGCGGTGAGTCCGACGGGAAATGCGTTATATTCGCGCGTTACTCCCGGTACCGGGAGTAACGCGCGAACATAGTGCATTTCCTGGATTCGGCGGACGCGACCTGAGCCGATCGCAAGGATAGCATGGGCGGCGGACCGGCGGCGGCGATAACGCATGGTTTTCCTAGTCCTCGCCGCTATCGTCCTGATCCTCTTCTGGGGGTTCCTCCTCGGACCGTTCCGAACCTTCTTCTATTGGGGCCGCGTCCGAACGAAGCAACAGACACGCAGCCCACACTCGCTTATCTGCCCTGAGTGCGGCGCCACGCTGATCGAAGGGCCGGCCCACGCGGTGTCGCACCAGACCTGCGGCGAGTGCCAAGGGCGCTGGTTCGCGATCGATTCGCTCCGCGCCGCGATCGCCTCCAACAAGAACTCCCCTCGTGAGTGGATACTGAGAGAAGAGTCCGCGACGCTCCCCTGCCCCAAGTGCTCCGGACCGATGAGGCTCGGGACGCTGGCCGGCGAGGACTTCCCGGCGTACAAGTGCGAGCCCTGCGCGTGCCTGTGGCTCGGCCGGGTCGAATGGATCTCTCTCGGCTTTCGCGTCTTGAGTTAAGTCACGAGACTGGGCCGCGGCGCGCATTTGCGGTAGAATGCCGGCGTGACGATCGCGATCGCTCTTCTGGCGGCCTTGACGACGCTCGCCGCCGCCGCCCCGAAGGCCGAGGCCCCCCGCAAGCGCGTGCGCGAGCTCGGCATCGCGGTCGGCCGGCTCCCCCCGGGGAAGCTCAACGCCATCACGGACGTCCACGGCGTCCGGGTGGGGCATCGTACGATCAGCGCGGGAAACGCGCGGACGGGCGTCACGGCGGTCTTCCCGCACGAGGGCGACGTCTGGGAGGAGAAGGTGCCGGCCGCCGTCTCGGTGCTCAACGGCAACGGGGAGATGACCGGCAGCCACTGGATCGCCACCCAAGGCGCCCTCGAGGTCCCGATCGTCCTGACTAACACGATGAGCGTCGGGGCCGCGATGGACGGCGTCGTCCGCTGGATGCTCGCCAAGCACCCGGGGATCGGCGTGACGGAGGACGTGGTGATCCCGACCGTCGCCGAGTGCGACGACTCGACCCTCAACGACGCCCGCGGCCTGCACGTCTCGAGCGCCGACGTCGCCATGGCGCTCGACGCGGCGGCGGGCGGGCCGGTGGCCGAAGGCGCGGTCGGCGCTGGGACCGGGATGATGTCCTTCGACTTCAAGGCCGGGATCGGCACCGCCTCCCGCGTGCTGGGCGCCGACGAGGGCGGCTGGACCGTCGGCGTTCTGGTCAACGCGAACATGGCGCGGCGCGAGGAGCTGACGGTCGCAGGCGTCCCGGTCGGGCGCAAGCTCACGGACCTCATGCCGAAGGAGCACCAAGAGGGCTCGATCATCGTCGTCATCGCGACGGACGCCCCCCTCGACCACCTCAAGCTCTCGCGGGTCGCCTCGCGCGCGGCGCTGGGCCTGGCGCGGACCGGGGCGACGTCCCGCCACGGCTCCGGCGATCTCTTCATCGCGTTCTCGACCGGAAACCGCATCCCCCGTTCGGCGCCGGAGGGCCTCGTCCGGCTCACGGTCGTCTCCGACGACCGCATCGATCCGCTCTTTGAGGCCGCCCAGGAGGCCGTCGAGGAGGCGATCCTCAACGCCCTCACCGCCGCGACGACCACCGTCGGCCGCGACGGCAACACCGCCTACGCGATCCCGCTCGACCGCCTCAAGCGCCTCGTCCGGCGCTAGCCTCAGCGGTCTTCGGCCGTGCTGAGCTCGGCGTCGGTGACGCGCAGGCGCTGAGAGACCGCGAGGGCCAGCCGCGCGAAGACCATGGTGCCGAGGGGCGGATCGGCGCGGGACAAGGCGTTGAGCTTCGCGCGCGAGAGGACGTAGAGCTCGGTCTGCCGCTTGGCCTCCGCGTCGGCGGAGCGGCGCTCGCGGTCGAGAAAGGCGAGCTCGCCCAGGAAGTCCCCGCGCCCGAAGGTCGCGACGTGGTGCTTCTTGCCTCCCGGCAAGGGCAGGAGGACGCGGATCGCCCCTTTTCGCACCAAGAACAGGGTGTCGCCTTCGTCGCCGCGCGAGAAAAGCCGCTCGCCGTGGGCGAGGCTCCGGCGCTCGAGCGCCTCCTCCAGCCGCGCCATCGAGGCCTCCGGCAGCTCGCGAAAGAGGGCCAGCTCCCGCGCCTCGAGCGGCGGCCGGTCGTGGCGCTCGGCGACGCCGGCCGCGTCCAGCAGCCCTTCCTCCATCCATTCCAGCGCCTCGTCCTTGGTCTCGAAGATCCGGATGCCGCCGGCGCGCGTGAGCCCGACCTGATCGAGATAGCCCTCGATGTCCTGATGGGTGGGGAGGCTCGACGGAAGGCCGCTGAACAGGAGGCCCCCTCCCTTGGCGGCGAGGCGCGCGTGCATCTGCCCGAAGAGATGCGCGGCCGTGTAGTCCAGCGAGTGCACGCGCCGCAGGTCGAAGAGCAGCCAGCGCCGCGCCGCGAGGTCGGGCTCGAGCTCCGTGAAGAGCTGATCGGTCGTGCCGAAGAAGAGGCTGCCGCGCAGCTCGACCACCGCCCCACGGCCGCCGTCGCGCAGCAGCACCTCCTTCTGCTCCGGGAGGCGCCGGGTCTTGGAGCCGGCCTCGTTGAGGGCCAGCTTGCGATGCACGACCGTCACGCGGACCTGGTCGCGGATGAAGAGCAGGATGGCGAGCGCCACGCCGACCGCGCTGGCCGCGATCAGGCCCACGCCCTCCGCGACCGCGACCACCGCGGCGATGACCGCAAAATCCAGCCTCGTCTCGGGATGGCGGAGCAGGTCGAACGCGTGCCAGTCCACGAGACGGAAGGCGACGACGAGGAGGATGCCGGCCAGTGCGGCGATCGGCACCCAGGCCACGAGGGGCGTGAGCAAGAGGCAGATCAACAGGACGGCCGCGCCCTCCGCCGCCCCGGACCTCCAGCTCCGGCCTCCCGCCGCCACGTTGACGAGCGTCGGGCCCGAGGTGCCGGCGCCGGGCATGCCCCCGGCCAAAAGCGACGCGAGGTTCGCCAGCCCTTGCCCGCGCAGCTCGCGGTCGGAGTGGTGTCGGCCCTGCGTGAGGGCGTCCAGGAGGACGCAGGTCTTGAGGGTGTCGATGGACAAGAGCGCCGAGAGCGTCAGGGCCGGGCCCCAGACGAGCCGGAGATCGGCCGGGCTCAGGCTCGCGAGCGCCGAGGCGCGCCCCGCCACGGCGGCGAGCCAGCCCCCGGCGACGGGGAGCGGCCCGATGACGAGCGGGTTGCCCGCGGCGGCGCGCAGCGCCGGCAGAGCCGCGGCCAGCGCCGCGTACACGGCCGCCCCGGCCGCCAAGCCCAGCACCGCTCCCGGCACCCGCCCCGTGAGCCGCGAGGAGAACGCCATCGCTCCCGCCGCGGCCGCGCCGACCGCGAGGCTCGGCAGGCTCCAGGAGGCAGGCCCGGCGTCCGCCAGATGGGCGCCCGCGGGCAGGCCCAAGAGCCGCGGGAGCTGCCCCAGCGCGATGATGAGGCCCACGCCGGATAGGTAGCCGCTCACGACCGGATAGGGGATGTACTTGATGAGGCGGCCACCGCCCACCGCTCCGTAGGCGATCTGCAGCAGCGCGGAGAAGAGCGCCGTGGCGGCGAGCAGGCTCAAGACCCGCTCCGGGCCGAGCCCCGAGAGCTTGGCGCAGAGCGCGGCCAGCACCGCCGCCGCGGGAGCGCACGGGGCCGAAATCAGCGCCGCGGTGCGGCCGGCCAGGGGCGCCACGAGCCCGATCGCGGCCGCGCCGGTCAGGCCGAGGAGGGCGCCCGTCCCGGCGTGGTCCGGCCCGAGCGGAGCCAAGGCCGCGACGCCGAAGGCGATGGCGGACGGGAGCGCGACGAGGGACGCGGTCGCCCCTCCGAGGACGTCGTCCGCCGCCCGGGGACCCTCAGGCATCGGCGTGGCTCAGCTGTAGTAGATCGCCCGCGCGCCCAAGCCGCAGAGCGCCGCGACGACGCCGCCCACGTAGAAGCTGAACCAGGAGAAGTCCATCAGCCGCTTGTAGCGCAGGTAGGCCATGTTGCCCATCCACGCGACGCACAGCGGGATGAACCACCACCCGGGCAGCAGGAAGCAGAGCGCGAGGACGAGCCGCTCGGCCATGGTGAGGTACTTCTCGTCGAAGTCGGGGAAGTAGCCCGAGAACAGGTCCTTCTCCAGGAAGTAGATCAGGACCGTGCAGAAATGCGTCACGAGCACGAGGAGGCAGCCCAGCACGGGCCACTTCTCGGGGATCCAGTTCCCCGCCGCGGCGTCGGCCATCGTCATCGGGAAGAACATGAAGATGCAGGCGAAGTGGATGACCTGGTCCCAGGCGAAGTAGAGGAAGTTGTCGGGCGTCTTGAACTTGAAGATCGTGAACACGCGCCACTCGTCCTCGATGAAGTGGAGGAAGAAGATGAGCAGCACGCAGGTCCAGCCCTGCAGCCGGATCCACGCCGTGTTCACCCAGAAATCGTTGAGGTAGGGGTAGGTCAGCGCGATGTAGGCGATGGGATGCATGGCGCAATGCGCGAGCATGCCCCAGATGCTCTTGCGCTTCCACGCGTTCACGAAGTTCGACTGGAAGGTGAAGTCGGCGAGGAGGTGCCCCAGCAAGAGGCGCCAGAAGATGACCATTATTTCGCGGTGAGGGCGATCACCCGCCAATCGTCCATCGGCGGGATCACGCTGAAGTCCTCGCAGCGGCGCTGGTAGAACTTGGTAGGGTCGTCGTTGGGAATGATCTTCAGCACTTCCGCGAACACGTCCTTGGCCTCCGTCCACTTCTCGGCCAGGTAGAGCTCCATCCCCTTCTCGTAGAGCGGGAGGGCCTTCTGCCACTCGGGGCTGAGCTTTCCTTTGGCCGCGAGGAGCTCGTAGACCTTGATCGGGATGGACTTGCCGACGACGCGCACCTGCCCGAGGATGCGGAACTCGACCGCGTGCTCGGCGCCCTTGAGGCATTCCTCGCTGATCATGATCTTGGAGCCGAAGAACTTGTTCGCGCCCTCCAAGCGGCTGGCGAGGTTGACCTCGTCGCCGATGACGGTATAGGCGAGCTTCTTCTCGGAGCCGGTGAGGCCCACGGTCATGTCGCCCGAGTTCACGCCGATGCGGATCGCCGGGCGCTCGGGCAGCTTGGGGTCGAGGTCCTTGTTGAGCTCCTCGACGACCTTCTGGCACTCCACCGCGGTGAGGCACGCGTTGACGCGGTGCTGGGGATCGTCGAGCGGCGCGTTCCAGAAGGCCATGATGCAGTCGCCGATGTACTTGTCGACGACGCCCTTGTTGTCTTGGACGACCTTGGACAACGCGGAGAGGTACTTGTTCAAGAACAGGATCAGCGACTCGGGGTCCATCTTCTCGGAGATCGTCGTGAAGTGAGCGATGTCGAGGAAGAACACCGTCATCTCGCGCTTCTCGCCGCCGAGGCGGAGGAGGCTCGGGTCCTTCACCAGCTTGTCGACGACCTCGGGAGCCACGAACTGGCCGAACGTCTGTTTGATGAAGCGCTTCTCCGCCTGCTCGGAGAGGATCTTCCGGATGAGCAGGAGCGCATAGGTGCCGATGATCGACAAGCTCGGCGGCACGAACTGCACCAGCTGCAGGCGCTTGAAGAGGAAGTAGCTCGTCCAGGTCCAGCCGAGGAACACGCCGGCGGCCGCCAAGGCGCCCATCAGCGGGTGCAGGCCGACGAACCACGCCGCGACGAGAGCGAACGCGAAGCACAGGAGGAAGGTGATGGGCTCCGCCGCTTCCTTCATCAGGCGGTCGTTGAGGAGGTTGTCGATGACGTTGGCGTGCACCTCGACGCCCGGCTGGCTCTCGGAGAACGGGCTGGGATAGTGGTCGAACGTGCCGGCCGCGGTGTAGCCCAGCAGGACGATGCCGCCGTCGAGCCGTTCCTTGTGGTCGTCGAGGAGCTCGTCTCTGAGAACGCGCCACGTCTGGATCCGCGGGATGCCGTACTTCGCCAAGTGCAGCGGCGCCCCCGTCTGCGGATCCTTGAGCTCGTAGAATCCCTGGCCGCGAGTGTTCAGGTAGATCCGGTTCGGGAACTTCTTCAGGTACTCGTCCGGGCTCTTCCCTTCATAGACCGCGAGGGCCTTCAAGCCGAGAGCCGGGATGCGAGAGGGGTCCGTCAGCCAGCCGATGTAATCCCAAAGCTTCCGGCCGTAGATCAAATACGAGACGCGCACCGCGCCGTCCTTGTCGATCAGGAGCTGGTCGACGGCTCCGATGGACTTGGCCGCCTTATGCAGCGCGGGGAAGGGGGACCGGAAGACGTGCTCCTGCTTCGCTTCCGGGTCCATGTTCCCCGCGTGCACCACGCGGGCGCCGAACTCCTTGGTCACCTTGATGAGCTCGGCGTCCTCCTCAGGGCGCGACGGCTCGTAGAACATGACGTCGAGGGCGACCACCTTGACGCCCCGCGCGAACAGCTTCCGGATGAGCTTGGCGTAGACGGAGCGAGGCCACGGGAACTGGCCGACCTTCTTGATCGACTCGTCGTCGATCGTCACGACGACGACCCGCTCGTCGGCCTCCTCGAACCCGCGCCAGCGGAAGAGCTGGTCGTTCCAGCGCAGGTTGAGGGAGTCGAACGCGCCGCCGAAGGTCAGCACGCTGACCGAGAACGCGATGGCGAGCGCGATCAGCCAGGGGGCGCGCTCGGGGCCCGTCCCTTCGCTCTTGCCGACGGAGGACGGCGCCGGTTTCGAGATAGCCGGAGACTCCCTTCTGAAAAGGGCCATGGAGCGGCGGTATTGTAACGGAATAACCATATTCCCGCAATGGTGTTGACAACGGCGGCGCCGGACCCCATAATCCGTCCGTACTAATAGGAGGACTCGCATGACCGGCAGGCTCCTAACCGCGTTAATGGCGGCTTCGCTCCCTGTGCTCGCGGCCGACCCGCCCCCGCCACAACCTCCCCAGCCACTCCTTCCCGTCGCCCAAGCTCCGGGGCCCTCGCCGGAGCGGCAGGCGCTCGAGAAGCTGTCGGTGGAGAACCTCACCCAGAAGGAGCTTCTGAACCAAAGGCTACGGAAGCTCACCGAGGAGCGCGAGGAGGCCGCACAGCAGTACCTGCTCCACCAAGAGAAGCTGAAAAACGAGCTGGCGGACCTCGAGGCCCAGCAACGCCGCGCGGCCCTCCAGAACGCGGCCCGCGAGGAGCGTATCCGCCAGGAGCTCTCTGAGCTGGAGATCAAACAGCGCAGGCTCGGGCTTGAGAGCGCCCTCGATCCCCGCCGCCGTCAGCTCGAGGACTTCGGGCTGGAGGGCCAGCTTGAGCGCGAGAAGCTCGCGCTCAAGCTCCGGCCGACGCATGCCGCCCGCGAGGAGCTCTCGGCCACGCTCAACCTCGACCAGGAGAAGCTGCGGTCGGAAGTCGCCGCCGTCGAGGCGCAGACGCGCCGGCTGAGCGTGCAAAACCAGCTCGCCGACGAAAAGCACCGGCAGGACCTCATGGAGATGCGGCAGAAGCGCGAGAGGCTCCGCCTGGAGGCCGAACTCGAGCGCGAAAAGCTGGGGCTCGAGATCGCCCGATTCGACCGCGAGAAGAGCGAGATCGATCTCGAGAGCCGCCGCCTCGACCTCAAGAGCCGCCGGCTCCGCTTCGAGACCGAGGAGAAGGAGCACAAGAGCATCGCGCTCAGGACCGACATCGATCTGCGCGACCGCAAAGAGGACTGGAAGAGCCAGGCGAACAGGGACCCCGAGTACCTCAAGGAGCCCTTCCAGAAGGGCGTGCTGACGGTCAGCGACCGCCGCATCCCGCTGAACGGCCCCATCGTCAAGGGCGTGGCTGACTTCGTGGGCGAGCGCATCCATTACTTCAACAACAAGGGCGACGAGCCGATCTTCATCATGATCGACCGCTCGCCGGGCGGCTCGGTGATGGAGGGCTACCGCATCGTGAAGGCGATGCGCGCGTCGAAAGCGCCGGTGTATGTGGTCGTGCGCTCCTTCGCGGCGAGCATGGCCGCCGTCATCACGGCGCTCGCGCCGAAATCGTACGCCTACCCGAACGCGGTCATCTTGCACCACCAGATGTCGAGCTTCATGTTCGGCAACATGACGCAGATGCGCGAGCAGCTCGCCATCGCGAACGAGTGGTACCGGCGCCTCGGAAACCCGGTCGCGGAGAAGATGGGCACGAGCCTCGACAGCTTCACCAAGCAGATGTACAGCCACAACTCCGACGGCGACTGGGAGGAGTTCGCGGACGACGCGAAGAAGCTCAAGTGGGTGGACGACGTCGTCCACGAGATCCGCGAGACCGGCTACATCAAGGACCCGGACCGAAACGCGACGACCGCCAAACCCGCGCTCTTCGAGTGGAAAGAGGAGATGGACGTCAAGGGCGAGCGCTTCGTGCGGCTGCCCAGGCTCGAGCCCTACGACCTCTACTATCTCTACAACCGGGACGGCTACTACCGCTAACCTTCTGCGGATGCCTCGCCGCCTCGCCGCCATGCTCCTGGCGGCCTTCACGGGCTGCGCCGGCGGCCACGTCCTGAGGGAGGTGGCGCCGGAGGACTTCCCTCCGGGCGAGTACGTGTCGACCGCCCAGGCCGCGAAGGACCCGGCCGCGGCGGCGCAGGAGCTAAGCGCGGCCTTCCAATCCTGCGGACGGCTGACGCTCGCGGGCTACGCGGCGGAGCTCACCGTCGTCGAAGTGCAGGGCGACTCGATCCGCGTCGACGGGGTCGACCGCGAGGGCCGGCGTTCGGGGCTCTACCGGCTCACCGGTCCGATGCCGCGCCTGTTGCCCGGCAACAAGGTGTCCTTCCCGCCGTTCTCCCGGCTCGGGGACCTCTGGGCGACGAGCTGGCGGGCCGAGCTCCAAGCCGAGTGCCGCACGGTCGAGGCGGCGCGGCGCCTGATCGACGCCGTCGCGGCGCTGCACGCGCCGGCCGCGGCGCGCGCCGCCCCATCGGCCGACTTCGAGCGCAACGTCGAGCGCTACAAGAAGCTGAAGGGCGGCCCGCTGCCTGAAGACGCCGCCAAGCTCAAAACGCAGGCCGAGGACGCCGCCCGCGGGAAGCGGCCGGAGGAGGCGTTGGGTCTCTACGAGCGCGTCATCGAAGCCGCGCCCTGGTGGGCGGAGGGCTACCGGCGCCGCGCGCTGCTCTTAGCGGAGCTGGGCCGTTTCCACGACGCGATCGACACCATGCAGCGCTTCCTGGCGCTCGAGCCCCCCCCGTCCGAGGCCCAGGAGGCCAAGGACAAGATCTACACCTGGGAAGGCAGGCTGCCTTAGCCTGGATCATGTAGTAGAATGCCGCCATGGCATTGATCATGATCGCCGACGACGATCAGCTCTACTGTAGCGGGTTGAAGGATTTCTTGGAGTCGCGGGGTCACCGAGTGGTGATGGTCCACGACGGGATGAGCGCTGCGGTGAAAGCGCAGGAATGGAGGCCGGAGCTCATCATCATGGACCTCCAGATGCCGGGCGCCTACGGCTCCAGCGCCTACCAAGTGCTGGAGCGCGAGGGCGTCACGAAAACGACGCCGGTGATCTTCGCGAGCTCGATCGCTCCGGAGATCGCGCGCAAGGTGCTGCCCGCGGAGGAGAAGGCGCCGCTCCTCACGAAGCCCGTGGACCTCAAGAGGCTGGAGGCCCTGATCCGCGAGCGGCTTCCTCCGCGAGCGGCAACGTAAGCCTAAACGACGTCCCCTTCCCCTCACCGGGCGACTCGGCCCAGATCCTTCCGCCGTGCGCGTCGACGACCGCCTTACAGATCGCCAATCCCAGCCCGGTGCCCACGATGCCGGCCTCCTTTTGCCGCGCGACGTCGAGCTGCTGGAATTTCTGGAAGAGCTTCCCGAGGTTCGCCGGCGCGATGCCGGCGCCCGTGTCGGTGACGCTCACGCGGGCGAAGGCCCCCTCGCGCTCGGCGGCGAGGGTGATCTTTCCGCTCGGCGTGAACTTCATCGCGTTGCCGAGAAGGTTGTTGACGACCTGCTCGAGCTTCTCGCGGTCGGCGAGCACCGGGGGCAGGTCGTGAGGCACCGAACGCTCGAGCGTGAGGCCCCGCGCCTGCGCGGTCGTCTCGTAGAGGTCGATGACCGAGCCGACCACCTCCTGCAGGAGCACCGGGGACTTGTGGAACTCAAGCTTCCCGGCCCGCATCTTGGCGGTATCGAGGATGTTGGACACGAAGCCGACGAGGCGCCTGCCGCTCTCCTTGATGAGGGTCAGGTACTTGGCCTGCTTGTCGGTGAGCGGGCCGTAGACGCCCTCGAGCATCATCTCGGTCACCATGATCATCGAGTTCACCGGTCCCCGCAGGTCGTGCGACACGGTCGAGACGAACTCGTCTTTCACCCGATCCAGCACCTCCAGCCGGAGCCGCTCCGCTTCTGTCCTCAGGTGGGCGACCAGCGAGCTCACGACGTAGACCGCCAGCGCCGCCGCGGCCGGCACGAGCGGATCGATCAGGAAGCCGCGCGCGGAAAACGCCGCCCAGGAAAGCCCCGCCGCGAGGCCCAGGAAGGCAAGGCCGACCAGGCCCGCCCCCGCCGGGCCGAATCGCGGCAGGGAGGCCAGCAGGGCGGCGCCGATGGCGAGCAGGTAGAGGGTCTCCGCGCCCTTGGCCCAGTCGGGCCGCCGGAGGAATTCGCCGGTCATCGCCTGCTCGGCGATCTCGGCGTGAATCTCCGCTCCCGGCTTAGCCCTGTCCACCGGCGTGACGAACAGGTCCTTCAGCCTCGCGGCGCTGGCGCCGATGAAGACGAGCGAGCCCTTCCAGGCGCCCGCGGGCTCGCCGCCCTCCAGGAGCCGCGCGACCGAGACCCGGCGCTCCGGCATGGGCGCGGCGTAGCGCACCCATACGCGCCCCTGCGCGTCGCACGGGATCTCGAAGCGCCCGGTACGCAGGCGGGCCACGCCGGTCGCGTGGCCGAAGCTCATCGCGCCGCTCGAGCCCGACGCCTGAACGGCAAGACCCTCTGCGCCCTGCCAGACGCGCAGCGCCTCGAGCGCGAAGCCGGGATACAACTCCTCCCCGAGCCGATAGACCAGCGGGACCCGGCGCATCACGCCGTCGGACTCGGGCAGGACGCTCAACCCGCCCGAGCCTTGCGCGACGCGCTCGAGCTCGGGCAGGTTCGCGATCGCACCGGAGTACTCCGGCAGGAACTGGGCCGCGTCGTCGCCAAGCCGGGCGAAGCCCGCCTTGGCGGCCGGCCGCGAGCCGGTCTCCTCCCCCGACAGGAAAAAACCGGTGACGACGCGCAGCTTCCCGAACGCGCGGGCGAGCATCCGGTCATGGGACGGCTCCCGCGCAAGCCTGCGTCGCAGGGCGTCGCGTTCCGGGCTCGGAGGCAGGCGCTCGATGAGGCGCTCGGGCGAGCTCGGGTCGGGGCCGGTGAACGCCACGTCCAGCGCCACCGTCGAGACGCCGAGGGAGGCCAGCCGCTCCAACGCCCGCGCCAGGACCGTCCGGGGCCAGGGCCAGCGACCGAAGCGCTCCAGGCTCTCGTCATCGATGACGACGACCCTCACGGGCGCCGGCCGCGCCGGGCGCGGCGCCGCCGCCTGATAGAAGTCGAAGACGCGGTCGCGGAACGCGCCCAGCGCGGGCGGGTCCCAGACCTGGACGCCCAATGCCGCCGCGAGAACCGCGGCCGGCGCGACCCGGAGGAGCCGATCCCTCATCACCCGACGAAGCGGAAGCCGCGCCCGGGAACGCTCTGGATGCGGTCGGCGAGCTCGGGCGGGAGTTTCTTGCGCATGCGCGCGAGATGCGTGTCGACCACCTGATCGACGCAGACGACGCGCCACAGCCTCGACAGGATGTGCTGGCGGCTCAAGACCTTCGGACGATTGCGGACCAAGAAGTGAAGGAGCTCGAATTCCTTGCGGGTCAAGTCCGAGACCGCCGCGCCCTTATAGCGCACGACGTGAGCGGCCGCGTCCACCTCGCAGTCGCCCGCGTGGAGCACCCCGGAGTCCGCTTCGCCGATGGCGCTCCGGCGCAATAGGGCGTCCGTCCACAAAACGAGCTCCGGCGGCGGCAGAGGCTTCACGAGGTATTGATCCGCCCCGACTTCGAAGCCCCGCTTCTTGTCCTCCAGGCCGCTCCGCGAGGTGAGGATGATCAACGGGGTCAGCGCAAGCTCCGGATTGCCTCGGACCTTGGCGCAGAGATCGAGGCCGCTGCCGTCCGGCAGCGTGAGGTCGATGATCGCCAGGGCGGGACGCCGGGCGGTGAACAGCGACCAGGCGCTGGCGACGAGGTCGGTGGCGATCACCCGGTGGCCCCGCTCGGCGAGGGCTTCGTGGTACGCCTCGCGGACCGCGGCTTCGTCCTCGACGAGCAGGACGAGCGCGGGCTCCTTCTCCGGCGCCATGCGGTCGGAATCCTGCCATTTGCGTCGGGGACAGTCAACGCCGCTGAGGCTCCGGCAAACGGAAGATTCTCGGCGGTCCCCTCGATGTCAGAAAATGCCGTTTTTTTAGAGGTAATCCGCGTAAGAAAAATGTTTATGGCCCCACAGGACGCAATCGGTCAAACTGACGGCATGAACCTGCAAGTCCCTGAAACCTTCGCGCCGGTCATCGAGCCGGTCGCCGGCGCCGCCGTGCTGATGGCGGTACACGACCTGCGGAACAAGCTGCAACTGCTGCTAGGCTATGGGGAGCTCATCCGCAGCAAGCCGTCCGATTCGACGCAGGCGGGCGCCTTCGCCGAGAGGATCGTGCGCCTCGCGGACTCGGCCGTAGAGCTGGCCAACCGGCTCGGCCACCAGGCGCTGCGACCCGTGCCGCGCCCGTCCGGCGGCGCCGTCGCGCTCGCCGAGCTCGTGCAGGAGACCGCCGACGTCTTCGAGGGCGCGACGCTGGCGTGGGGCCGGCACTTCAGCCTCATCCTCTCCGACGAGGGCATCCTCGTGTCCGGAGACGCCGCCGAGCTACGGCGCGCCGTCGAGAACCTGCTGGTCAACGCGCTCCACCATGCGCGAAGCCAGGTCGTGCTCGCCCTGCTCCGCTCGGAGACCGAGGCGATCATCCATGTAGGCGACGACGGACCGGGCTTCGCCGCCGGCGATGCCCCGCGCTTCGCCCCGTTCGCTCGCGGCCGCGGGGCCCCCTACCGCGGGTCCGGCCTGGGCCTCGCGATCGTCCGCAAGATCGCCCGCGCCCATGGCGGCGAGGTCACCGCCCACAGCGAGGGACCCGGGCGAGGCGCGCGCTTTACGCTCCGCCTGCCCTTGGCCCATGACGCTCCGGCGGCCGTTGCTTGACGGCGATGGGCGCAAATCTTAGAATCGACCAGCACCCGCCTCGGACCCGATTGGGCCATTTCCTCGCCGTCGCTCTCGCCGCATGGCTGCCCGCCGCCGCCTGGGGCGCCGAGCCTTTCCCCGCGTTCTCGGATGTGCTGGCCGCTCCTGACGATCCGGAGCTCAACGAGCGCTTCGCCCGATCCCGAATGGAGGCCGGCGATCTCACGGCCGCGCTCACCGCCTGGGAGCGCGTCCTTTCGGCCCGCCCTCAGCGACGCGACCTCCGCGTCCTGTACGCGATCACTCTCTTTCGCCTCGACGACTGGGAGGGCGCGGCGCGCGAGATCGACGGTCTTTCCGGCGCGGGCCTGCCGGAGGACGTGTCGCGTCAACTGTCGCTGATGCGCGCGGAGATCCGCAGGCGCCGGGCCCGGACCCGCGTCACCGGAGTCCTGGGCGCGCGCGTCGACAGCGACAGCAACCGAAACGCCGCGCCGCTCTCCGGCAAACGCCTCGTCGAGGACCGGCCGGTCCACTTGCGCGGCGACCTCCTCGCTCAGTTCGATCGCTCCTACGGCGGCTTCGCGAGCGTGGAGCTCCGGCGGGACCTCGGCTTGCAGGCTCGCCACGACGTCTTCATGCGCCTCGACCTGCAGCGCACCGAAAGCTCGAAGTTTCGCGTGTTGGACGCCGAGATCGCCGCCGCGCAGGCGGGCGGCACCCTGCACCTCGGCGGCCTCCGCCTCGTCCCCTGGGGCGGGCTCGACCACGTGCGACTCTCGCGGGAGACGTTCCTGCGCGCCTTCAGCGGAGGCCTGCGGGCCGAACGGGACCTCAGCCCCTCCTGGGGCCTCTACGGCGAAGGGAGCCTGGCCTATCTCGACTTTTCCCGGATCAGCGACGTCAACAGCGCGGCCGAGCGGTCCGGCCGCCGCGCGGAGCTCGGGACCGGGCTTTGGGTCTCGCCTACGTCGACCCTGCGCGTCCGCGCCGGCCTGGCCGTCGCCCGCCAGGAAGCGGCGCGCGCCTACAACGCCTTCGAGCGCGCCTCGATCAACTTGGCTCCGGAGTGGCTGCCGGGCCGGGGCGTGTTCGTCCAAGGGGCCTTCGGCTACGCCCTCGACCGCTACGAGGCGCCGGACCCGATCGTGAGCACGCGCCTGCGCAGCGACGACATCCACCTCGCGCGGGCGACCGTCGGGGTCTCTCTCGGAGTGTTCGTGTCCTGGCTGCGCGACGTGTACCTCGCGCAGAGCCTCGAGTACCAGCACGCCGTGTCGAACCTGGAGAACTTCGAGTATGAGAACAAGAAACTGTCCACCCAACTCTCGTATGCGTTCGGTTGGGCGCGCTAGGCCGGGCCGTCCAATAGCCCCATCGAAGCCCGGCACAGCGGGGCTCCGCCCCGCTAGGCGCGGCGCCGCCCTCGCCGCCGCGGTCTGGTCGATAGCCGCCGCGGCCGGCGCCCAGCCGAAGGCCATCGGCGTCGCCGCCGCCGTCCGGGGATCCGTCACGGCCAAGACCCCGGAGGCGACCCGGCCCGTCCGAAGCGGTGGGGCTCTCTATGCCGACGATCACGTGCGCACCGGCGCCGACGGGCGGCTTCAGGCCCTCCTCGTCGACGAGACCACGTTCACCCTCGGCCCAAACTCGTCCTTGGTGCTGGACCGATTCGTCTACGACCCGAAGTCCGGCCTCGGCGCCGTCTCGGCGCGCGTCGCCGAGGGCGTCTTCCGGCTCGTGACGGGAAAGGTAGCGGCGAAGAGGCCGGCCGCCATGAAGGTCTCGCTCCCGGTCGGCAGCCTCGGCATCGAGGGGACGATCGTCGCGGGCCGCGTCGAGAAGGGCCGGACGACGATCGTGCTGCTCGGCCCCGGCCCCGCCGTGCGCGGCGAGCGCGTCGGCTCGGCCACCGTGAGCAACGCCGGCCGAACGGTCCGCCTCACGCGCCCCGGCTTCGGAACGGTTCTCGAGCGGGGCCTGCCTCCGCGCCCGCCGTTCCGCCTCGACGACGCCGCGCTGCGCGACCTGACCGTCGCGCTCCTCCCCCCGACGCCGAGCGGAGCGGGTGACGCGGGAGCGGCGCGGGAGGCGCGCGCGGACGCGCTCACGGCCGGGGCTCAACTGGCCGCCGCCGGGGGGCTGGACCTCTCGGCGCTGACCGCCGCCGCGGAGCAGGCGCTCGGCGCCACCCAGCGGCTCTCGTCGGTGGACGCCTCGGCGTTGTTCTACCGCTTCTCGAATCCCGCGGCGGCCTGGGAGGAGCTGCGGCTCTTGCAGGGCCTCGGCAGCCTGCCCTTCGTCGGAAACGGCGTGTTCACCGGCGGAGCGCCGTGTCCGTTCGGCCCGGCCAACTGCACAGGGACCTGGGGCTATAACGTCAACCTCGACTTCGACCGCCGGACGCTGACGGGCAACGCCAGCATCACGACCACCTCGATCAACTTCCCCGCGATCGCCATCGCGGTGGACTATACGGGCCTCGCCGGAGCCGCGACGTCGCGCGTCGCCATCCCCGGCGGCGGAACCTGTACGGCAGCTACCTGCAACGTGACGTTCAACCTCCGCAACGCCGAGGATTTTGCCGGTAAGGTCATGGATGGGAGCGTCACCTTCAACAACGGCGTGGCCTCCGGCAGCGGCACGGCCGGCGCGGTCAGGCCCTAGTAGCGCCGCAGGCCGCGAAGTTGCGACATCAGCCAGCCCATCCCGCAGAGGAACGCGAAGATCAGCCCGTAGCGGTACCACGGCAGCCGCTCCGACCACGGCACGTCTTTGGCGTTCCGCTCGGTGCCGTCCGGCATGATGAAACGCGGGCCGCGCTCCGTCACGACGATCCCGCGGACGCCGTCGTAGCGCGCGGCCTTCGCGTTGAGTTGCGCGGCCTCCCGCACGTCGTCGAAGGCGAAGATCGTGCCCCCGATCGCGACGATCGCGGCCACCCAGTACGCCGCGCGGCTCCGGCGGGGCTCGGCCTTCAGGACGGTAAAGCGCGCCGTCTCGGCCGCCGCCTTGAACGCGGCCCAGTCTCCCCCGCCGTGCAGCGAGAGCCTGCCGCCCGCGGCGTCGACGTCCGCCCCGTCGGGCGCGGACCAGATCGCGACCACGTCCGCCTTCGGCACGAAGAAGGCCCGCGCGCAGGCCAGCACGGCGGGCTCGTTCGAGAGCGCGGCGTGCGTGGCGTCGGCGAAGTCCTGGCGGTGCTTGAGGACGGGCCAGGCAGGACGCTTGGCGTGGCTCGCGCCGCTCTCGACGACGGAGTCGACCACGACGTTGCCGATGAGGCCGCCCACCTGGCCGAGGCCGAGCGCCAGGCTCCGCCGGATGAGCCCGCCCTCGTACCGTTCGTCGGAGACGAAGAAATAGAGACCTTCAGGATGAAGCAGCAAAAATCCGTGATAGACCCAACCGTCCCGTTCCGCGCGGACGTCCGGGAGGAGGACCTCCGCAGGCGGCGCCGGCTTCGGAGGGGCGGCCTTGAAACGCGCGAAGCACAGCGTGCAGCACTCGGCCTCGTCGGAGTTCCCCGCGCCGCAGGACGGGCAGTTCACGAGCGGGCCTCCTCGGCGTGCAGCAGGAGCACGCCGGCCAGCACGACGGCCGCGCCGCGCAGGAAGGTCCACAGCGGCACCGTCCCGTTCAGGAGCCCCGCCAACGCGACGATGACGCGCAGCGCCGCTCCGGTGAACGGCGGGAAAGCGGCCACCACGTATTTGATGGCCACGTACGAGCCTCCCCAGAAGAGGCCGAGAAGGCTGAAGAGGAATACGTCCGTCACCTGGCAGCGGCGCAACGATCACGCACGCGCCTGGTCCCTTAGGCGACGAGCTCTTTGGCGTGCTTGGCGACGGTCTCGCCGATCTTCGAGAGGTTCTCGATCATGCGGATGCCCGCGGCCGACAGCGCTTTCGTCTTGGCCTCGTGCGTGCCGCTTCCGCCCTCGATGATCGCCCCCGCGTGGCCCATGCGCCGGCCGGGAGGCGCCGTCTTGCCCGCGATGAAGGAGAACACGGGCTTGGACATGCTCTCCTTGAAGAAGCGGGCGGCCTCCTCCTCCGCGCTGCCGCCGATCTCGCCGATCATGACGACCCCGCTCGTCTCGGAGTCGTCCTCGAAGAGCCGGAGGATGTCCGTGAAGTTCGAGCCCGCGATCGGATCCCCGCCGATGCCGACGACCGTCGACTGGCCGAGGCCCTGGCAGGTGAGCTGCCAGACCGCCTCGTAGGTGAGCGTGCCGGAGCGGGACACGACCCCGATCGGGCCGGGTTTATGGATGTAGCCCGGCATGATGCCGGCCTTGCACTGGCCGGGGGTGATGACTCCGGGGCAGTTCGGCCCGACGAGCCGCACCGGGTTTCCGGCGGCCTCGCGCTCGCGCAGGACCTTCCTCACCCGGGCCATGTCGAGCACCGGGATGCCTTCCGTGATGCAGATCACCAGGCCGATGCCGGCGTCCGCCGCTTCGAGGATCGCGTCGGCGGCGAACGGCGGCGGCACGAAGATCAGCGACACGTTGGCGCCGTCCTTGTCGACGGCCTCGTGCACGGTGTCGCGCACGGGCACGTCCAGGTGCGTCGAGCCGCCCTTGCCGGGCGTGACGCCGGCGACGACCTTCGAGCCGTAGGCGATGCACTGC
>JACQPK010000112.1 GCA_016207565.1 Elusimicrobiota bacterium
ACGAAAAGGCACGCAAAGGACAGAATTATTCATGATTTCTTCCTCTGCGATCCTTTCAGTGAATTCCTTAGCGTACCTTTGCGTTAGTCCGTTTTCCTCGTCGACGGCGCAGTTAACTTGGGAGCCATGGGCCTAAGCGTTGCGACGATCGTTGGGGAGATGTCCGGCAAGGGCACCGTTCTCATCGCCGACGACGAGCCGGACCTGCGGCGCGCCCTCCGCTTCGCCTTCGAGCACGAGGGCTACCGGGTCCTCACGGTCTCGAGCGCGGAGCAGGGGCTCAAGCTCGTCGCCCGGCGTCGCCCCGACGTCGTGATCCTGGACGTGGGCTTCCCCGGGATGGACGGCTACGAGTTCTGCCGGCGCCTCCGGCAGACGGACGGCACGCCGATCCTCTTCCTCACGGCGCGCAAGAGCGAGACGGAGCGCGTCCTCGGGCTCCGCCTCGGCGGAGACGACTATCTCACCAAGCCCTTCTCCACGCCGGAGCTGTTGGCGAGGGTCCACGCGCTCTTGCGGCGGGCGCGCCCCGAAGAGACGGCTCGGGACCTCCTGCGCGCGGGGGAGATCACGATCGACGTGTCGCGGCACGCCGCGCTCGTGCAGGGCCGGCCCATCGCCTTGAGCCCCAAGGAGTTCGACTGCCTCAAGGTGCTGGCCCAGGCGAACGGGCGCATCGTCGCTCGGCGGGCGTTCCTCACGCGCGTGTGGGGCGTCGGCAAGGATATCGAGCTCGCGACGCGGACGGTCGACCAGCACGTGGCGCGCCTCCGCCGGAAGCTCGGGCCCGAGGGCGGGCGGCTCCTGACGATCCCGCGCGTCGGCTACCAGCTCACCCGCGCATGAGCCCGACGGCGATCGAGCGCAGCGCCGAGCTCCAGCGCCGCGTCTTCGCGGAGGTCAGCGACGCGATCGTCGTGTTCGACGCCGCGACCGCCCGGATCCTCGACAGCAACCCCGCGGCGACCCGGCTGTTCGGCTGGACCCGCGAGGAGCTCCTCGACCTGAGCATCCCGGACCTGGCCGCGGACCCTGAGAACGCGCGGGCCACCGTCGCGTCGATGGCGCGGCGGGTCGCGGGAGTGCTCCGGCCCCGGATCGCCGTGCGCAAGGACGGCTCGCACTTTCCGGTCGACATCCGCTTCGACCAGTTCCCGTGGCGCGGCGGCACGGCGTGCGTGGCCATGGTCCGCGACCATTCCCGCCGGCAGCGCGCCGACGATTACCTCGCCCTCAAGCTCCGCGAGAGCATCGTCCGGGAGTCGCTGCTCTCGATGTCGCATGAGCTCCGCACGCCGATCGCGGCCATCAAGGCCTTCGCGGACGGCTTGAGGACCGGCGCCGTTCCTGAGGCCCAGCGGCGGCAGTTCGTCAACGGGATCGCCCGGCAGAGCGAGCGCTTGGCGGCGCTCGTCGACCACTCGCTCGTCCTCGCGATGAGCGAGGAGGCCGCCCGAAATATCCGGGGCCCGTCCACCGACCTGGCCGCAGGCGTCAAAGAGACCGTCGCCGACCTGCAGGCCTGGGCCGGGAGGCGGAAGGTCCGGCTGACGGCCTGCGTCCCCGAGCGCATGGACGTCGCGATCGATCGTCTGGAGCTCTTCCGGATCCTCCAGAACCTGATCGGAAACGGGATCAAGCACAATCGGCCGGGTGGCCGGCTCCGGGTGTGCGCGGAGCGGGCCGGGTCGGAGGCGCTGGTCTGCGTGTGCGACGACGGGCCGGGCATCCCGCCGAGCGAGCTGCCGCGCGTGTTCGACCGCTTCTACCGCGGCGAGGCGGCGAGGCGGCGCGAGGTCCGGGGGCTGGGGCTCGGCCTTTCGCTGGTCCGGGAGCTCGTCGAGGCTTGCGGCGGGACCGTGTGGGCCGAGAGCCGGGAAGGCAAAGGCGCGAGCTTCTGGGTCCTGCTCCCGCTCGTCCGGGACCCCCGAGGGTCCTCGCGCAAGACGCTCCAACTCCGCGACAGGAAGCCCGCCTCGACGATCCGCTGCGCCTGCCCCGGCACGGACGCCGTCACAACGAAGCTCCCAACCGGCACAAATTCCTGACGTCGGACTCCGCGCGCGCCGCGCTAGAATGGCGGCTATCGTGGAGGCTGCCATGGACGCGGGTACCGAAGAGAGCACGAAGTTGCGTTCGCTGCGCGCCGAACTGGCCCATGTCCAGCAGGCGCGGCGGCTCCAGGAGCGGATGGTGGCCGAGGTCGCGCACGAGCTGCGCAACGGCCTGTCGCTCATCGATTGCGTGGTTCGGCAGGCGACCGGCGGCTCGCTCGACCAGAGCGGCGTCCCGCCGGCCAAGCTCTTCGAGCTGTCTAGGCAGGGGGTCCGGCGGATGACCCGGCTGGTCAGCGAGCTGCTGGAGCTGAGCTGCCTGCGCTGCGGGCACCTCGCGTTCCGGCTCGAGCGAGTCGATCTGGCGCCGATCCTCGAGCGGATCGCGGCCGGTCTGGCCCTGCAGGCGGGGGGGCGCCCGGTCTCCGCCCGGCTGAGCCTCGCCCCGGAGCTCCGGAGCGCCTACGTCGACCCGGACCTCTTCGAGGGGCTGGTCAGCAACCTCGCCGACAACGCCCGGCGCTTCGCCCGCAGCCGGGTCGAGATCCGGGCCGCGCCGGAGCCGGCGGACCCCATGATGCTCCGCGTGACGGTCGAGGACGACGGGCCCGGCGTGCCGCACCACGTCGTCGCCACGGCGATCCGCGGCGTGGAGCCGCTGGTGCGGCCGAGCAGCGAGAGCCACGTCACGACCCTCGGGCTCTCCCTCAGCCGGGAGATCGCCGAGCGGCTGGGGGGAAGGCTCTGGTACGAGCGCAAACGGCACTTGACCCGCTTCCACGTCAACGTCCAGCGGTATCTGGAGGCGCGCGCGGCGGCGCTCGCGGACGTCGCGTGACCGCCCCGCGCGGCGTGGTCTGCTACCGCTGGAAGGCGGAGCGGGTGGAGCGGTGCACGGCGCCCGAGAGCGGGTTCACAGGATCGGCGCCCTCGCGGGATCCAGGCGCGGCAGCCGCAGAGAGGACGCGGGCCGCGGGGACGGCGCGACCAGCACCGGGCAGGGAGCCTGCCGCAACAGCCGCTGCACCGTCGACCCCACGATAGCGTCCAGCCAGGGCTCCGGACGGCGCGCGCACACGGCGACGAGGTCGTGACGGGCGGACTCCCCCAGGATGCGCTCCTCGGGCTCGCCGTGCGCGACCTGCAGCACGGGCCCGCACGCGCGGAGCGTGCGCTCCGGCAGGAGCGCGAGCGCTTTTCGGAGCAGCTCCAGCGCCGCGCGCGGGTCCCGCCCGGGCGGGGAGACGTGCAGCACGGTCAGCCGGGCGCCGAGCTCCGCCGCCAGCCCGGCCGCGGCCTCGAGCCCGGCGAAGCCGTGAGGCTCGAGGATCACCGGCGCGAGGATCCGCCGTACGGCCTCGCGCGCCCGCCCCACCACCAGCACGGGGACGCGGGAGCCCCGGGCGACCGCGGCCGCGACGGAGGGGTGGAGCGCGCGCTCCACGCCTCGCCGCCCGTGCGTGCCGACCACCAGCAGGTCGAAATCGCCGTAGCGGCACCAGCGCAGGATGTTGTCGACCGCGTCTCCGGGAACCGAGTGGACGGCCCGGCCCCGGCCGGCGAGGCGCCGGAGCCCCGGGAGAGCGGCCAGCGCGCGCCTGGCGGTCGCCTGCGGATCGGCGATCCACAGGCCCAGGCCGGAATGCACCCACGGCTCGACGCGAAGCACCTCCAGCCTCGCGTGGAGGGTCTGGGCCAGGGACCGCGCTTGCGCGAGCGCGGTCTCGGCCGGAGCCGAGTCGTCCATCGCCACCAGGATCGAGCGCACGCGAAGCGGCCGCATGGGCTCCTCCCTCAGCGGGGCCGCTCGCCGGCATGGAGCAGGACCTTGATGGCCTTGCGCGCCGCGGCGGCCTCGAACGTCTCGTAGGCGTCCAGGATCTGGTCGAGGCGGAAGCGATGGGTGATCAGGCGGCCCACCACGAGACGCCCGGTCGTGGCCGCGTCCAAGAGCATCGGGATGCTCGTGGTGTCGACCCATCGCGTCGTGATGCGGACGTTGCGCGACCAGAGCCTCTCGAGGCGCAGCTCGACGGGCTTCGCGTGCACCCCGACGTTCGCGAGCGCGCCGCCCGGCGCCAGAATGTCCTGGCAGAGCCGGAAGGTCTCGGGCGAGCCGACGGCCTCGATCGCCACGTCGACGCCGCGCCCGCGCGTCGAGCTCATGATCCGAGACGCCGCGTCTCCGGCGCTCGCCAAGTACGCGGCGTCGGCGCCGAGCGCGAGGGAGGCCGAGAGCCGGTGCGCGTCCGTATCGACGACGATGAGCTTCGCGGGAGAGAAGAGTTGCGCCGTCAGCACGCAGGCGAGGCCGATCGGGCCCGCGCCGACGATCGCGACGACGTCTCCCGGCTTCACCTGTCCGCAGGTGACGCCGCACTCGAAGGCGGTCGGGAAGATGTCGCTCAGGAGCGCCAGGTCGCCGTCCGGGGCGCCCAGCGGGATCCGGTGGAGGCTCGTGTCGGCGTAGGGGATCCGCACGTACTCCGCCTGCGTGCCGTCGATCCGGTGGCCGAGGATCCAGCCGCCGCCGCTCTCGCAGTGCGAGGGCATCCCGCGGCGGCAGTTCGAGCAGAGGGCGCAGGCGGAGATGCACGAGATCAGCACCGAGTCTCCGGTCTTGAGCCCCCGGACGGCCTGCCCCGTCTGCACGACGACGCCGACGCCCTCGTGCCCGAGCACGCGGCCGGGCTCCACGCCCGGCACGTCGCCGCGGAGGATGTGCAGGTCCGTCCCGCAAAGCGTCGTAGCGGTGATCCGCACGACGGCGTCCGTCGGCGCGGCGACGGCGGGGAATGGGCGCTCCTCCCAACGGATGCGCCCGGAACCGTAGTACGCCAGGGCCCGCATGCGGTCGGAGCGTCCGGCGGTCGGATAGCGCAGCGGCGCGCGTTCGGTCGTCCTCATGTCCGCCTCCCGCGGGGGAGAACGCCCCCGCCGTCTTTCGAATGACCGAGCCGGCCCGGACGGGTCTCCCGCGCGGCTCTCATGCCTTCGAACCCCGCAATGGAGCGGCCAGCGTCCGCGTTGACGAAACGTTGCGACGAGCGAGTCAGGAGGAGCCCATGTTCAAGAACCGGACGGAGGCGGGCGTACGGCTGGCCGCGCGGCTGCGGGCGTACCAGGGACGCGCCGGGGCGCTCGTGCTCGGGTTGCCCCGGGGGGGCGTGGTCGTGGCGCGGGAGGTGGCGACGGCCTTGGGGCTGCCGCTGGACGTCTTCCTCTCGCGCAAGTTGCGCGCTCCGGGCGACCGGGAGTTCGGCTACGGGGCGGTGACCGAGCTGGGGAACGTGCGCATCGAGCCCGCGCTCGTCGAGGAAGCGGGAGCGTCCGGGATCGAGCAGGAGCGCGAGCTGGCCTTCCAGCGGTCTGAGATCGAGCTGCAGAAGCGGCGGTACCGCGGGGCCCGCCCTCTGCCGCCGATGAAGGGGCGCGCGATCCTGCTCGTCGACGACGGGATCGCGACCGGGGCGACCCTGCTCGCCGCCCTCGACGGCCTTCGTACCGCCGGGGTGAAGGAGATCGCGGTCGCCACTCCGGTCGGCCCGCTCCAGACGCTCATCCACCTGGCCGGCCTGGTGGATGCCTGCGAGGCGCTCGAGACGCCGCAGCGTTTCCGCGCCGTCGGGTCTTACTACGAGGAGTTCGATCCCGTTTCGAACGCCGAGATCGTCGGCCTCCTATCGGGGGAGCACCCTCACCGCCGTCCGCCCGCGATCGCCTGGTAGGCGGGGCGCCGCGGCGTCACGCCGGCGCGCCTGCGAACGCCGCCTTCGGCCGCCGGCTGGTGAGCAGGAGCTCCGCGGCGCGGCGCACCCGCACGCGCGGGAAGAAGACGTAGCTCCAGGAGACGTCGGCCGGGTCCTCGACGACGCGCAGCACGACCGTCTCGTCCGCCGCGCCGCGCACCCGGGCGACGGCCGCGAGGGAGGCGACGGGCTCGGCGAAGACGACGCGGCGGACGCCGGCGGCCTTCAGATCTCCGATCACGGCGGCCAGCACGGGGCCGGAGGGAGTGCCGTCGCCCACGAGGAGCACGGTCTGGCCCGCGAGCGACGCCGGCTCGGCGCCTCCGTGGAGCTCGAGGCGCACGCGGTACAGGTACGAGCGCGCGCGCGACGCCGCCGCGCGCAACCCCCGCCGTGGGAGCTGCGAGGACCGGACGCAGCGGAGCACGCGGAGCGTCCCCGCCTCCGTCAAGACGCCGATCTGCGGCCGGCGCCCGGGTCCGCGGCCCCAGAGCGAGGCGGCCAGCCGGATGTCGAGCGGCAGCTCGAGCCGGCGGCTGACGCGCTCGGCGACCAAAAGCCCCTCGACGCCGAGCGCCACCACCACCGTGTCGGGCGCCCGCCGGTAGCGCTCGAGCGCGGAGGCGAGGGAGCGGCCGGCGTCGGCGCGGTCGAGGTAGGGAGGGTCGGGCATGGGA
>JACQPK010000118.1 GCA_016207565.1 Elusimicrobiota bacterium
CCGCCGGCCGAGCGGCCGGCGGAACACCCGGCGCGGCCCCGGCCTTGGCCGCGCGCCACGGCGGGAGCTCAGGGGCACGCGGCGAGGAGCTCGACCGGGAGGACTCCGGCCCGTACGACGCCCGCGATCCTCGCTGCCTCGAGTATCGCCAGCGGTTCGCCGCGAACGTGGTCTTTGACCTGCTGCGACGCCGCCTCGGTCGCTGGGAAGCCGCCCACTGGCAGAGCGAGTCCGAGCGCAGGCCGCTGGCTCCCGGTCAATTTCCGGACCTGATCGTGACCTCGCGCGAATACGGCGCGCTCCGGGTCCGGGCGATCTACCGGGAGCTGCTCGGCCGCGCCGCCGAGGAGGGCGAGGTCGAGCGCTTCCTGCAGCGCGACCCGCGGGAGCCGCGCGAATATCTGGAGTGGGCCGGCTCGCGCCCGGTCGGCCTCGCGCTCGTCCTGTCGGCCGAGTTCGGCGGCGTCCCGCCTTCGGCCGGCCGCGAGGCCTACGAGCGGTGGACGCGAGCCTGGCCCGCGCGGCTCTACGTCCGCCTGCTCGGCCGTCCCGCGTCGGAACACGAGCTGGCGTCGGCCTCGGCCCGCCTCCGGCACGAGCGCGATCCTCGGCGCTTCGCGGAGGACCTCCTCGGGTCGCTCGAGTACCATCGGGGCCTGGTCCGCCGCGTGTGGGAGGAGGACCTGCAAGGCGGCAGGCTCGATCCAGCCGAGCCCGGCGGGACGGTCGAGCGGTGGGCCGGTTTCCTCTACGACGGCAACGGCGATCGCGACACCCTGGTCGCCCGACTCGCCGCCACGGAGGCGTACTACGCCGGGGCGATGCGGACGCGGGCCGAGGTCTGCCCGGTCCCGCTCGAGGATTACGGTCCCCTGGATACCTGCGGCGGCTCGGCCTCCCGGTGCTCCTATCGCGGCTGGATCCCGGACTCCGGCGAACCATGGCCCGGCACGGCACGCACCGGTCTGGTCGTGCGCCAGGGCGGCTTTGGCGGCTGGATCGCGACGACCTGCGAGCTCGGACAGCGGCCGGTGGCGGCAGATCAGCCGCACCCCGGCGACGTGTGGTGCGAGCCGTTCCCGCGGGAGTGACCATGGAGGACCTCGTGCGGCTCTGGAGCGGCGGCGATGCAGGCGAGCGGCCCGCCGCCGTGATGAGGGCGGCGGCCGGTCCCGAGCTCGTCCGGAGCCGGGGTTCGTCGCGCGAGCGAGAGCGCAAGGGAGGCGCCCTTTGGACCTGGCGGGGCGCGGCGGCCACGACCGCCCCCGCGCCGGCCGCGGACGCCCGGTTCTCGCCGTGGACCGCGCTGGCCGAGCTCGGACGTGGACACGTGCTGCGAGGCCTCGCGAAGCTGGTGGTCGCGGTCGGCCTCTCGCGGCCCGCCGTGGCGGCGGGCTTCGGCGTCGCCGTCGCGCTGACCTGCGCCGCGGCGGTCGGCTTCCTGCGGTGGCGCGCCGCCGCCCCCGAGCCCAAGGGGGACGCCTGGCCTCCCCGGGCCGAATCGGACGCGCCGGCCTCCCCCAAGCTGACGCACGAAGGCCTCATCGGCGCGATCCCGGGCATCTACCGCTTCCGCGAGAAGCCTCCGGAGACGACTCTGCTCGTCACCAAACCGGAGGGCTTCGAGGAGCGGGCGGGGGACGTCGAGACGCCCGGCTCTCGAACGCCGGCGAGCGAGTCCACGACGCCCGCGATCGCGCCGCCCGCGACGCCGGACCTGGCCGGGCTGCTGCAGGCGTCGGCGGGACCCGCCGCGCTCGGCGCCCCGGGGTCCGGGCTCGGAGACCCCGGGCTCCGGCTCATCGCGCTCCAGTCGTTTCCCAACGAGGAGCGGATCTGGGGCTCGGCGGTCCCGGCGCACGCGGCTGCGGAGGCGCTCCGGGGCCTGCGCGACGCCCCCGGCCCGGGCGCGGGCAAGGGCGGCGGCCTGGAAGCCTTCCGTCGCCGCGCGGCACGCGGCGCGCGACTCCTGCGCCGACCCGGCGGCGTCGCGGCCTCGCGCGCCATGGGGCAGCTCAAGTGGGCACGGGGCATGTCCTACGCCGGCTCCCGCGCCCGCGCCGACGAGGCGGGCTCGGCCCTCGCCGCGGCCGCTTTCGAGCAGCAGGGCGTCTCGCTGCAAGGCGCGGGTGTCGAGCACGCGGGAGCGCTGCCGATCGCCGCGACGGCCGGCGGCTCGTCGGTCGGCGGCGGAGGGATCGGGCCGGGGGCGCTCATGTCGGACTACGGGGAGCCGATCGCTTCCGAGGCCGCCGTCCCCGCCGTCGGGCCGGTCGTCGACGCGACGCCGTACCAACCGAAGGTCGACCGCGCCCGGGACCTCTCCGACCAGGCCCGGAAGGCCCACGACAGCGGCCTCATGCAGCTCCTGATGGGGCTCGCGATGATCGCGGCGGGGATCGCGATCGTCATAACGCAACCAGATCCGCTCAAGGCGGTCGGATGGTCGCTGATCGCCTCGGGCACCGCGGCCGTCGCCATGGGCTTCATGCAAATGAACCAGGGCAAGCAGAAGGCCGAGGACGCCCGGCAGCTCGGCGACAGCGTCGACCGCGACGACGGCCAGAGGAAGCAGGCCGACATCATCCGCTGCGACGCCGAGGCGGCGAGGTCGGGGAAGACATGCCCGCCGCGCCCGTACGACCCACCCAGCCCCGACGTCGCCGGCGCGGTCGAGCGCGAGCGAAGCGCGACGTATCGGCGGAACGCGCCCCGCTGAGCGGGGTCAGCCGGCGGCGGCGGCCTTGCCGGGAAGGGCCACGAAGAACGCAGAGCCGCGCTGATACTCGCTCTCGGCCCAGATGCGGCCTCCGTGGCCCTCGGCGATCTCGCGGCAGATGGCCAGTCCGAGCCCGGTGCCCTTCACCTGGCGCACGCGGTGCTTGGTCTCCTCCACCTGAAAGAACTTCTCGAATAGGAACGGCAGCTGTTCCCGCGGGATGCCGACCCCGGTGTCGCGCACGGACAGCACGTCCTCGCCCGCGGCCGAGCGCTCGCAGTGGAGCGTCACGCGTCCGCCCGTCGGCGTGAACTTGAGCGCGTTGGACACCAGGTTCGCGAGGAGCCTCCGGAGCGCGGGCCGGTCCGCTACGATCATCGCGCCGCTCGGGACGCCCGAGGCCTCGAGGGTCACGCCGAACTCTTCCGCCTTGACTTTGAGCAGCGCCACCACCTCGTCGGCGAGAGGCCGGAGGTCCAGCGGCTCCGGCTTGAAGCGCGCGCGCCCCGCTTCGAGCTCGGTGAGCTCGAGTATCTCGTCGACCATCTCGGCCAGGTCGGCCGCGCTCTTGGAGATCGTCTCGAGCGACTGCCGCTGTGCGTCCGAGAGGGGCCCCTGCAGCCCGGTCGTGAGGACTTCCGCGAAGGAAACGATCGCACCCAGAGGGCTCCGGAGGTCGTGCGTGACCTTCGCGATGAAGGAGTCCTTGAGGGCCTCCAGCTCGGCGAGGCGACGGCCCATGTCGTTGAACTCGTCGGAGAGGTCGCGCAGCTCGTCCGCCCGGCGCGTGCGTACCCTCACCGAGAAGTGGCCCGCGCCCATCTGCTGCGCGCCCTCCACGAGCTTGCGGATCGTGCGCGTGAAGCTGGCGGCGAGCCAGTGGGCCCCGAGGAGGCCGAGGACGAGGCTGGCCGCGGCGGGCCACCACAGGCGCCGAAGATCCGCTCCCGCGGCGGCGGAGGCGGCGCGGGCGAGCCCGGGCGCGTCGAAGCCGGCCCGCAGCACCGCTCCTCGCAGGCGCGTGCCGGCGGCGCCGGTCGGGACGGGCACCCGCTCGGAGAGCGGCACGATCCACTCGAGCGCGGGAACCGTGCCTTCGTGCCGCGCGCGGACCGGGCGGCCCTCCGAGACGGCCCGGAGCACGCCGTCCTCGTTGGCCGGGACCGCGATCTCGGGCCGCGCCCGGCGCCACCAGGCGCTGGCGTCGGGCCGCACGACCGCGGCAGCCACGAGGCCCGCCACGAGCAGGACCAGCTTCGTGCGGATGGTCATGTCCGGCGCGATTATATCAAAGCGGCTCCGGCCGGCCGGGACCAACCTCAGGAAAGCCCGGAGCCGGTCATTGACACCCCTGCGGGTTCCCCCTACACTCGTATCGTGGCGGGGCCACCGTGGCGATCCCTCCTGCTCGCGGCGGCCCTCGCCGGGCCGTCGGCCTCCGCCTGGGGCGATCTGCTGCAGGAGCATCGCTTTCCCAGCCGCGACGAGCAGGAGCTCCCCCTCGACGATCTGCGCAACCTCCTCGACAAAGACGACGGCGTGGCCGCCGCCGAGATCGACGCCCGCACGCTTCCGCAGGCCATCCGAGCCGAGATGAAGACGCTGCGGGCGCTGTCCACCGAGATCCTCGTCCCCCTGGAGAAGCTCGAGGCGATCCGCGGGGGCTACTCCGCGACCGAGGACCTCTCGGCCGTCGACGCGGAGCGGAACAGGCTCCGCCCGACCTTGCTGGACCTCTACAGCCGCCTCACCGCGCGGCTTCAGCGCCTGAATTCGCTCAAGAAGGCCCAGCAAAACGAGTATCTCACGCAGCTCCTTTCGGACCGGTGGAAGGGGCGAGCCTCGACGCGCGTGCGCGAGGCGGTGACCGTAGCCTACTTCAGCGAAGAGATGCGCAACCTCCGGGTCAAGCTGCGCTCGGTGCTCGAGTCCGACGAGCGGCTCTACCGCGAGCGCGTCGAAGCGATCGCCGCGCAGCGCCGGTGGCGCCGCATCGCCTGGCTCGCCGGCGGGGCGTTCCTCATGCTCCTCGCGGCGGGCGCGTGGGTCCGGCGCCGCCGCTTCGGCCGGGCCGGACAAGCCGGGATCGCGGGCCCCGGGACGGTGCTGGCGGGAAACTACCGGGTCGAGCGCGAGCTCGGCCGGGGCGGCATGGGCATCGTCTTCGAGGCCACGGACCTCGGCCTGCAACGCAAGGTCGCGATCAAGCAACTGCGGCCCGAGCTCCGCGAGAACCGTAAGGAGCTGGATCTCTTCCTCGCCGAGGCGCGCCTCGTCGCCGCGCTCCGCCACCCGCACATCGTGGAGATCCACGCGATCGTCAACCAGGCGCCGGAGCTCCTGCTCGTGTTCGAGCTCGTGGCGGGAAAGCCCCTGCACCGGCTGCTGCAAGACTCGGGACCGCTGGGCCTCGAGCCCACGTGCGCGCTCATGCAGCAGGTCGCCTCCGCGCTGGACTTCGCCCACGCCAACCGGATCATCCACCGCGACCTCAAGCCCGCCAACGTCATGGTGACGCCCCAGGGAAAGGCGAAGGTCATGGATTTCGGCCTCGCGCACCAGGCAAGCGTCACGGTCGCCCGCATGACGCGCACCGAGAGCTGGGGCACGCCTCCCTACATGGCGCCCGAGCAGGAGCTGGGCACAGTGTCGCGCGAGTCGGACCTCTATTCCCTCGCGGTGATGTTGTATGAGGCGCTGACGGGCCGCCTGCCGTTTCCCGGACCGAACTTCCTGGCCCAGAAGCGCGAGCTGCGCTTTGTCCCGGCATGCGAGGCGGCGCCGCCGCTCCCGCGGCGGGTCGACGACGTGCTCCTGCGCGCGCTGCAGCCCGATCCCACGCGACGGTTCCACTCGGCCCGAGAGCTCATCGAGGCTCTCGGCCCCCCCTCGACGAGCCCCGCGCGCGGCTGAGAGTCCCCAAGCAAATCCTATGGCCCCGCCGAAGAGGCGCGAATTGACGCGTCCAAGGGAGCCCTTTTCGCGATAGGAATTCCTTGCTGGAACGCCGCTCCTTCCGGGGGTAACAACTCGGCATGGAAGCGGAGACCCGCCCAGGCGTTCCAGAGATCCGGCTCCGCGCGGCCCCCGCCCCCCAATCACGGGAGCGGCGCGGCGGAGCCCCGCCGATCCCGCTTCGGCGCCCGCCGGGAGCATCGGCTCCCTTCCTCTCGCCGGCGCGTCCGGCCGCGGCCGCGGGGGCGCGGCCCTTTCCTGCTTTTCGCTGGAGCCTCGCGCTGTCGCTCCTCATGACGGCGGCGTCGGCGGCCATGGTGCTGGACTCGCGCTTCGACGGGGGTCTGTCCGGAGCGTTCCGCCCGCGGCTCTCCGCGCCCGCGCCGGGTGCCGCCGCGCGGTCCTCGGCCCGTCGAGGCCGCGCCGACTCGACGGCGCTCGGGCGTGGCGCCGCGGCGCCCGCGGACCCAGGGCACCCGGGACTGGCCTCGGCCCGGGGCGCCGAAGGCGCGGCGGCCCCCTCCACGCGGCCAGACAATCCGAGGCCGCCGGAGCCCGGGGAGTCCCCGACGGCCGCGCCTTCCGACCCTACGCCGTCCGGAGGCGGCGCGGCCGCGCCCGCCGAGCCGTCCCTCGGTCCCGGCGCCCTGGCGTTCGGCCGGCTGAGCGTCGCGCTGCCCAAGGCCGCCTCGGGCGGCATCGCCTCCGGACCCAAGGGCGCTGCAGCCGTGGCCTCGCCCGTCCCCGGCGAGGCCCGCCCGCGAACGACGACTACGACTTCGACCTCTTCCTCGCGCCGCGCCGGAGATGGCCGCCCGCCCCGGACGTTCGCGACACGCGCGGGACGGCCTTCTCCCCCCTTGATGCAGCGGGCGCTGGGGCAGGCCCGCGCGGCCGCGCGTTTCTCGAAGGGCGCGGCCGCCGATTCCCCCGAGGGCGCCCGGGCTCTGGCCGCGCGCGCCTTCACGGGAGAGCCGCCCGCGGCCGGGCCGGTTGCTTCGGCGCCCCAGGCGAACGTTCCGCCTTCCGGCCCCGGGCGGGCGCCCGGCCTCTCGGGAGGCGGAGGCTCTCCCGTCGTCATCGATCCGGAGTCCGGCTCGGGAGAGGGGCCCGAGCCGGACTCCACCGCCGCGCGAAACGGTCTGCCGGCCGGCGAGCCCCGGACGAAGGACGCGACGCCATACCGTCCCCTCGTACTGGCGGCCGCGGCGCTGCTCTTGGCGGCCGCGGCGCTGCTCGCCGCCGCGGCGCTGTGGCCGGCCTACGCGCCCACGCTCAAGCTCCTCGCCGGAGCCTGCGGCGCGGCGGCCGCGGCGATCGGCCTCGCCGTCTTGGCGCAGTACGGAGAGTTCCTGCAGGGCATGATCCTGATCGCGGCCGGAAGCGCGGCCGCCTTCATGGGGTGGTCCTAGGAGGCCGCGATGATCGCTTGCATCCTTCTCTCATGGCTGTGGTCCCACCCAGCCGATGCCGCGCCCCGCGGCGAGCTGCGCTGCGCGCACGTCGCCTCGCGCGCCGGCGCCGCGAGCGGCCACGAGGACGCCGCCCGGCAAAGAAGCGGCCTCTGCTTCGACGGCGCCGCCGCAGGGGCCGCTGCCCCCGCCACGCTCACCCCGGCTCGCGTGGAGCGCAACCGTCAACGCGAGCCCTTCCCTCCGTCTCGCTACGGCGAGCCCTACCAGGCCCCGGCCGCCGCTCCCTACCGTCCAGCCGGAGACCCCGATTCCAAGAAAGAGACTCCGAAGGAGAAGAACGTGACCCCCTACCAAGGCCTCATCGACATGGCTCAAATCCTCATGATGATCGCTTCGATGCTGCTGCTGGCGGCCAACGTCTTCCTCATGCTGGGAAAGGGCACCCTCCTGGACCTTGAATACAACGACATCGCAAAGGCGCTCGGCTACGCGGCCCTCGCCATCAGTGTCATGGTGATCGGCCTGGGTCTGGCGATCATCGCCCAGGCTGACCAAAAGCTTCAGGGCCTCATGCTCATGCTCGCCGGAGTCATGGTCGCCTTCGGCGCTTGGCAGGTGATTACGCGAAAGCCCTCTCCTAAGGTCCAACCCAACTCGGACATTGGCCTCGAGTCGAACAGTCTACTGGAACCGAGGCTCCCCCCCGGTGACCAGAGGAAGCACGACCAAGGGTACGTCAGCGCCCCAACCGATCGTGGAACCATCCACGACATTGCGCTCCGCCCCGATGAGGCGAAGTACTCGACACCGCAGTGGAACACGGACCGTAATCGTTACGTGCTGAAGGAAGGGGAAGCATCATGGTTCTGGGAGAACGGCGAATGGAGACCGATCGGCAGCATGCCAGTGTGATCCGAGTGCAGGACGCGGTACCCGACGCGAGCCCGTCGCGGCAGGCGGCGTGGTGCGAGTTTCTGCGAAGCGGATCGCCACATAGCCAGGGAGGAGACCATGATCGGATGCGCACGGTTGGTAGTGCTCGCCAGGGCGCCCGCGGCGGCCTGGGCGGGGCGCGCGGGGGCACAAGGCTTCCGGGACGCGGGGGCGGGCACGGTCGTGGAAGGCGCCCGGGAGCTGGGCGCGCGGGTCGACGCGCGGCGTGAGGCCGAGCGCCAAGGGGAGGGCCGGCGGTCCCTATCCGGCCAGCTCGACCCGTTCGCGCCGGACACGGTCGAGCGCGTCCGGGCGGCCGCGCCGATCATGGACGCCTTCTTCCTCAGCTTGTCCGACGCGATGGATTTTTTCGGCAACTTCCTCCAGCGCGAGCTCGACCTGGGTGCGAGCCCGAACCCGGCCGAGCTGCAGGCTTGGTTGGCCGGGGCAGGGCGAGAACCGTCGCTACGCGACGCTCTCCTGAGCCGGTTCCTGCCTGGCGGGCGCACGCCGATCCGGCCGCTGCCGCGCCGGCTCTCCATGCGCACCGACGACGATACCCTCCTCTCGATCCTGCGCGACGAGCCCTTCATCCGCGCGTACTGGGAGCTGCGCGTCACTCACGGCCTCACCCCCAGCGAGTATCTCTTCGCCGACCGCTACCTGAAGAGTCTGCTGCCGGACGCCCAAAGGCTTTTGCCCGAGGTCGCCCCCCTGGCCGGAAGGCTGCCGCTGCACCTCTATATCCGGGAGATGGAGGCCGAAGGGCGCGCCGCGCTTATCCGGCGTCTGGAGCGCGACCTCGAGGCGGGC
>JACQPK010000130.1 GCA_016207565.1 Elusimicrobiota bacterium
CATGAATAATTCTGTCCTTTGCGTGCCTTTTCGTAATTTCCTTTGCGTACCTCTGCGTCACTCCGTTGAATTAACTTAGGAGCCATGCCTTTCAGACACCCCTTCCTTCGCGTTTCATCCGTCGCAGCCCGCCGTCGGAACGGGGGAAACGGCGGAACGCAGAGGTACACAAAGGGAAGTAACGAAAAGGGGCGCAAAGGGAAGAACGGGGGAGGTGTCGGGCGGCGACCTACTCCAGCACGGCGCCTTTCGGGATGACGACGATGCCTTGGGGGCTGACCCAGAAGCGCTTGCGGTCGGCCTCGAGGTCGAGGCCGATCCGCGCCGAATCGGGGATGCGCACGCCCTTGTCGATGATCGCGCGGCGGACGACCGCGCGGGAGCCGACCTGCACGTCGTCGAAGAGGATCGAGTCCTCCACGGAGGAGAAGGCCTCGATCCGCACCCCGGGCGAGAGGACGGAGCGCTTCACGCGCCCGCCGCTCAGGATGCAGCCGGGGGAGACGATCGAGTCGAGCGCGATGCCGAGCCGGCCGCCCGGCCACTCGTCGGCGAAGACGAACTTCGGCGGCGGGGCGTGGACGGGGATGTTGTAGATCGGCCAGTCGCGGTCGTACAGGTTGAACTCGGGATCGACCGCGACGAAGTCCATGTTCGCCTCCCAGTAGGCGTCCACGGTGCCGACGTCCCGCCAGTATTTCGCGGCCTTCCGGTTCATGTCTACGAACGGGAAGGCGTAGACCTTGTTTTCGCGCATGAGCCGGGGCAGGATGTCGCGGCCGATGTCGTGGCTCGACGACGGATCGCCGGCGTCGTCGTGGAGCACGGCCCGAAGGGTGTCGGCCTTGAACGCGTAGATGCCCATCGAGGCGAGGGCGAGATCGGGCCGCCCGGGGATGGGGGAGGGGCTCGCGGACTTTTCCTGGAAGCCCGTGACTTGGTTGAGGTCGTCGACTTGGATCACGCCGAAGGCGCGGGCCGCGGCCAGCGGGACCTCGACGGCGCCCACGACCACGTCGGCCCCGGTGTGGCGGTGGTACGAAAGCATGAGGCGGTAGTCCATCTTGTAGATGTGGTCGCCCGCCAGGATGAGGACCACGTTGGCGTCGGAGCCCTCCAGGTAGCGGAGGTTGTGGTAGACCGCGTCCGCGGTCCCGTGGTACCAGTCCGAGCCGTCGCGCAATTGCGCCGGGATCGACTCGATGTACTCCCCGAGCACGGGCCGGGAGATGAACCGCCACGCCTCGTGGAGGTGGCTGTTGAGCGAGTGGGCCATGTACTGCGTGAGCACCAGGACGCGCCGGAGGTCGGAGTTGATGCAGTTGGAGAGGGGGACGTCGATGAGCCGGTAGATCCCGGCGAAGGGGACGGCCGGCTTGGCGCGGACCGAGGTCAGCGGGCCCAGCCGCTCGCCTTTGCCTCCGGCCAGGATCAACGTGAGCACCCGACGGGTATCGAGCATGGGGGGACGAGCCACCCCTCGCAATGATCCGTCCCGGGCGGCCGGATCGTTGCAACTAATTCGGCCGGACGAACATGAGCCATAATCGGACCGGGTTATCGGGAAATCCCTTAGGCGTCAGCGGCCTGTTGTCGCTTCCCTTGGCGGCCCGCTACGCCTTGGAGAGCTGCGTGTGGCTGGCGCGGGCCGACGGCTCCCGGTTCCACCGGGTCGCCGATGTCGCGGGCCGCCTCGGGCTGCCGCGGGAGTTCCTGGCGAAGGTGTTCCAAAGGCTGCTCCGGTCCGACGTGCTGGCCGGTCGCCGCGGCCCCGGAGGCGGCTACCGGCTTGCGCGGGAAGCCGAGGAGATCCGGGTGCTCCAGGTGATCGAGGCGGCGGCGGGGACCCCGGCCGGCTCGCGCGCCTGCTTCTTGTATCCGCGGGCCTGCGGCGGCGGGGAGTGCTCGGCGCACGAGGCGGTCCAAGACGCGGAGGGGGCGCTGCGCGAGGCGCTCGGGCGATTGACCATCGCCGAGCTTGGGCGCGACGCGGCTTCGGCCGCGGAGAAGGCGCTCCACCGAGGGGTGTACCAGATGAATCGAGTCTTCCCGATGCTGCTGCTGTCCGGCGTCCTGGCGTTCTCGGCCTGCAAGGACCGGGAGATGGACGTCTACCGCGCGCCGAAGCAGGCGGCCCAGGCCGCCGCGCCGGCGCAGGATCCCGCTCACGGCCACGAGGGCCACGACCACTCGGCTCATGAGCACCCGCCCGCGGCCCAGGCGGACGCGATGGCGGCCGGAGCCGCCGGCCTGCCCGCCCCGCCGCCCGGGTCGATCCAATGGAGCGCGCCGTCCGGCTGGACCAAGAAGCCGGCCGGAGGCATGCGCTTCGCCACGCTCGGCGTCCCGACCAAGTCCGGCGAGGCGGAGCTGGCGGTGGTCATGCTCGCGGGGGACGCGGGCGGCACCCTGGCCAACGTAAACCGGTGGCGCGGCCAACTCGGCCTAGGTCCGATCGACGAACCCCAGTTGGCCAAGGTTTCCCAATCCGTCAGATCGGTGGCCGGAACGTTGCTTGTCGTGCAGGTCGCCGGAGCCGACGGAAAATCGGGGCTGCTCGCGGCGATCTTGCCGCAAGCCAATCAAACATGGTTCTTCAAATTGACCGGGACCTCGGACGCGACGAGCGCGGCGCGTCCGGCGTTCCTCAAATTCCTCGCGAGCCTGCGTTGAGCCGCGCCGGGCGCGCGCTGCGGGCGCTGGCGTCGCTCGAGCTGGCGCTCGCCTCGCTGTCGGCGCTGATGCTGCTCGTCGTGCTCTGCACGCTGGCCCAGGCGAAGCTCGGCCTGTGGGGCGCCGTGGACGCCTATATCCGGAGCATCCTGGTCTGGGCGGACATCCCCGGGACCCGCGTGAGCCTGCCCGTGTTCCCGGGCGGTGGGCTCGTGGGCCTCGTGCTGCTCGTGAACCTGACGGCCGCCCAGTTCCTGAGGCTCGAGTGGAGCCGCCGCAAGGCCGGACTCTGGTTCGTGCACCTCGGCCTCGTGCTGCTCTTCGTCGGCGAATTCGCGACGGGCTTCCTCCAGCAGGACATGAACATGGTCCTCCAGGAGGGCGCGAGCTCCAACTTCCTCGAGAGCTCCCGCGAGGTCGAGCTGGCCGTGATCGACGCGGGCGACCCCGGGTTCGACGAGATCTACTCCATGCCGGAGCGCGCCGCCGCCCGCGAAGGCCGGCTCGAGCACGAGCGCTGGCCGTTCTCGCTCGTGGTGAAGCGGTACTTCCCCAACGCGGCCCTGGAGTCGCGCCAGCCCGGCGAGAGCGGCCCCGCGTCGATCGCGACGGTCGGGGTCGGCCCCCAGGTCGTGGTCATCGAGCGCCCGCGGGCCAGAGGAGACGAGCGCGACCAGCCGGCCGTCTTCGTCGAGGCCCTGAGCGGCGACAGGTCCTACGGGACCTGGCTCTTGTCCACGCAGCTCGGGGCCGAGCAGGGGATCACGCTGGCAGGCCGCGAGTGGCGGCTCGCCCTCCGCCACAAGCGGCGCTACCTCCCGTTCTCGGTCACGCTCAAGAAGTTCCGGCGCGAGCTCCACCCGGGAACGGAGATCCCCCGGCACTTCTCGAGCCTGGTGCGCCTGCAGGACCCGGAGCGCAAGGAGGACCGCGAGGTGCTGATCTCGATGAACCAGCCGCTCCGTTACGGCGGCCAGGCGTTCTACCAGGCCGGCTTCGACCAGAACGACACGGTGTCGATCCTGCAGGTCGTGCGCAACCCGAGCTGGCTCTTGCCGTACCTGTCGTGCCTGCTCGTCGGCCTCGGGCTCCTCGTGCACTTCCTGCAGCGCTTCGCGCCGAAGCGGGGGGCCGCGTGAAGCGGCTCGGGCTGTGGTCTTCGGCGGGAGCGCTCGCCTTCGCGGCGGCGCTCGGGCTCGCCGGCGGGCGTTCCGCGGGCTCCGACGTCGCCCGCTTCGGCGAGCTCCCCGTGCTCCACGACGGGCGCGTGAAGCCGCTCGAGTCGGTCGCGCGCTCCACGCTCCTGCTCGTCCGCGGCAAGCAGTCGATCCGCGACGAGAAGCGGGCGTTGGCTCCCGTCGAGTGGCTCCTCGAGGCGCTCGCCCGCCCGGAGCGCGCCGACGAATTGAAGGCGTTCCGCATCGACGATCCCGAGCTGCTCGCCGCGATCGGCTTGGGCGAGCCGGACGGCCGCACCTACTCGTTTTCCCGCCTGGCGCCGGGCCTCGAGAAGCTCGAGCGGCTGTCGACCGAGGCGCAGACGCTCGAGGCCGGCGACCGGACCCGGGTCCAGGCCGCCTCCATCCATCTCGTCCAGCGGCTCATCGCCTACCAGCGGCTCAAGAACACGATCCGGCCGAGCGGCGCCCAGGACTTCACGGCCGAGGTCACGGCTCCGGCCTCCGGCGGCTCCACGCGGGCCACGCTCAATGAGCGCCTCGCCGGGTTCTCGTTCATGTCCGAGGCGGCGGTCTTCAAGCCGCTGCCGCCCCTCGTCCCCGGCAAGCCGGACGACTGGAAGAGCCTCGGCGAGGCGCTCATGGACGCGCACGCGGGAGCGCTCCATCCCGCGGCCTTGCCGTGGGCGAGGCTCGGAGACGCCTGGCGCGCGCAGGACAAGGCCGCTTTCGCCGCCGCGCTGGCGCTCCATCGCGAGGGCCTGGCGGGCATGCCGTCGGCCCGGCGCGCTCGCTGGGAGGCGATGTTCCAACGCGCCCAGCCCTTCACGCTGGGCATGGCGCTCTACCTCCTCGCCGGGCTCCTCGTCGTCGGCTCCTGGTTCACCGCCCATGCCCGGCTCGAGCGGGCGGCCTACGCCGCGCTGGCGGGCGCGGTCGCGATCCACTCGGCCGGGCTCCTCTTCCGCATGTGGATCGAAGGCCGGCCTCCGGTGACCAACCTCTACTCGTCGGCGGTCTTCGTCGGCTGGGTCGGCGGGCTCGTGGGCTTGTGGCAGGAGCGGCGCGCGGGCGGAGGTGTCGCGGCCATCGCCGCCTCGGCGCTCGGCTTCTGCACGCTCATCATCGCGCACCATCTCGCGATGCAGGGCGACACCATGGAGATGATGCGCGCGGTCCTCGACTCCAACTTCTGGCTCGCGACGCACGTCGTGACGATCACGGTCGGTTACGGCGCGGCGTTCTTGGCCGGCGCGCTCGCACACGTCTACCTGCTGCGGGGCGTCCTCACCCGGTCGCTCGACAAGGACACGGGGAAGGGACTCGTCTCGATGGCCTACTTCGCGGTCTGCCTGAGCCTCTTCTTCAGCTTCCTCGGGACCGTGCTCGGCGGCATTTGGGCCGACCAGTCCTGGGGCCGCTTCTGGGGCTGGGATCCCAAGGAAAACGGCGCGCTGCTGATCGTCCTCTGGCTCGCGATCGTGCTCCACGCGCGGTGGGGCGGCTTCGTCCGCGACCGCGGGGTGATGGTGATGGCGGTGTTCGGCAACGTCGTTACCGCGCTCTCGTGGTTCGGCGTGAACATGCTCGGCATCGGTCTGCACTCCTACGGGTTCATGGAGGGCACGGCCCTGTGGCTCGGGCTCTTCGTCCTCTCGCAGCTCGCGGTGATGGGCGTGGGCGCGGTGCCCCCGGCCCGTTGGCGCAGCCGGTTGGCGTGACGTGATCTCCGCGGAACGCGAGAAGGTCCTCGTCGAGCGGAGCCTGGCCGGCGACGACCTGGCTTTCGACGAGCTCGTCCGCGCGCACGGGGACCGCCTCTTCCGCCTCACGCGCTACGTCTGCGGCGACCTCCCCGACGAGGCCGACGACGTGTTCCAGGAGACGTTCCTCACCGCTTTCAGGAAGCTGGGACGCTTCCGGCGCGACGCCCGGCTCGGCACGTGGCTCCACCGGATCGCCGCGAACCTCTGCCTGCTGAAGCGGCGCAAGAAGCGCCGCGAGCGGCTCGAGTCCCTGGAGGGCCGCGATTTCCCCGATCGCTCCGGCCCGGAGGAGAGCGCCCGCCGCGAGGAGCTCCGGGCGTCGGTGGCGCGCGCGCTCGCGGCCGTCCCGGCGGACTACCGCCTGGTCCTCATGCTCGCCGACGTCGAAGGCCTGCCGAACGCCGAGACCGCCCGGCGCTTGGGCCTGAGCGTCGCGGCCGTGAAGTCCAGGCTCCATCGCGGGCGCGAGCTCCTGCGCCTTCGCTTCGCCGAAGCGCTCGCCTGAAAACCGAGCAACGCAGAGGCGCGCGAAGGCAATCACAGAAAGAGCCGCAGAGGACGCAGCCTGTCGGATCATTCCATCCGTCCTTCGCGATCCTCTCCGTGATTTCCCTTCGCGTACCTCTGCGTCCCTCCGTTCGGAACCCTGAATCCTTTCCGCGGCCGCGGCATCTAATCGGTAGAGGACCCCATGATGCTGCTCACGCTTCTCGTGGCGGGGAGGATCTCCGCCGAGCCGGTCGACCTGGAGCGGGCCGTCGCGCGCGCGCTCGAGCGCTCGGGCCACGTCGCGGCGGCGGCCGCCGCCGGCCGCGAGGCCGAGGCGGCCGGCCGCGAGGCGCGGCGGCGCGGCTGGCCCGCGCTTTCGGCGAGAGCCGCCGCCGTGCGCGGCGACCACCCCGTCTACGCGTTCGGCGAGCTCCTCGAGCAGCGGCGGCTCGAGCCGGCGGACATGGCGCTCGACCGCCTGAACCGGCCCGGCTACGTCACGAGCCTCAAGGGGGCGCTCGAGCTCTCGGTGCCGCTCTACACCGCCCGCGAG
>JACQPK010000129.1 GCA_016207565.1 Elusimicrobiota bacterium
AGCGCCGCGGAGGGCTGCGGGCCGGACCCGGCCTGTCCCGACGGGCCGCCCGGCCCCTCGTCGTCTCGGGCGGAAGCCGCCCACGGCGCCTGGGCTTCGGCGAGACGGACGGCGGACGCCTTGCCTTCCGTCATGTGGAGCAGATCGCGAGCGCGCCGGTTGGCGGGATCGAACTGCAGCGTGACCTGCGCGTCCCGGTTCGCCTGCTCGTAGTCGCCTAGATGCTCGGCCGCCAAACCGCGCATCAGGAAGTTGGCCGGGCCCACGCGCCCGTTGGCGATGGCGTTTCGCGTCTCTTCGTAGACGGTTTGGTAATCGGCGCGGCGCCAAGCGTTGCGGGCGAGAATCTCCCGAGCGACGCCGTCGCGGGGGTTCCGGTCGACGAACCAGCGCCCGAGCAGCTCCTCCGGCGTCGGGACCGACTCGCCGGTCGGAGGCGTGCGCGAGCCGGTCGTCGGAGCGCCGGAGGCGGGGGGCAGCGCCGTAGTGTTCGGCAGCCCGGGGGCCACCATCGGAGGAACGTCGATGGGCGTCTGGACCATGGGGGTGGGTTGGCTCGCCTTGACCCCTTGCGCCATCGCCTCCCGGGCGACCTGGGCGATCTCGTTGGGGGCGATGTCTTGCCGGCCCGACCGTCCCGGAGTCACGGGCCCCTCGGAGGGAGGCTGAACCAGGTTTCCGGTCTGCTCCACCCTCGCCGGCGGCGACTGGATGACGTTGACGATGTTGGCGGCCTTTTGCTCGATAAGACCGTCGAGTTGCGATCTCGCGGCCTTGCGGTCGGGAACCACCTCCCCTCGCCGGAGGGCCTCCATGAGTTCGACCGCCGTCACTCGGGCGGCGTAGCGCTGGGAGTCCTTGGTCAGCGTCTTGTTGATGTGCTGATTGAAAGCCTGGATCGCCGCCTCGTTGTTCACGAACGCTGCCTGAATCCGCGCCTCCAGCGCCGCCTCGACTCTCTGCTGCTTCGTCCGCTTTTCCGCGCCCGGGGTCTCCGGAGCGGTAGTGGCGGCGCTGGAGTGCGCGGCCAAGGCGGCCAGGATCGCGAGAGCCGGGAGAACGCGATGCATAGAGGGCACTCTCGATTATAAGCGCCCCCCTTGAAATGTCAAGGCTCCGGGGCTATCCTACAGGCACCCCGAGGTCATTGCCATGACAAGCCGAGCGCTCGCCGCCGCACTCGTGTTCGGTTGCGCCACCGCCGCCGCTGCCGCCATCCCGCCGGTCGAGAACCTGCTCAAGCCCACGGTGGAGCGTGAGATCCAGACCCTCCAGAGGCAGGACACCCCCGCGGCGAAAAACCGGTTGGCCGAGATCGGTCAAATCCAGTCGGACTACATGAAGTGGAGCACCGCGCGAGACAACAACGCGACGAAGGCACGCGCGGACTGGCAGAAGCTCGGCTCGGCGGAGCAATCGCGGCTGTCCAACCGCTTCCGCACCGTGATCCGCCCCGAGAACGTCGACAATCTGGTCGAGGAGCTCGCGTCCGCCCCTGCCGCCGAGGGCGAGGACGACGGCAGCTGGGTCGACGCCCTGCTCGACTACCTCGAGCGGACAAAGCCTAAGAGTCGCGGCTGAGCCGGACTCAGTGGCTGTCCGGCCTGAGCGGGTCCGACTGGTCCGCGGGCGGCGGCCCGGCCTTCATCGCCTTCCAGCCGTCGGCCAGCGCCTTCAGGTAGCGGAGCGGCGACGTCAGGACCCACGCCGCGATCCAGCCGAGCTGCACGACGCGCGCTAGGGTCAGCGCGGCCAGCGCCCCGATCGTCGGGCGGTTGCTGTCCGCGGCGCGGTTGATGAAGGGAATCAGCCCCTTCACCCAAGTATCGAAGCGGGCCTTCGAGCCCTCGCCGCTGTCGATCAAGGACCTCATCGCGCCGCCGATGAAGCGCGTCGCCTTCGCGTTCCGGTCGATGCGGTACGAGGCGCCCCACAGGAAGTTGCCGGGGATGCGCACGATCGCGAGCGGCACCGTCACGACCGCGCTCAACACGAAGTCGTAGACGTGCGTCAAGAGCTTGACGCCGTAGGTCGGCCAGAGCCACCACCAGTGCCACGGGCTCCGGTCGCCCCAACCCTTCCACCACCGGCGGAGGTGCCGGTCGAAGTCGGTGTCCTTGCGCCAAAACTCCGAGACCGCGTGCATGCGCTCGCCGATCTCGAGAGACTCGCTCGCGGCGTTGCGCAGCCCCGAGAAGAACCACCGCGGGACGTGCATGGTCGTCAGCAGGCTGAACAGCAGGCCGCCGATCTGCACGCCGAGGCCGAGCGCGCCGGGCATGCCGACGAGCGCCGCGCCGAGCGCGGTGACGGCGCCCAAGGCGCCGAAGAACGCTCCGACGTACTCGGGGTCGGTCACGTGGTACGGCCGGTCCTCCCCGTCGTTGAACTTGGTGGCGAAGTTCGCGAGGCCCCAGCCGGCCAGCGCGGCCAGCAGGCCGACGACCGGGTTGCCGAAGACCGCGGCGGTCAGGCCCGCGACGCCGAGCAGCGCGCCGGGAGCGGCGCGCAGCCACTTCGGCGTCGCCTTCGGCATGAGCGGCATGAGCGCGGTCGCCGCGCCGGCCGCGAGGAAAGGCACGAACGCCGGCGTCGCGCTGCCGAGGATCAGAAACGGCGCGCCGAAGAAGTAGAGCGGCAGAAACGCCACCGCGGACGCGATCAGCCTTGGGAAGAAGGGCTCCTTCCCGTCTTCGATCGGGTCGTCTTTTTCGTCCGGCTTCTCGTCCGGCATCGGGTCGCGCGGGGCCTTCAGCGTGGAGGTCGAGTGCTTGGCGTAATCCCACGCCTCGGCCGGTGCCAAGAACGCGCGGGCGCCCGTCACCAGGGACACCGGGATCGCGCCGACGACCGCGTATACGAGCCACGCGAGCTGCGCGAGGCGCAGCGCCAAGGCGCCGAACAGGCTCACCGGACGGCTCTTCGCGTTGGCGAGCTTCAGGATCGGCCGCTCGATCGCGTTGAAGAACGTGGTCTTCGAGCCCTGGAGCCAGGCGAACGTCTCCCGGCCCCAGTTGGCGAAGCGGACCGCCATGTTGGAGCGGAAGCCCTCCTTCCCGCGGACCTCTTCGAAGGCGCCCCAGCCGAAGTGGATGGGAGACTGCACGAGGCTCAGCCAGAGCGTCGCGACGCCCGTCAGGACGGCCATGATCGCCTCGGACGCGAGCACGACGCCCCAGGGCGCGGCGAGCCAAATGAAGCTGAACCAGCCGAAGCGCTTCACGTGGCGCTCGGTGAGCCGCTTGAGCCGGTCGAAGTGGACCGTGTCGCGGCGGATCGCGCCCATGACCTGATGGACGCCCTGCCCTCCTCTATAAGCGCTGCGCAGGACCTGCCCGACCCCCTCGAACACCCAGGCCGGCAGCTCGGCGAGGAGCCGCGCGGCGAAGAGAGAGCCGAGGGCCGTCAAGCCCACGGCGACCCAGCCCGCCGCGCCGGTCAGGACGAAGCCGGCGGCCGCGGTGGCGCTGAGGGCGCCGAAGATCGCGCTCATCTGCTCGCTGGCGCTCGGGTTCTTCCGCTCGCCGCGGGCGAAGCGCTCGAAGCCCCAGCCGGCCAGCGAAACGAGGATGCCGACCGCCGCCGCCCAGCCGGGCAGCGTGAGGGCCGCGATCGCGCCGAGGAGCATCATCGCCACGCCCGGCGCCGCGAGGACCGGGGCGGGCGCCGTGGGCTTCAGCCACGGCAGGATCGCCAGCCCGAGGCCGGAGGCCACGAGCAGCGCCCCCGGGATCCAGGCGCCGGCCGCGAGCAGCGGGAAACCGAAGTAGACGGCCGGAGCGAACGCCGTGCCGCTCGCGACGAGGCGGGCCAAGAACGGCGGCCGCTCGCCGCCGCCGAAGCCGTCGCCGCCCTCGGGCGCGCCGACGCGAGGCGGCGCCGGGGTCGAGGGACCGCCGGACTGCACCGCCCGGTGGATCGAGTCCCAGCCGGCCGGCCGCCCGAGCGACACGTTGTGGCGGGGGCCGCCGAACTCGCCCATCGTCCCGTGAGCCGCGACGCCGACGTCGCCCGCCCAGCGGCCGCCGCGCTCCTGGGTCACGATCTGCTGCAAGCGAAAGCCCACGCCGGCCGCGTCGGTCGCGGAGGCGTTTTCGATGCGCCCGGCCGAGCCGAGGGTCGAACGGACGCCCTCGCTGACTCGGGTGATCTGCGCGACGCCGGCGTTGTCGGCGCCGGCGAGGGACTCGGCCTTGGAGCCGGCGTTTAGGAGGGTGCGCACCCCGACGCCGTCGACGACCCGGGCGCTGGCGCCCTGCCCGTTGGCAACGGAAGCCGCCGAGGCGGCGCGGCCCGCGGTGCGGACGCCGAGCAGCGAGACGGGCATCGTGAGCCCGCCGCGGAGGGCGGCCCGGCTGAGGTCGACCGACGCGCCGGCGTTCCCCGTCACGGGGGAGACGCCGGCCACGCCGACGACCGGGGCGGGGGCGCTCTGGGTCGCCACAGGGGCGTTGCGGACCTGCGCGAACGCCTCGATGGCGCCGAGGCCCGGGCTGAGCCAAATCAGGGATGCGGAGACGGTCACGGAAAGGAGGCGGCAGGGGAGCTTGGACATGGCTCCTATGTTAGTGCAATGCCGAGCTACACTCCGTGGGCCCCCGGGGTCTTCCCTAATAAGCATAGGGCCCAGACGGGGAGGGCCCGAGTGGTCCCTCAGAAGAAGTACTGGGCCTGGGCGTAGACCCGGTTCGCGGCGCGTCCTAGCTCGGAGCGGCGGGAGCCGGCGAAGCGCTGAAGACCCGCCGTGAGATAGACGTTTTTTACCGCGTTCCAAGCCACGGAGGCATTGAGAAAGTGGCTGTCGTCGTTTAAGTTGAGCACCTGGTGCAGCTCGGCGTTGACCAGCGGGTGCAGCTCCTGCTGGAGGCCGAGGCCGAGGTAGTCGCGGGCGAGCGCCACCTCCCGGCCGGAGCTCAGCAAGGCGGGCTGGTAGCGGGCGGGGTCCGTCTCGCCTCGGCCGTTGTGGTAATACTCGGCGAGTATCGAGAGCTCCCGCAACGGCCGGGCATGGTCCGCCGAGAGCGTGTACTCGTAGCCGAGCATGACCCGCCAGTAGGAGGTCCGGGTCCCGGGGTTCGTGTAGGTCCATTCGGCGTGGGCGTTGCCCTCCCACAGATCCGCGGAGACGTCGCCGCCCGCGAGCCAAGAGCCGGTCGAGCCCGCCACCTTGCCGCCCACGACGGCCGCGTCCGCCGAGCCGAGGTGGCCGCGCGCGCGCCCGAGGAGGTCGGTGGCCGCCCAGCGGTCGGCGAGCGCCCAGGCCGCCTCGGCCTGGCCGAGGCTTCCCAAGCCGCGCCGCGCGTAGACCGCGTCGACGCCGCGCCGCTCATCGCGTTCCAGGGAGGTCGGCTCGAACGGGTTTAAGACGTCGGTCGGGTTCCAGATCTTACCGCTGCCCCAGGCGATCCGCTGGCGGCCGAAACGCACCGTCCACGCCTCTCCCTCCACCGCGGCCCAGGCGCGATAAAGCCGGTGCCGGTACAAATACGAGTTGCCCGTGCTGATCGTCTGCTCCATGTCGAAGTAGGACGCCGGCTCGCGCAGGCCGGTGAGGCGGTAGTCCGGCGTGTTGAGGAAGCTGCCGACGCGCAGCTCGTGGTCGTAGTCGGCGTGCGCGACGACCGGCCCCCGTTTCGCCTCAAGCGTGACGCGGGCGCGGCTGAGGTCGGACCAATAGGGCCGCTCCGACAGCGGGGCGCGCGTGTAGTCGTAGAGGTTCTTGAGGTAGCCGCCGGCGCTGACCCCGGCCGCCGCGGGCGCCGCGAGCAGCACCGCGACGACGGCGGCGATCATGGGTGGGCCTGGAGCCGGCCGTCCTGCAGATGGATGACGCGCCGGGCGCGGCTCAAGACCGTCGGATCGTGGCTCGAGAAGATGAACGTGATGCCGTGCTTGCGGTTGAGGTCGAGCATCATGTCGAGCAGGCTCGCGGCCGTCTTCGAGTCGAGGTTCGCGGTGGGCTCGTCCGCGAGGACGACGGCGGGGTGGTGCACGATCGCGCGCGCGACGGCGACCCGCTGCTGCTGGCCGCCGGAGAGCAGGTCCGGCCGGCGCTCGCCCAAGCCGGTCAACCCGACCCAATCGAGCGCCTCGAGGGCGCGCGCGCGGCGCGCGGCGCGCGCGACGCCTTGGAGCGCGAGGGGATACTCGACGTTCTCCACCGCCGACAGCACGGGGATCAGGTTGTAGGCCTGGAAGACGAACCCGAGCTGGGTGAGCCGGAAGTCGGCGAGCGCCTCCTCGTCGAGGGTCGTTACGTCGCGCCCGCCGAAAATAATCTCCCCTTCGGTCGGCGCGTCGATCGTGCCGATCAGGTTGAGCAGCGTCGACTTTCCGGAGCCGGAGGGGCCGGCGATCGCGCTGAACTCGCCTTTCTCGAAGTCCAGGTCGAGGCTCTCGATGGCGGTCACGCCGGGCGCCAGCTCCGACGCCTTCCCTCGTACCTGCGGTCGGTACACCTTCGACACACGCTTGAGCTTGATCAGGCTCATAGGGCCCTCAGCGCCTCCGCGATCACGAGCCGCGCCGCGCGGAACGCCGGCCCGGCGGCGGCCACGAGGCTGACGAGCACGAGCCCCGCCGCGGAGCCGAGGTGCAGCGGCCAGATCGGCATGAGGTAGATCACGGCGTCGAAAGGCAGCCAGTAGGACACCGCCTTCCCGATCGGCAGGTGCAGCCCGGTGGCTCCCCACCAGCTGATGATCCCGAAGCCGAGGGCGAGCCCGGAGGCCGCGCCGAGGACGCCGAGGAAGAAGGCCTCCGTCGCGATCATCCGGACGACGCTGAGCGGCCGCGCGCCGAGCGCCCGGAGCACGCCGAACTCGCGGACGCGCTCGAACATGGACATCGCGACGGTGTTGAGGATGCCGAGGCCGACGATCGCGAAGATGATGACGAGGACCACGGCGAGCAC
>JACQPK010000119.1 GCA_016207565.1 Elusimicrobiota bacterium
CTCCGGGGCCTTCGTCGCGGACGCGACCTACGGCGCGGGCGCGCACGCCTTGAACGTCGTCGTCGCGCAGAGGCCCACCAGCCTCGTGGCCGACGCCGCGACCGCCTACGTCAACGACGTGTTCACGGCGACGGCCACGCTCCGTGACGATCGCCGGAGCTTCCAGGGCATGTCCGGCCGGCCGGTCACGTTCTACTTCGACCAGACGGGCGCCAGCCAGACGGTGACCACCGTCGCCAGCCCGCTGGGCCAAGGCACGACGATCTTCGCCGTCGCCGCCTCCTCGGGGCTCTACCGCTACAACGTGACCTTCGCCGCGACTCCCGCCTACGGCGGCAGCTCGACGGGGGCCATCGCGGTGACGGTGCTGCAGCGGCCCACGATCGTCCAATCGGAGGCGGTGAACGTCACGGCCGGCGCGCCCTTCGTCGCGGCGGCCACGGTCAGGGACGTGCGCAAGGGGAATACGCCGATCCAGGGCGAGACGGTCTATTTCGTCTACGGGAGCTCCACCAACAGCGGGGTCACGGGCGCCGACGGCCGGACCACCGTGCAGTTCGTCTCCGTGCCCGGCACGGCGCAGTACAGCGCCACGCATCCGAGCGTGGTGAAATACGCCTTCTCCTCGGCGACGGGCACCGTGACGGTGAGCCCGCGCGTCACCCTGGTCGCGGCGCAGAGCACCAGCGCCTGGGTGACCACGAGCTTCAGCCCCGAGGTGTTCACCGCCTCGGCGACGGTGCTCGACACCTATCCGTCCCCGGACATCCCCATCGCGGGGGCCACCGTCACGTTCACCTTCCGGAGCGTGAACGTCACCGCCTGGACCGACGCGAACGGCGTCGCCCTCGCGACCTTCACCGCGAGCGCCCCCGCGGGCCCGGCCGTAGCGTACACCGCCTCGTTCTCCGACGCCTACGGCTTCTACCAGGCCCACAGCGACAACGCGAAGACCGTGAACATCCAGCAGCGGCCCGCCTCGGTGGCCGCGACCCCCTTCTCGAGCGCCGCGCCCTTCTACGCCGACGAGCTCCTCGTCGCCACCGCCACCCTGCGCGACTCGCGGACCAACGCCCTGGTCGCCGGCTCCTCCATCGCCTTCACCTACGCCAGCACCTTCACGCAGACGGGCTCGGCCTACACCACGAGCGCGGGCACGGCCACGCGCTCCTTCTGGGTCGGGATCACCAGCGGCGCCTTCACCGTCACCGCCCTGCTCCAGCCCACCAGCGTCTACGCCTCCGACTCCGACGCGGTGACGGTCTACGTCACCTCGCGCCCCACGACGGTGCTGCTCTCGACGCCGTCGGCCGCGGTCTACGCGGAGGAGTACTTCCAGGTGGGCGCGGCGCTCACCGACGACCGGAAGGGCGGGGCGGCTATCGGGTCCAAGCAGATCACTTTCGCTTATCAGGGCCTCGGGCAGCCCGGGACGACCAGCGGGCTCGGGGTGGCGACGACCGCGTACTTCGCCGGCGTCTCATCGGGGCCGCACGCCGTCTCCGGGAGCTTCCTCGCGGACGCGACCTACGGCGCGGGCGCGCACGCCTTGAACGTCGTCGTCGCGCAGAGGCCCACCAGCCTCGTGGCCTCGGCGGCGAGCACCTACGCGAACCACGTGTTCACGGCGACCGCTACGCTCCGCGACGACCGGCGCTCCTTCGCCGGGATGGCGGGCCGCCAGGTGACCTTCTACCTCGACCAGACGAGCGCCAGCCAGACGGCTACGACGGCGGCGAGCCCCCTGGGGCAGGCCACCACGGTCTTCGCCGTCGGGCCCTCCTCGGGCACGTACCGCTACAACGTGACCTTCGCCCCGGACGCCGCCTACGCCGGCGGCTCCAGCGCGACGATCGCGGTCCGCGTCGACCCGCGGCCGACCGCGATCCAGGTCGCGGCCGTCCCGGCCGTGTACGCGGGCAAGAGCTTCATCGCCACCGCCACCTTGCGCGACCTGCTCACCGGCGACGTCGTCGCGGGACAGACGATCCACCTGAGCTACCTGACTTCCAACGCGACGGCCGTGACCAACGAGGTGGGCGTGGCCACCGCGAGCTTTCCCGCGGGCGGGGCCAACGGCGCCTACGTCTACGTCGCCTCGACGACCGAGAACGCGACCTATGCCGCCTCGTCCTCGAGCACCTACGTCAACGTGATCCGGAGGGGCACCTCCATCCTCGCCGTCGACCGGAGCACCTTCTCCCTCGGCTCCTTCGCGGCCCAGGGCACGCTGATGGACGACGTCGACGGCGTCGGGGTGGCCGCGAAGACGCTGCGCTTCGTCTATCGCGAGTACCCGCAGCAGACCGCCGCGACCGACGACGGCGCTCCCGATCCCCTGGGACAGGGGACCACCGTCTTCCAGGCCGGGCCCTCGTCGGGCACCTACGTCTACGACATCCACTTCGACGGGGACCCGGCCTACTCCGCCAGCTCGGGCCAGGCGACGGTGACGATCAGCTCGCGGCCGACGGTCCTGGAGGCGGTCCCGGTCCAGTCCGTCTTCGCTTCGATCGGGGGGGACAAGACGTTCGTCGCGACCGCGACGGTCAGGGACTATCTGAGCGGCGCGACGGTCTCCAGCCAAGTGGTGTATTTCAGCTACCGGGGGGCGAACGCCTCGGCGACGGGCAGCGGCTCGGGAGTCGCGACGGCGACTTTCGTCTCCGGCGCCAGCACGGGCACGTTCGTCTACGTCGCGTCGATCGCCGCGAACGCGACCTACGGCACCGCCTCGACCGGCACCTTCGTCAACGTGGAGCCCCGGGTGACGGACTTGAGCTTCTCCGGGACGCCGAGCCCCTACGCGACCGACAACTTCAACGCCTCGGTGACCCTCACCGACGTCTTCGCCCAGCCCGTGAGCGGCGGGCTCGTCCACTTCCAGTTCCGGGGCCAGACCGAGCAGGTCGCAACCAACGCCTCCGGGGTGGCGGGGGTGACCTTCGGCGCGGGCGTCTCCTCCGGCCCCTTCGACCTGAGCGCGACCTTCCTGGCCAGCGAGCTCTACGTCCGCGCGGCCTCGACCATCACGCCGACGGTCCGGCCGAGGCCGACCCTCGTAGAGCCGCTGAGCGCCACGGTGTTCGCCTTGGAGGTGTTCACCGCCACCGCGACGCTCCGCGACGGCATCACATGGGCGGGCCTGAGCGGGGAGACCGTGAGCTTCCTCTATCGCGAGACCCCTCAGTCGACCATGACCAAGACGAGCCCGCTGGGCGAGGCGACGACGCGCTACTTCGCGCTCGCGTCATCGGGCACCTATCACTACCGCGCGACCTTCGATCCCACGCCGACCTACGCGGGGGACTCCAGCACGAACACCGCGCGCGTCGACCCCCGGCCGACCGAGGTGCTGGCGGTGGCCGTCTCGAGCGCGGTGGTCGGCGAGACCTTCGTCGCGACGGCCACCCTGCGGGACCTGCGCCTCAACGCGTGGCTGGCGGGGCAGTCCCTCCGGTTCAACTTCGGCGCTCAGGAGCTGTTCGCGGACACCGACGAGGTCGGCCAGGCGACGGTCACGTTCAACACCGGCGCCTCCTCCGGCACGCTCTCGTACGCGGTGACCTTCGCCTCGGCGGCCACCTACGCCGGCGAGTCCGACGTCAAGAGCGTCGTCGCGTATCCGCGGCGGACGACCCTCGTGGCCGACGACGTGGCGGGGTCGGTGTATACGGAGGAGAACTTCATCGCGACCGCCACGCTCCGGGACTTCGCGACCAACGCGACGATCTCCACCAAGACGATCCGGATCACCTTCCATGGGGCGGACAGCTTCCCGAAGGCGAACGACGTCGGCGTCGCCACGGCCGCGATCGGCGCGGGCTACACCGCCAACCCCACCGACAACTTCTCGGCCCGCTGGGAGGGCGACTCGGAGTACGGCCCGTCCGAGGACCTCACGAACCTCGTGTCCGTGGCCGCCCGCCCGACCCTCCTGAGCGCGGACCCCGTGGCCGAGGTCTACGCCGAGGAGTTCTTCACCGCGACCGCGACCCTCCGCGACCAGCTCCGCAACCCCGAGGCGAGGCCCGACGGCCTCACCGTGAGCTTCGTCTATCAGGGCGCGATGCAGGTGCCCCAGTCTTCGTGGACGCACTCGGGGCTGGGCATCGCCGCGACCCACTACTTCGCGGGAGCCTCCTCGGGCACGTGGAACTATACGGCGGCCTTCACCGGAACGGACCGCTACGGCGCGCAGAGCGACACCAACAACACCGTGCTCGTGCGCCAGCGTCCGACCTCGCTGGGCGTCCCGAACGTCCCCTTCGTCTACGCGAACTCGGTGTTCTTGGCCACGGCCACGCTGCGCGACACGCGCCGCGGGGGCCTGCCGGTCAAGAATCGGCGGGTGGACTTCTCGTATCCGGGGCAGAGCGCCTCCTGGGCGGACACGGACGCCTCCGGGGAGGCCGTCGTGGCCTTCAACTCGGGCATCTCCTCCGGCAACGTCCGGTTGAACGCCCAGTTCTCCGCGGACGCGACCTATGAGGGGACGCCCGTGGCGTCGGCGACGGTCGCCGTGAGCTGGCGGCCCATCCGGGTCCAGCTTGCGGCGCCCTCGCAGATCCGCACCGGCCTCCTCTTCATCGCCTCGGCCACCGTCACCGACGCGCTCGACACCGAGGCGCCCTACGACGCGGTCCCCGTGGGCTGGCGCGTGAACTTCATCCTCAACGGCGCTCCTCAGGCGGCCTATACGGACTCCTCCGGCCTGGCCACCTTCGTCTTCACCTCGCCGTCCTCCTCCGGCACGTACTCGGTGACGGCGAACGTGCCGTCGAGCGCGCCGTACCAGACCAGCTTCGCGAGCCAGACCTTGACGGTGGACCCGCGGCCCACGGACCTCACGGCGACCGACGGCGACACCAAGACCTTGGCCCTCTTCCTCGCCACCGCGACGGTGATCGACCTGGAGACCGGGCTGGCGCCCGCCAGCGCGGTCTCCGTGAGCTTCATCTTCGAGGGCGCGACCCAGACGGTTCTGACCGACGGCGCCGGGGTGGCGACCACCGGCTTCTACGCTCCGGGCGCGTCCGGGAGCTACTTCTACACGGCGAGGCTCTCGTCGACCCCCTTCTACGTCGGCGACGAGGACACGGGGCTGATCACGACCACCGAGCGCCCCACGACCATGACGGGCGCCCCGGTCACGGTGCTGGCGATGGACACCTTCGTCGCCTCCGGCACCCTGACGGACACGGGCTTCGGCACCGCGATCGACGCGAAGGACGTGACGTTCTGGTTCGAGGGCTCGAGCGCGACCAAGCAGACCAGCGCCATGGGCTCCGCCACGACCAGCTACGCAGCCCCGGACACCTCGGGCACCTATCGGTTCAACCTGACCTTCCCGGGCGACCCGACCTACATGCCGGTGTCGACCCAGGTGGCCGTGGCCGTCCAAGCCCGGCCCACGACCCTCGCCCCGGTCCCGGCCTCGGCCTACGCCTACCGCGTCTTCCTGGCGTCGGCGATCCTCGCCGACGCCAACGACCCCGGGAAGCTGGTCGCCGGCCGGGCCGTGCGCTTCAGCCTGCAGGGCAACCCGGACACCGACGGAGCGACGGACGCCGTCGGCCTGGCCACCGCGAGCTTCACGGCGCCCCTGACCTCCGGCACCTACACGCTCGGGGCGCAGTTCGCCGGCGACGGGACCTACCTGGCGAGGTCCTCGGACACGACCCTCGCGGTCCTGCCGCGGCCGACCGTCTTGGCCGCGGACTCCGTGGTCGTGGCGGCCCTTGACCGCTTCTCGATCGCGGCGACGCTGCGCGAGTCGGTCGACTCGGGCCTCGTCGACGGCAAGCCGGTCTTCTTCCACTTCAACGGGGCGACCCAGACCTTCACCGCCAGCCTGGGGGCGGCGGCCACCGAGTTCGCGGCGCCGGCCGTGGCGGGCTCCTACTTCGCGACGATCTGGACCGAGGACGACGCCACCTTCCGGGCCAGCACGATCACGTTGGCGGTCGGAGTCACGAAGCGCCCGACCCTCATGACCGCGGCTCCCAGCTTCTCCGCGCTCGGCGACTCCGTGTTCAGCGCCTCGGCGACGCTGAAGGACTTCGCCCTCAACGCGCCGCTGGCGGGCGCCACGGTCCAGTTCCAATGGTACGACGCGCCGCCGGAGGGCGAGCCGAAGCTCAACGAGGGCATCACGAGCGCCTCGGGCCTGGCGGGCGCCACCTTCTACGCGCCGGGCCTGAGCGGGCTCTACGAGTACGTCGCGACCTACGCGGGCAACGAGACCTACGCGGTCTCCCGCGACACCGGGTTCGTCCGCGTCGGCCAGCTCTCCCGCATCCAGACGGGGACCGAGGTCGACGCGATCGTCCTGCGGCCGTTCACGCTGTCGGCGCAGCTCGTCAAGGCCACCGACGGCACGCCGTTGAACGGGCTGGCTCTGAACTTCTACTTCAACGGCGCGACGCATACGGTGACCACCTCCGGGCTGGGCAACGCGACGACGGGCTTCCTCGCGCCGGCCTCGACGCAGCCGATCTCGGCGCTGATCCGGTTCGACGGCGACGCGCAGTTCGCCTTCAGCTACGCCTTCGTCGCGGTCAACGTGAGGCTCCGTCCGACGTCCATCGCGGCGTTCGACGGGGGCGGCTACGTCGACAACCAGTTCGCGACCCGGGCGAAGCTCTTCGACACGGTGGACCAGGCGGGCATCGCCGGGGCCACGGTGACCTTCACCTTCAACGCGGTCTCGACGACGGCGGTCACGGACGGCTCGGGCGTGGCGACCACCAAGTTCACGGCCGGCTCCTCCTCCGGCTCGGTCCAGTTCTCGGCGAACTATCCCGGGGCGGGCCTTTACGAGGGCTCCATCGACACCGGCACGATCGCCCTGGAGCTCATCCCGACCAACCTCTTCCTCTTCGACGCGGTGGTCGCGGCCTCCAACAGCTTCACCGCCCAAGGCCGCCTGTTGAACCTCCTCAACGGGAAGGGGCTGGCGGGCCACAACATCTCGATCCAGGTGTTCGGGCCCCAGGGTCTGACCAAGACGGTCCAGACGGGAAGCCTGGGCGACGCCACGACGGGCTTCATCGCTCCCTCGAGCTCGGGGACGTACGTGATGCAGGCCAGCTTCATCGGCACGACGATCTACGCTCCGGTGAGCGCCAACGCCACCTTGGCGGTGGACCGGCGCTTGAGCCTCCTGGCCGTGACCTCGGTCCGGGTCGCGGCCAACGAGGTGTTCACCGCCACCGCCACGCTCAAGGACCGGGAGACCCAAGTGCCCCTTCCGGGCCTGCCCGTCGATCTCAGCTTCCGGGGCTCGACGCGGACCTTGACCACCGACGGCTCCGGCATCGTGAGCGCCACCTTCAGCGCCCCCGGCTCGGTCGAGGAGGCGGTCCTGCGGGCCGAGTTCTTCACGGACGCCACCTACGCGGCGACCGTGGCGACGGCCGCCGCCTTCATCGAGGCCCGGCCGACCCTCGTCGCGATCGGCGCGGCGCCGCCGCTGACGGGCGTGCCCTTCGTCGCGACCGTCACGGTCACCGACGCGCTCTCGAACGTGCGCCTGGCGAACGTGCCGGTGAACATCCGCTTCGGCAACTCCGTGCGCAACAAGCTCACCGAGCTCGAGGGCGAGGTGGCGGCCGCGGACTTCACCGCGCCCACGAGCTCGGGGACCTACTCGATCGTCGCCACCTTCGCGCCCTACGGCCTCAACGGCTTCGCCAGCAGCACCGCCACGATCTCCGTGCTGCAGCGTCCGACCGCCCTGTCCCTCCAGAACGCGCAGGTGCTCCTGCGCGACGTCTGGGTCGCCAGCGCGACGGTCCGCGACACGGTCGACAACGCCGCCGTGCCGGGCCTGCCGGTGCTCTTCACCTTCGGCGGCTCGACGGCCAGCGCCGTGACCAGCGAGGTGGGGCTGGCGACGGCCGCCTTCCCCGCCGCGGTGACGGCGGGCACCTACACCTTCACGGCGGCCTACGGCGGCGGCTCGGAGTTCGGCGCCAGCCTCAACGTGGCCGAGCTCTCCGCGCTGCGGCGGCCGCTGAGGCTCGACGCGGCCGCCATGAGCACGTACGCCACCCGCCTCTTCACCTCGACCGCGGTCGCGGTGGACGTCTCCAGCGGCTCCAACGTCGCCGACCTGGGGGTGGAGTTCGAGTATGCCGGAGCCACCCGGCCGGCGACCACCGACTCCCTGGGACGCGCGACCATGACGTTCACCGCGGGCGCGTCCACGGGGACGGACTCGGTGGTCGTGACCTTCTTCGGCGACTCGGTCTACCTCCCGGCGCAGTCCACCGGCACCTTGAGCGTCCTGAGCCTGCCGACCGTGCTGATCCCGCTGGACGTGGACGCCTTCGTCGATCAGGTCTTCTTCGCCAGCGGCACGCTCACGCAGGAGGGCGGCGGCGGCCTCGAAGGCTTGGCCGTCAGCTACGTGTTCGAGGGCTCGACCAAGACGGTGAGCACCGACGCCCTGGGCAGCGCCTCCACCACCTTCCTGGCGCCGTCGAGCTCGGGCACCTACGCGCTGTCGGCGCGCTTCGCCGGGACGGCCCTCTACGCCCCCAACGAGCGCGAGTCCCAGGTCCGGGTCGGGGTCCGGCCCACGGAGATCGTGGCCGACGACGTGATCGCCA
>JACQPK010000120.1 GCA_016207565.1 Elusimicrobiota bacterium
CTGCAGGCCCATGTGGGAGTCGCCCATCTCGCCCTCGATCTCCGCCTGGGGCACGAGCGCCGCGACCGAGTCGATCACGATCACGTCGACCGCGCCGCTTCGGACGAGCTTCTCGCAGATCTCGAGCGCCTGCTCGCCGCTGTCGGGCTGCGAGATGAGGAGGTTGTCCACGTCGACCCCGAGCTTTCGGGCGTAGCCCGGGTCCATGGCGTGCTCGGCGTCGATGTAGGCCGCGAGCCCGCCGTTCTTCTGCGCGTTCGCCACCACGTGGAGGGCCATCGTGGTCTTGCCGGACGACTCCGGGCCGTAGATCTCGATGACGCGGCCGCGGGGCACGCCGCCGACGCCGATCGCCAAGTCGAGCGCGAGGCTGCCGGTGGGGATCACGTCGACCTCGATGCGGGCCGCCTTCTCTCCCATCTTCATGATCGCTTCCTTGCCGTAGGCCTTCTCGATCTGGGACAGGGCCAGCTCCAACGCCTTCGCTTTGTTCTGGTCGGACATGTACTCGTTTCTCCTCTCCTCGCCGCCCTCGCGACCTTCCGGTCGCGGCCGCGTCCTTTAGGACACCCGGCTGCCGAGGGATCTCGCCAAGTCTAGCAGATGTTTCGCTACTGAACAAGGGTTCAGTTAAGCCGAACCCTCGCCATGTATACGCAAAAACCCCGAATTAGTTCCCTCTCCCGTCGGAGGAGGTCGCCACCAAGGCCACCTGGGTGAAGAAGTCCTTGGGACCGAAATAGTACTCCTCGAGGGTGAAGCCGGCGCGCGTGAGCAGGCCCTCGGCCTGCTGCTTGGACCGCAGCAGCGTCAGCTCCTTGGGGTGGAACTCGACGTTCAAGTGCAGGATGCGGTTGGCCACGAGGTCGAGGAGGCGAAAAAGCCTCACGCTGATGCCGCCGTAGTGCGGCCAGAACAGGAGCGCCTTGCCGCCCGCGCGCAGCACGCGCCGGAACTCGGCCAGGATGCGCACGATGTCGTCCTCGGTGAAGTGCTCCATCACGCCGAGGTTGTAGATGCCGTCGAAGGAGCCGTCGGCGAACGGCAATTGGAAGATATCGCCCTGCAGCACGCGCGCGGACTTCCCGTTGGCCCGGCGGTAGAGCGCCAGGGCCGGCTGGGAGATGTCCAGCGCGGCGATCCGCATCACCCCGAACACGTCTTCGTCCACCTGTCCGCTGCCGCAGCCCGCGTGGAGCAGGCGGCTGCCCGGCCTGAACGCGCTGAGCAGGAACTGGTTGAACGCGGGCCGGATGATCCACCGCCGGTACAGGGAGGCCAGGGGGTCGTAGACGCTCTGGTACACGCTCTGCCGCTTGCGCCAGTAGCGGTCCCAGGTCGCGGGCGTCGGGGCGTCGGCCTCGGACGACAGCCGCATGGTGTCGCCCGCGAGCCGGCGCCCGTAGAGCGAGACGAGCCGCCTCAGGCTCCCGAAGACCTCGGAGAGCGCCATCTTCGAGGTGCCGTAGGTGCGCGCCGGCAGCACGATCGGGACCTCGACGATCTTGAAGCGGTTGCTGTGGAGCGCGTAGAGGCTCTCGAAGAAAAAGGAGTAGCCCGGAGAGCGCACGAGCCCGAAGAGCCGTCGCGGGATCCGGTCGAGCCGGTAGGCGCGAAACGCCCCGGTCGCGTCGTAGGGCAGCCCCAGGCAGACGACCGTCAGGAAGTGGCCGAGCTTCGTCAAAGACCAGCGGAAGAGGTTCCACTCGTCGAGGCTGTCCTTCTGGAGGTAGCGCGAGCCGACGACGACGTCGGTCTCGCCGGCGCGCTCGAGGAACCGGGGGATGAAGGACGGGGGGTGCGTGAAGTCCGCGTCCATCGTGACGAGGAGCTCGTAGCCCCGGTCGTAGGCCCACGCGATGCCGGCCTGATGCGCGGTCCCGATCCCTTCCTTCCCCTTCCGGTGGAGGACGTGCAGGCGCGGGTGCTCCTTCGCGAGCCGGTCCAGGAGCTCGCCGGTGCCGTCCGGCGAGGCGTCGTCGCAGAAGAGGACGTCCGCGTCGAGCTTCTGGGAGAGGATCTCGTTGAGCAGCTTCTCGACGTTGTCGCGCTCATTATAGGTAGGAACGAACACCAACACGCGCGCCATTCGGCGAGCATTGTAGCGAAAAATGCTAGGCTCGCCAGCAAATATGCCCGCTTTACTCCTCGAGGCCGCGGCCTGCCTCGGCGGGCTGGCGTTCTTGGCGGCGCTGTTCAGCCTGCCGCTGGCCCCGCATTTCTCCACGCATTACCTCGCCGCCGGCGGGGACTACGACGTGTTCGTCTGGAACATCTGGTATTTCCGGCACGCCCTGACCCACGGCCTGTCGCTCTTTTGGAGCGACTACGTCTACTGGCCCTACGGCGCGAACCTCATCCTCCACCACTACACGCTGTCGCACGACGCGATCGCCTACGTCCTGCAGCCTCTCGTCGGCCTGACCCGCACCTACAACCTGCTCTACCTCGGCGGCGTGGTGGCCGGCGGGCTCGGCGTCTTCCTGTGGCTGCGCCGCTGGGGCGCGGCGTTCGCCGCGAGCTTCGCCGCGGGCGCCTGCTACGCCTTCTCGCCGGTAACGCTCCTCGCCTTCCACTCGGGCACGAGCCTCGACAACCTCAGCCTCCACGTGATCCCGTTCTTCGTCTGGGCGCTCGCGAACGCCGCCGAGCGCCGGAGCCTCGGGAGCATGGGGCTCGTCGCGCTCGCGCTCAGCTGGGTGTGGACCTGCAATTACTACTACTTCATGATGTGCCTGCTGCTCACGGCGCTCGTGTATTTGCTGTGGGAGCGCCCGCTCTCGGTCACCGTCGAGCGCCGCGCGCCCGGGGCGCTCGCGCCGGTCCTCAACGTCCTCGTCGCCGCCCTCGGGGCGTTCGTGCTCTACCGGATCGCGCAAGGCCAGCGGCAGTTCCACGGCCAGGGAGGCGCGCGGCAGCTCATCGTCTACGTGCTGCCCTACGTCGCGTTCTGGGGGGCGCTCGGCCTGCGCCTGCTCGCCTCGTGGCGCCTGCGCGTCTCGCTCGATCTCCGGGCGTTGGGCCTGAAGGCGCTCGCCCCGTACGCGGGGTCCCTCGCGGTCTGGGCCGCGCTCAACGCCCCGCTGATCGTCACCTCTCTTTACCTGATGCGCACGGGCGACTACGGCACCACCCCCAGCCCGTGGCGCGGCGGCGGCAACCCCGTCGACCCGGTCTGGGGGCTGCTCCCGCACCCCTGGCACCCCGTCTGGGGCGGCCTGATCCAGCGCCTCTTCGACAGCGGCGTGATCGGCAACGTCCCCGGCGCTCCGCCCAACTCGAGCCTCGGGCTGCTCCCGCTCGCCGCCGCGTGGTGGCTGTGGCGCCGCCGCCCGAAGGACCGCTTCGTGCGGCTCTGGTTCGCGGGCTTCGCCTTTTCCCTCGTGCTCAACATGGGGCCGTGGCTGAAGCTCCTCGGCGTGCACCTCTACCTCCCGCTGCCGTTCTACTTCATCCACCTGCTGCCGCTCTTCAACAACCTCCAGCAGGGCATCCAGTTCAACAAGTTCATCTCGATGTTCTTGGCGCTCGTGTTCGGCGCGGCGCTGACCGAGTACGGCAAGGCCAGGCCCGGCCGCGCCCGCTGGGCGCCTTGGGCCGCGCTCGCGCTGCTCGCCGCCGAGTTCGCGCACACGGGAGCGCCGTTGAGAACCGCCGAGGTCCCGCCGATCTGGGAGCGGCTGCGGTCCCAGCCGTACGGGGCGATCCTGCCCGTCCCGGTCGGGGCCACGTTCAACGGCGTGTCCGCCCAAGGCTATCTCGGCCGCGGCTGGCTGCCCGAGCGCTTCCAGGCCGTGCACGAAAAGCCCATGGTGGGCGGCGTCCTGGGCCGCGTCTCCCGGAGGAGCTACGACCAGATGCGGTCCGACCCCTTCTTCCAGACGCTGGTCGAGGCGCAGGACTCGGGCAGGATCCCGGCCGCCTTCAAGAACCCCAAGTGGGTCGCCGCGCAGCTCTCGCGGCTGGACATCGGCTACGTCGCCGTCGACGCCTCGATCACGCCCGCGCCCCTGGCGAAGGTCATCGAGACCGCTTGGGGGCTTGAGCGCCTGGACCGCGAGGGAGACATCAGGCTCTTCTCCGTGCCGTAACTTGTTATGATGGCCACGGTTTTCTAATGGCGAAAACTCCCGTCATGGCCGGGCGGCCGCGCAACATCGACGCCGCCCTGGCCTCCAACGAGTGCGTCGCGTTCTGCCGCAAGGCCATCTTCTGGTGGCTGCCCCTCCTCTACCTCCTGATCTGCGACGCCTTCTACCTGCGCACCTACGACTCGGCCCAGGTGAAGATCACGCTGGTGCAGACCGGCGGCGTCTGCCTCCTGTCTTTGTGGATCTGCCGGCTGCTCGAGGAAGGCTTCGTGGCGGTCACGAAAGACGATCTGGTGATCCTCGCGCCGTTTTTGGCGTATCTCGCCTACGGCGTGTTCTCGTTCATCCATGCGCCGTACCACTGGTCGTCGACCGACGCCTTCCTGCGCCGCATCTTCTACATGACGGTGCCCCTCATCGTCATCCAAGAGTTCAACGAGAAGGCGCTGCAGCGACTGCTTCGCATCTTGATCTGGGCGGCGTGGATCAGCATCGGCTACGGCGTGCTGCAATGGTTCGACATCAGCTATTTCCCGGCCGGCCCCGGCAACGGTCCCGATCCGTTCATCTGGCGCGGCGCGTTCGGCCCTCGCGTGTTCTCGACCTACGGGAACCCGAACTTCCTGGCCGACTACCTCGTCATCATGTGCCCGATCCTGCTCACGCAGTTCTTCAAGACGGGCAAGTGGCGGCTGCTCGTGCTCCTCTTCATGGACTTCTTCGTCCTGTGGGGAACGCAGACGAAAGGCGCCTGGCTCGCGTTCGCCTTCACCGCGTGCCTATTTATCGGCACGTACTACTTCTTCTTCGACCGCGAGAAGCTCTACCGCTTCCGCTTCCATATCGCGGGGATAATGGCGACGCTGATCGCGGGCTCCCTGATCGCCGTGTGGCTCAAGCTCCAAGCGAGCTTCACCTCGGTGAACTTCCGCCTGTTCACGTGGGAGGCGACCTGGGAGATGATCATGACCCAGCCCGTCATCGGCACGGGCATCGGGTCCTTCTGGGTGATCTATCCCGCCTTCCGCCGGCCGCCCATCTTCCACATCGAAGGCAAGCACAACACCGAGACCGACCACGCCGAAGACGAGTACCTCGAGGTGCTGTTCGACGAAGGCATCCTCGGGATGGGCATCTTCCTCTGGCTCATCTTCAGCTCCTGCTGGATGGGGTATAAGGCGCTCCAGCAGCTGACCGGCTCGATGAAGCACGGCGAGCGGGCGCCTCCCCGAGCCTACGACGTCCTCGGCGTGCTCATCGCCTTCCAGGGCATGCTCCTGCACAACTTCTTCGACGTGAGCATGCGCTTCGTCTCTTCCGGCGTCTATCTCGGCATGCTCTCGGGCCTCATCGTCAACTTGTCGCGCGGCATGTCTCTCTCCGAGCTGCACTCCCACCGCGAGCCCGCGGTGGCGCCGGAGCCCGAGGCCGGACCCTCGGTCTGGGAGACCCTCTCGATCTTCTTCCTCTGGCCCGCGCGGCTGGCCGCCTGGGGCGCCACGGGCTACATGGGCTGGCTGATGTGGACGCAGTTCGCCGAGCTCCAAGGGCCGCTCATGCGGCTCAACATGGGCGGCGAGATCCTCCAGTGGTGGATCGCGTGGACCTGCATGGCCGGCTGCGTCGGGCTCCTCGGGTTCTCGTTCTTCCGCATCTCGTATTTGACGCGCAACGCGCTCGTGCCGCTCGTCATCGCGGCGACCATGCTGCCGCCGAACCCGGTCGTGCCGAAGGGCGGCCCGGTCAACCTCGCGTGGGGCTTCTTCCGCGCCGACGTCTACCACAACATCGCGATCTTCTTCTCCAAGCAGCAGCAGTGGGAGCAGGCCCTGCGCCACTACATCAAGGTCGGCCAGCTGAACCCGGCCTTCATCATGTCGTTCTACTTCAAGGGCAACGTCTTCAACGACCGCTTCAGCATGGAGAAGATCTACAACCCGAACTGGGGCGATCGCGACAACGTGGCGCGCGACGACTTCGAGCGGGCGCTCGAGGCCTACGACGAGGTGCGCGAGCGCGCGCCGAACTACGTCCAGATGCACCATCAGGTCGGCGCCCTCTACATGAAGCACGGCGACTGGCTGATGCAGCGCGGGCGCCAAGAGGAGGGCCAGAAGATGTGGGACAAGGCCCTCGAGCGCTTCACGTGGTACTACAACATCGACCCGGTGTTCGCCGCGAACTACCTGCGCATGGGCCAGATCTACATGCTCCGCCAGCAGTACGACAAGGCGATCGAGACCTACCGCGAGCTGATCGAGGCGCCGAGGTGCCGCGTCCACCAGAGCATCGCGAAGAACAACTTCCTCCGGCGCGTGATCCTGTCGTACCTCTGGCCCCCGCTGAAAGAAGAGAACGGCGTCTGGGTCCACCGCCACGACACGACCGAGGCCTACTTCAACCTCGGCAACGCCTACTTCATGAAGGGCGTGACGGCCGAGGCCGAGAAGGCGTACCTCAAGTCGATCGAGCTCGATCCGAACAACGAGAACGCCAAGCGCAACCTCCAGGTGCTCAAGGCCCGGGTGCAGGCCGCGCGGCAGGGGCCGGCCCCGCTGCTCCAGACGCAGCCTCGCCAGGAGACGGGGTCGCTGCAGTTCATCGACCCCAGCAAGCGTTGATGCCCGCCTGGGGCTGGTTCGCCTGCGCCACGCTCGTCGGCGGCGCCGCGCGCTGGGGCGTCGGGGCCGCGAGCTCGCGCCTCCTCGGCGCCGAGTTCCCCTACGGCACGCTCATCGTCAACCTGGCCGGCTGCCTCGCGATCGGCGCCGTCGACGCCTTGTCGCAGGACCGGTTGCGGCTCGGGCCCGAGGCCCGGCTCGCGCTCGCGACCGGGTTCTGCGGCGCGTTCACGACCTTCTCGGCCTTGATCATGGAGACGGAGCACCTGCTGCGCGGCGGGCAGCTCCTGCGGGCGGGCGCGAACCTCGGGGTCAGCGTTCTGCTCGGGCTGTTGTGCTTTCGCGCGGGCTGGGCGCTCGCCCGGCTCGCCTCGGTCCCTTAGCGCGATGGAACCCCCGGCATGGCGCGAGGTGCGCCTCGGAACGCGGGCGGGCGCCGAAGGCTGGGCCCGCGCGCTCGAGGAGCGAGGGCTCGTCGTGGGCCGCGTCGCGGCCTCCGTCGCCGGCGGGCTCGCCTACGGCGAAGGCCCAGCGGTCGCGCGGCTCGTGCGCGTCCGCGGCGCGGAACTCGGCCTCGGCCCGCAGGCGACCGTCCGCGAGTTCGCGGACGCGGCGCCCGCCTTCGGCCTGAGGCCGTGCCGGCCCGAGGCGGCCCTGGCCCTGCGCGCCGAGTACCTCGACCAGCCCCGCGGCGAGGTCTTGTGGTTCGCCACCGCGCCGATCCTCGACCCCGCGGGCGAGCCCGGCTACTTCTCGGCCGGCCACGACGGCCGCGGCCGCTGGCTGTGCTTCGGCTGCGGCGGCCCCGACTGCTCCTGGGGCCGCTGGCGCCGACGGACCCTCTCGCCCGCCGCCCAGGAGCGGCTCGTGCCGCTGTTCGTCTGCGAGTGCTCGTGGTCCCGCCGCGGCGACGCGCCGGTCTCGGTCGTGCTCGAGCGCTAGCCCGGCTCCGGGCTAGGGAACGCCGCGCCGCGTCGTCAGGTACGTCGCGAAGCTGCCGAGCCAGTGCCCGCCCTCGTAGTGCTCGCCCGTGACCGCGACGAGCCCGGCCTCGCGGTGGGCGCGCGCGGCCGCCTCCACCGCCGGGCGGCGCGGATCGTCCGCGGGCAGCGCCGACGCGACGCCGTCGAGCATCCACGCGCGGCTCAGGTTGAGCCCGTCGAGGTGCGCCAGCTTCGGGTCGGCGCGATCGGTGGCCTCGGCGGGCTCGAGCCACGCGGCGTCCTTCTCCGGGATCGCGGGTAAAAACTCCTTCAGCCAAGCGGCGTAGCGGTCCGCGGGCAGGACGCGGCGCATGAGATCGGCCTCGGCCAGGCATGGGGAGAGGAAATCGTGACCGCCGGGCTCGTAGGCGAGAGGGCAGCCGCGGTCGCGGCCGTAGTAGTCCTGGACGCGAGCGTCGAGCAAGGTCAGCATCCCCGCGTCCCCGGCGGTCTTCGCCCAGTCCCGGATCAGCCCGAAGGCGAAGGCAGTCTGGTCGTGCTCGCCGACGCGGATCGGGCGCGAGAGCTTCGGCAGCCAGGCCTTGAGCCGGTCGGCCGCCGCGGCTTCGAGCGGCGCGAGCGCCTTCGACCAGGCCTTGGCGCTCGGGTCGTCCCACTCGCGCAGCTCGGCGCAGAGCTGAAGGAGCCAAGCCAAGCCGTAAGGGCGCTCGAAGGACACGCGGCCCTTGCCGCCGAGGTAGGCGGTCTCGGCGGCGATGTTCTCGGGCGTCAGGCTCTTCGCGAGCGCCTCGCGCGCGGGCTTCGCGAAGGGCGCGGCGGGGTGCAGGCGCGCGAGCCGCGCCAACAGCCAATGGCCGTGCACCGACGAATGCCAGTCGTAGCAGCCGTAGAAGGCCGGCGTGAGCTCGCGAGGCGGCTTCACGTCCGCGTCGCCGTTGAGGACGTGCGCGATCTTGTTCGGGTACTCCTGGTGGACGCAGGCGAGCGCCAGGCCGGCGAAGCGCGCCGCCGCCTTGGCATCGAGCTCCGGCGGCGGCGCGGCGGCCGCGGCAGCGAGAGCGAGGAGCGGGAGCATCTCAGCGCACGATCTCGAGCAGCTCGATGTCGAATACCAGCGCCGCGTTGGGGCCGATCACCGGCGGCGCTCCCGCCGCGCCGTAGGCCGTTTTCCCCGGGCAGAGGAACCGGGCCTTTTCGCCGGTCTTCATCATCGGGACGCCGAAGGTCCAGCAGCGGATGACGTTGCGCAGCGAGAAGGTGGCCGGCTCGCCACGGCGGACGGAGCTGTCGAACTCCGTGCCGTCGGTCAGCGTGCCGCGGTAGTGGACCCGGACGACGCTGTCGGAACTCGGGCTCGCGCCGGAGCCCTCCTCGATCGTCCGGAGCCACCCGCCGAACCTGATCGGGCGCACGCCGGGCTGGGCGACGAAGGCCTCCTCGAAGGCGCCCGCGGGCTTCTGCGAGTACTCGGTCGCGCTCGTCGCGGGCGGGCGCGCGGGCGCGCACGCGGCGGCGGCGAAGGCGGTCGCGGCGAGGAGGCGGAGAGCGGCTTTCATGCCGCGATGATACGATTTAGGCTAGTCGACGCGCTCGCGGACGCCGCGCACGGAGAGCTCGATGGAGGGGTGCAGCTCGACCGCCGCGCCGTCCGCCGACGGCTGCTCCTCGTGGAAGACTTTCAGGACGGTCTTGCGGTCGCGCCACGTGTAGACCATGCCGCGGCGCTGCGGCTCGCCGTACATGAGCGAGAGGTCGACGATCATCTTCTCGAGCGGCGTCTCGCGGGCGTAGCGCTCGCTGTAGACCGCCTGGATCACGACCAGCCGGCCCCATTTGAACCCGAGCCTCAGCGCGTCGATGTCCCAGGGAAAATTCCGCGCGTAGGCGCGCTCGACGTGGTATTTCGTGATCCGTCCGCCCGGCTCCCGAAACGACGGCCACTCGCGCTGCTGCGGATACACGAGCTGCACCTCGCGGAGATAGTCGCCGAGACGGAGCCCTTCGAGATAGCGCTGGATCGGGACGGGCTCTTCGTCGTCGGCGCGCGCGGGCAGCACGACGAGCGTCGCGAGGATCACGGCGAGGGCCCGGACCGTTCCCGGCATATGCGTTTCTCTCAAGTGCGTGCCTGGCCTCACTGTTACGCAAGCCGATCGAGGCCTGGCACGCTACCTCTCAGTCTACGTCTTGGGCGCGGGGCCGCCCCGCGAGGCGGTACTCGGAGGCGCGGACGTAGAAGCTCGGGTCGTTCTCGTAGTAGCGGTAGCTGAGCTGGCCGAGCTTGGCGATGAAGTCCTTGGCGCGCGTGTAGTCGTGGTTCTGTCCGGTGAGGACGACCATCACGTAGTCGCCCTTGGGCGAAAAGACGATCGAAGAGTCGTGGCACGCGCGGCGCAGCAGGCCGGTTTTGTGCGCGATCTCCCAGCCGGACGGCAGGTGTTTCGCCAGCCGCGACTGTGCCTTGAGCCGCTTCAGGATATCGACCATGAGCTGGCTCGAGTACCGGTCGACCGCCTCGCCCCGGTAGATCTTATCCATGAGTCCGGCCATCTCGCGCGCCGTCGTGTAGTTCTCGTAAGTGACGCCGCTGTTCTTGAGGCTGAGCCCTTCGGGGTAGATCTCGGTGTAGATCAGACCCATCTTCGCGAACTGCTGCTGCAGGTACGTGATGCCGACCTGGTCGATGAGCATCTTGGTCGCGGTGTTATCCGACTCGTCGATCATCTTCTCGAGGAGCTGGCGCACCGTGAACTGCGACCCGTCGCGATACCACTTGAGGCTCCCCGAACCGCCCGTGCGGTGGCGCCGCTCGAGCTGGAGCCTCGTCTGAAGCGAGAGCTCGCCCGTCGTGATCTTGTTGAAGACCGAGATCATGATCGGGACTTTGATCAGGCTGGCCGAGGGGAAGAGGTCGTCGGCGTGGTACGCCCACACGCGGCCCTTCTGCAGGTCCTTGAGATAGATCGCGACGCGGCCGTTGAAGCTGATCGCCTGCGCCGCCAGACGGCGGACGAGCTCGTTCCAAGCCGGGTCCGGCGTCTCGACGGCGACGGCCGGGCCGGAGGCGGCCTCCGCGGCCGGGGCCCTGGCGGCCGGCGCGGGCGCGATCGCCGAGACGGTCAGCGGCGCCTCGAGCGGCGTCTCCGTCGTGAGGGCGGTGTCGGCGACGGCGGCCTCGACCTGGCTCCAGTCGAGACCGCTGCCCACGAAATAGGAAAACCCGACCGCGAGGATCGCGGCGACGACGACCGCGTCGGTGCGATCGAAGATAAAACGGCGGATCGGAAGGCGCTTCATCCAGGGCCTGCTACGTCGGGCGCGGGCAGCGCTATAGAGTAACAGAAGCCCCCGTTTTTCGCAATAACGTAATTGTTACAAGGAGGCCTTTCCCCGTGGCGGGGCCGTGGGCTACAATGGCCGCCATGCGCTACCTGGCCCTCGCGTGCGACTACGACGGGACCCTGGCCGAGGGTGGAAAAGTCGACGCCGAGACCCTCGCCGCCGTCGAGCGGCTGAAGGCCTCCGGCCGCCGCTTCGTGCTGGTCACCGGCCGGGTCCTCGACGAGCTCCTCCAGGTGTTCCCCGAAGGCCCGGCGCTCTGCGACCTCATGGTCGTCGAGAACGGCGCGCTCCTCTGCGACCCCGCGACGCGCGCGACCATCCCGCTCGCCGACCCCCCCGACCCCGACTTCCTGCGGGCCCTCTCGGCCCGGTCCGTGCCCTACCAGACCGGCCGCTCGATCGTCGCGAGCTGGCGCCCGCACGAGGGCGCGGTGCTCGACGCGATCCGCGAGCGCGGCCTCGAGCTCCAAGTGATCTTCAACAAGGACGCGGTCATGGTGCTGCCGACGGGGCTCAACAAGGCGACCGGCCTGGCCGCCGGGCTCGCCCGGCTCGGGCTCTCGCTGCGCAACTGCGTCGGGGTCGGCGACGCCGAGAACGACCATGCGTTCTTGCAGCGGTGCTCGGTGTCGGCCGCGGTGGCCAACGCGCTGCCCTCGGTGCGCTCCCGCGCGTCCGTCGCGCTCGCGGGCCATCACGGCGCGGGCGTGCGCGAGCTGATCGACGCCCTCATCGAGCGCGACCTCGCGGACCTCGAGCCCTCGCGGCTGCACGACTCGGTGCTGCTCGGCGAGCGCGAGGACGGCGCCGAGCTGCGCGTGAGCCCGTCGGGCCTCAACCTCCTCATCGCGGGCCGCTCGGGCGGCGGCAAGTCGACGGTCGTCGCGGGCCTCGTCGAGCGTTTGGCCGAGGCGGGCTACCAGTACCTCGTCGTCGACCCCGAAGGCGACTACCCCGAGCTTCAAGGCCCGGTCGTCCTCGGAGAGCCGAAGCGGCCGCCGACCGTCGCCGAGACGCTGCAGGTGCTCCAGAAGCCCGAGGAGAGCGCGATCGCGAACCTGGTCGGGCTGCCGCTCGCCGACCGGCCGCGCTTTTTCCGCGAGCTGCTGTCGGCGCTGCAGGAGCTCCGCGCCCGCGTCGGCCGCCCTCATTGGCTCGTGGTCGACGAGGCGCACCACCTCCTGCCCCACGGCGTCGGCGCTCCCGACCTCGTGCTCCCCGACCGGCTCGACGGCGTCCTCTTCGTGACGGTGAAGCCGTCGGCGATCGCGGTGCAGGTCCTGGGCAAGGTGACCGCGCTCCTCGCGGTCGCGGACGCGCGCGAGACGATCGCCGACTTCTGCCGCGCGACGGGGATCGCGACCCCCCCGGGCGCGCCCGCCGCCCTCGAGAGCGGAGAGGTCGCGGCGTGGCTGCCCAGGTCCGGCCGCGGAGTCCAGCGGATCCGGCCGCCGTCCGGCTCGATCCAGCGCCGCCGTCACCGGCGCAAATACGCCGAGGGCGAGCTCCCGGAGGACTCGATCTTCTACTTCCGCGGACCGGACGGGCGTCTCAACCTCCGCGCGCAGAACCTGGGGGTCTTCCTGCAGCTGGCGCAAGGCGTCGACGACGCTACCTGGGAGTTCCACCTCTACCGCGGCGACTACTCGCGCTGGTTCGAGCACTCGATCAAGGACGCCGAGCTGGCCGAGGAGGCGCGCCGCGTCGAGACCCGCCGCAACCTCAGCCCCGTCGAGAGCCGCGCGCTCGTCCGCGAGGCGGTCGAGCGCCTCTACACGCTCCCCGCGGAGTAGTCCTCGTCGGCGAAGGGAACTTTTTCGGGGTTCCGCCGTATCTATGGGGGTGGAGTCCCGAGAACGGCTGCAGCGCTTCGGGCCGCAGGCCTTGCGCGACGACGAGCTGCTCGCTCTGGTCACCGCCTCGGGCTTGAGCTCCGACGGAGGCCTCGAGGTCGCGCGCGAGCTCGTGCGTAGATTCGACCGCCCCGCGGAGTCCGCGCCCGACGTCGGCGGCCCACGGCAGGTCTACGAGCAGCTCCATTGGCTCCGGCGCCGACGCAAGGAGCACTTCGTCGCCCTCTACGTGAACGCCCGCAACCGGCTCTTGCACGTGGAGACGGTCTCGATCGGGACTCTGACCGCGAGCCTGGTGCACCCGCGGGAGGTCTTCGGGCCGGCCGTCGAACGCGCCGCCGCCGGGCTCATCGTCGCGCACAACCACCCGTCCGGCGACCCGCGCCCGTCCGCCGAGGACCGGGCGGCGACCCGGCGGCTGGAGCGCGCGGGGCGGATCCTGGGCGTTCCGCTCCTCGACCACGTCGTGGTCGCGGAGTCGGGCTACTACTCCTTTCGCGAGGAGGGCCTCTTGACATCCTAGACTGCGCGGCGAGCTGAGCGCAGCACTAGGTGGCGAGCAGCGTGTCCGCCGTTCGCATGAGCTCGAGCATCGTTTCGGGCGTCTTCGCCCTGATCAGACGACGCCTGATGCCCTCGTTCGAGACCAGCGCGGCGATCCTACTTAGGATCTTGAGCTGGGCCACGGGTGCGCTGCTGGGCGTCAATATGAGGAAGATCAATCGGAGCGGGAGCCGGTCCGGACTGGCGGCGAGAGGCAACGGCTTCGCGAGCCGTCCAAGGGCGACGAAAGCGCGCTTCAGTTCCGGCAGCCGCGCGTGCGGCACGGCGACTCCCAGGCCGACGGCGCTTGAGAGTCGTCGCTCGCGCTCCATGACGGCGCGCAGGGCGGCTTCACGATTGATCGATGGCTCCGCGCTCACCAGGCGATCCAACATGAGTCGAATCGCTCCCTCGGCGTCGGCAGCTTCCAACTGCACCGCGTTGGCGGAGGGAACCAGCACGTCCGCCAACGACCACGATTGCGGCAAATCGAACTCGTCTTGCACCTCGCCCACCATCTCTTCGATGAGATCCTCCAGGGTGATGAGGCCGGTGATGGCGCCTCTCTCGTCGTTCACAAGGGCCAGGTGCGTGCCCTTGTCCGGAAAGTCTTTCAGGAGCCGCTCCAGCGGAGTCGACTCCGTGACCGTCGTGATGTCGCGCCTGATCCGCTGAAGGTCGGGGGACGGCCCGGATTCCCGCAAGACGAGGTCCTTGAGGTGGATGAACCCGACGACGTCATCGAGGTTCTGCCGGCATAGAGGGTAGCGCGAGAACCGCCGCGCCTTGATCGTCTCCAGGTTTTCCGGCCAACTCTTGGCGAGCGAAAGCAACGCGATCCGTTCCCTGGGCGTCATCGCGTCGCGCGCCTTGGATTGGCTCAGGTCGAAGAGATTCTCATGGAGGATCAGGCGCTCGAAGGGAAGCGTCCCCTTCTCCTGTGTTTCGCTCATGATGACGCGAATCTCGTCCTCCGAGATGGCCCCCTCGGTCTCGGAGCCCGGCGCTAGGCGGACCAGCTTGAGCAATGCTCGGGAGCTCGACGACATGAGGTAGACGGGCAGCCGACAGACCATCGCGAAGACCTTCAGCGGCAGAGAGCCCCACAGCGCCAACGCCTCGGCCTTTCGGAGGGCGATCGCGCGAGGCAACAATTCCCCCACGACGATCTGAGCATAGGCGAGGATGCCCAGGCCGACCGCCAGCGACACCACTCGAAGCGGCGCATCCGGCAAATCGCCCAGCAGTCGCTCCGTCCAGCCCTGAAGAACCTTGGTGATCGGCGGCTCCGCGAATGCCCCCAAGGCCAAGCCGACCATGGTGATGCCGACCTGGATCGCCGCCAGGTAATCGTCCAAGTGCGTCATCATCTCTTGGACGCGCACGGCACGAGGATTCCCTTTTCGTGCCAGGAGCTCGATCCGCGCCGGCCGGACTCTGACGAGCGCGTACTCCATCAACACGAAGAGCACGTTGAGGCCGAGCAGGAGGCCGAGGATCAGAACTGCAGACACAGAAAACCTTCGCGCACGGCAAATACTAGCACTCTTCGGCCCAGGTGCTCGCCTCCGGCATGCGCCGCCGCGTTCCGGCTTAGAGCAGCGGCTCGCCCTTGGGCACGCGCACGACCGCGGTCCCGGCGATCTTGTCGTGCCAGGTCGCCTGGTCCGGGTCCCACGCGGCCCACAGGAAGCCGAGGAAGCCCGGCGCGAGCGAGAGATAGCTCGCCAAGTGGCGGACGGCGGCGACGCGCAGATCCATGGGGCCGCCGTCGAGGCGGACGCCCTTGATGCCGCAGACGATGCCGCCGAGGGTCGTCCCCTTCCACGTCCATAGCCCGATCTGGTAGACCGCCCACGCCGGGATGCTGACCCCGATCATCGGGATCAGTCCGACGAGGACGAGGAAGGAGAACACGTCGATCGCGATCGCGCCGAGGCGGAGCCCGAAGCTCGCCCGCGGCAGGAGCTCGACCGGAACGTTCACCGCCGCCGCGCCGGCGGAGCCGGGCTCGGGCGCGACGGCGACGGCGGCCCGGACGGGCGCGGCCGCGGGCTGCGCGGTCGAGCCGGTCTCGCCGCGGAACTGGTCCGCGAAGGCCAGCACCGCCGCGCCGAAGCCGAAGAGCAGCGCCGCGCCCCAGGCGATGAAGCCCGCGGCGGGGACGGCGTAGAGCAGCGTGAACAGGACCGCGCCGGTGATCACCGCCGCGACGCGCCGCTCCGAACCCTCGAGGCCGGCGACCCTGGCTCCCACCGTGCGGTACACCGCGGCCTTGCCGACGAAGAACCCGACGCCGGCGGCGCACGCCGCCAGCGGCACCGCCGCGATGCCGATGATCGACATGACGAGGAGCAGCGCCGCTGGGCCGGCCATGGCGATCGCGAGCGCCCCGACGCCGAGCGCGGTCGCGGGCCGCTCCGCGAGCACGCCGGCGCACCGGTCGACCGCGGCCGGGAACGCCGCCGCGACCAGGACGTAGACCAGGAGCATGGCCGCGGCCAGCGCCCAGGCCCAGCCGGCACGGTGCGGCAGCGGCCGGCCCATCAGGAGCCCGTCGGAGGCCCAGTCCTTGAGCCAGCCGAGGCTGGGCAACGAAATCGGAAGCCCGATCGAATGGCGGTCTCCCTTCACGGTCGCGCCTTCCTCCTGATCGAGCATCCCGCCGATCGACACCGCGTCTCCCGCGACGGAGGCTCCCTCTCGGAGCTTCACCTGGCCGCCGACCGCGACCACATCGCCACCCACGGGCCCGGCGACCCGGATCGAACCTCCGATCGCGACGACGTCGCGCTCGACGGCGCCCTCCACATCCGCGGAGCCGCCAATGACCACGACCGACTCCGCGGTCTCTCCCTTCTTCACCGTGACGCTTCCGCCGAAGCGGACGATCTCGCGTCCGCCGCGGTCCGAAATCTTCGCGTCGATCTTGATCGGACCGAGCCGGACGGGCGCCTCAGGAGCCGCCCAGGCCCCCGCCGATAGGATGGCGGCAAGCAGAAGTGTGGTCATCGTGTTCTCCATGAATCGTGTCCGGCTCCGACCAACAGTCCGACCGCGACGGTGCCGCCCGCGCACGCCGTCAGGCTGGCCGCCGCGAGCCCGGCGAGCGGGAGACGCCAATCCCAGCCCAGCGCGTCGATGACGGCCAGGGACCGGCGTCCCGCGAGCGCGAGGCCCTTCAGCGCGGGCAGCCACGGAGCGGCCGCGGCCTGCAGCGCGCCCAGCGCCCAACCGAGCTGCAGGCTCAAGAGGTACAGCGCTCCCGCCGAGGCCAGGCCCAAGCCGATGACGCCGGCCCAACGCGGCACGCGGTCGAACAGGCCGACCTGGGCCGCCTCGCGGGCCCGAGCCTGCGCCATCACCGTCATCAAGAGGGCCGGAGGCGCCTTGCGGTCGGGCAGCGCCCGCAGGCGCTCGTGCAGCTTCCTCTCCCAGTCGCGCTCGTTCATCGCGGCGTCGCCTCCAGCCGCTTGCGCAGGGCCTCGCGCGCGCGGAAGATGTCCGTCTTGATCTTGGACAGCGAGACGCCGAGGCTCGCGGCGATGTCCTCGTAACTCGCGTCGTGAAAATGGAAGAGGACGAGCGGGACCCGCTGATGGTCGGGCAGCGCGGCCACGGCGTCCTCGAGCTCCGCGCGGCCGTGGGCGTCCTCCACCTGGGCCGCCGGGCTCCCGCCGGGGTCGACGGCGTCTGCCGCCGCGTCCACGGGCTCCCAGCGGTTGCGGTCGCGGGTGAGCCGGTTGAGGGCGAGATGCGTCGCCACCGTCTTCAGCCAGCCGCCGGGGGCCTCGTACCCGCGGACGTCCTCGAAGCGCTCCCAGGCCTTGAGGAACGTCTCCTGGGCCACGTCCTCCGAGAGGCCGGGGTCTTTCAGCAGGCGGATCGCCGTCGTGTAGACCATGTCTTGGTAAGCGCGCACGAATGTCTCGAAGTCGGACAACGCGGTCATGTACGGTTCGTGTCGCTCACCCTAAGAACACGGCGGGCGCGAAAAAGTTGCAGCCAGCCTATCACTTGCCGTCTCGGAGCCCTATGGGCCCAAGGGCCTAGGCGCGATGAGGCCCGCGGACCCTCCAAGACGCTCTCCGCCGGCACCATCCTGGGGTATGTCCCGGCTCCGGTACAGCGCCGCCCTGCTGGCCCTCCTCTCCAGCGTTTCCGGAGCCCAAGACTGGACCTCCGGTCCCGGTCAAGCGAAGGCCCTCCTGGACTCCTCTCCAGCGAAGGCGCTCGCGGACCGGGCCCGGGGGCCCCAGGCCGCCGCCGCGGCCGGTCGCTGGCCGGACGCGATCGAGCGCGCCCAGAAGGCGACCGTGCGGATCGAAACGGATTCGCACTGGGGCAGCGGCTTCATCCTGCGGGCCAACGGCCTGGTCGTCACCAACGCCCACGTCGTGCCGGACGTCAAGATCGGAGGGGAGCTCAAGGTCTTGGTCGAAGGCGTCGAGCACAAAGGGAAACTCGTGGCCTCGGGCAATAAGGACTGCCGGGACATCGCTTTCGTTCAGCTCTCCGGGCGCACGGACTGGCCGACGCTGGCCCTGGCGACCTCCGACCCGCGACTCGGCGAGGAAGTGCTCGCGCTCGGTTATCCCGACGGTCCCAAGGAGAAGAAGGGCCCCGCCTTCACGGTGACGCGCGGCATCGTCAGCGGGCTCAACCGCCTCTACGACGACAGCGCCTGCCACCGGTACGTGCAGACCGACGCCTCGGTCAACGCGGCGAACTCCGGCGGGCCCTTGATCGGCGCCGACGGCGGCGTCGTCGGCATCAACACCTGGGGGTTCCTGGAGAAGCAGCAGCTCAATTTCGCCATCCGCAGCCCGGACCTCGTGAAGGCGTTGGAGCAGTTCGACCGCGTGCAGCACCTCGCCGAAGGGAGCCTCGGCTTGGCGGTCGGTTTCGACGACAAGCGGAAGAAAGTGGTGGTCCGCCAGGTCTACGGCGGCCGCTCGGCGGCCAAGGCCGGCATCTATCAGGGCGACGTCCTGGCCGCCTACAACGGCGTCACGCCGGCCGGCGACGAGTTCGCGGTCGACGCGTTCGTCCATTGGGTGCGCAACCTCGTGCCGGGGGATCGCGTGACCCTCACCGTCCTGCGCGGCGGAAATCCGCGCCAGATCCCGCTCGTCGTGGAAAAGCACGCCGACCCTCCCCCGCAGCGCGTCGCCGAGATCCGAAATCCCAAGGGCTGAATTGAAGGTTTCGTGAGTTGACACCCCCACGCCCGGGCCCCATACTCAAGCCGTGGCCGAGCTCGTCTCCTCCGGCGGCTTCCGCGTCGACCGCTCGCGCGCCCTCGAGAAGCTCTCCGCGTTCCAGCTCGACGACGCGCACAAGGCGCTCCTCGCGCTGATCCGCTGCGCCACGGCCTCCGGCGCGGCCCGAATCCGCCTCGCGCGCAAGCCGAGGCTCGAGCTCGCCTTCGACGGACGCCCGCTGACGGCCGCCGAGCTCGAGGACCCGTTCGCCGCCCTGTTCGCGGAGGAAGGCCACGGCGACGTCCGCTCCCGGCAGCTCGCGCTCGGGATCCTCGCGATGCTGCCGGCCGCCGGCGCGCTCGAGCTGACGGGCGGAGCCGCCGCCGGCCGCCGGCGCCTCTTGATCCCGAGCCCGGCCTCGTTTGCGACCGTCGACCTGAAGGACGATCCCTCCTCCGAGACGCGGCTCACCTTCGCGCTCGGCGCGCCGCGCGCCCTCGGAGACTCCTCCCGCCTCGAGACCGACTGCTGGGCGTCGCGGATCCCGATCTACGTCGACGGCCGCGAGCTGCCGCGCGGCCTGGCGCCCGACCATCCGGGCGTCGCGTTCGACGAGAAGGGACGCTACGGCTGGGTCTCGGTCCCGCAGGCTCCGGCCGCCCCCTCGCTCCTGCGCCTGCACGTGCTCGGGACCCGGATCGCCGACGGCGAGCTGCCCGGGAACACGATCCCCGTGGCGGGCTACGTCAACGGCGACGACTTCGCGCTCGACGCCGGGCAGGCGAAGGTCGTCCGCAACGACGCGCTCGCCGAGGCCGGGGCCGCCGTCGAGCGCGCCGCCGAGCGGCTGCTGGGGGAGACGGTCGAGGCGCTCTCGCGCGCGCTGCCGGACACCGACCGGCTCCTGTCGTCGATTTCTATCGCCGTGCCTGGCGAGCCTCCCGCCTCGAGCCCCTCGACGCCGCTCCGGTCGAGGAAGGGCTGGGAGGCTGGCTCTTCCTGAGCGTGCAGCGCGCGCTCGGCGCGGACACGGCCGCGATCCGCGCCAGGCTCAAGGACCTGCGCTGGCAGGCCGCCGGCCTGCGGTGGCTGCGCCACCTTTCCGGCCACGGCCATCGGAGGCGGGCGAACGCCGCGCTCCGCGACCTCGCGTCCCTCGCGCCGCGCGCGACGGAGGAAACGTGAAGCGCGCGACGCTGGACCGGTGGCGCAAGGAGGGCCGTCGCTTCACCGAGGCCGAGGCGCTGCGCATCGCCTTCGACGTCGCCTGGCAGCTGGACTGCGGCACGCTCGAGGCACGCCACGCCGAGCCCCGGCTCGACACGATCGAATGGGACGCCCAGAGGCGCAGGGCCGAGCTGGAGCAAGAGGGGCACGGCTGTCCGGGCGTGCGCGCCGACGCCCGGGCGCTGGGGCTGTGCCTGGTGGAGCTCCTGGGCGGAGACCCGGCGGACCCGGCGGCGCCCGAGAAGCTCGGGCTCTCGCGACCGGCGCGAGCGGCGTTCGACACGCTGTTGAAATCGCCGCCCTCGACGCCGCAGCGGCTCACGATCGCGCTCGCCGATAGAGTCGGCGGCCTGATGCCGATTAGCCTCCTGTGGCGCCGGCTCCGGCTCACGACGGTCGCGCTCGCGGCCGTCGCCGTCGCGGCGTTCGCCGTTCATCGCGCCCTGACCGACCCCGAGCTGATCCTCATGGTGAAGGGCTCCGCCTCGAGCATGGAGTTCTCGGCCGACGGACGCGAGCTGCGGCTGATCGTCGACGGCGAGACTCTACACACCTGGGACACCGAGAGCTGGAGCCGCCGGAGCGAGCCGAAGAAAGCGCCCCACTGGCCGTCGATCCAGCGCCCGGTGAGCTCGCCCGACGGAGCTCTTCGGGCCGTCCTCTCGTCCGGGCGGGAAGTCGTGCGGATCGAGGACCGCCAGGGCCGGTCGCAGACCGCGTTGAACCTCGACCTCCACGATCTCAACTACACGTATCTGGGCTTTACGCCGGGCGGGTTCAGCCCGGACGGCCGGCTCTTCGCCGCTCCCTACACCATCGGCGTCCCCGCGCGGCGGCACGTGCGTCTCTGGGAAACGTCCGGCTGGAAACTGCTGCGCCAGCACCGGCTCCGCAGCCGCGCGATCAATCCCGTCGTGCGCGAGATCAAGCTGAGCCGCCGCTGGCTGGCCGTCTCCTTCGGGAACGACCACACGACCGAGATCCACCTATGGCGCGCCGACCCGTGAACGACGAGGCGCAGCGCGTGCTGCGCCACCTCGAACATCCCGGCATCGAGACGGCCGGCGCGCGGCCGGAAGGGAAGACCCTCGCGGAGCTGGCCTCGTCCGGCCGGCGGCTCGAGCCCTCGGAGGCGCTCGCGGCGCTGCGCTCCGCGGCCGACGCGCTAGCCTACCTGCACGCGTTCCGGCCGCCGATCACGCACGGGGCGATCGACGTCGAGCACGTCCTTCTCAGGCCCGACGGTTCGGCCGTCCTGCTCGATCCCCGGCTGACGGGAAGCCCGGCCGCCGACGTGCGGTCTTTGGTCCACGCGTTCGCCGCCGCCGGCGAGCTGCCCCCGCTGTGGACTCGCCGGGAGGCCCCGGCCGACGGTGCGGAGCTCGCGGCGCTCTTGCGCGATTACCGCCTTCCGACCCCCGCCGAGCGCGACGAGAAGCCCCGCCGGCCGCTCCTCGCCTTCGCGCGCAACGCGATCGCCGTCGTGGCGACGCTGGCGATCTCCTTCGGCGTCACGCTCAAGATTCGCTTCGAGCACTATCCCGAGTGGAAGACGAAGCGCGACTGGGCCGCCTCGCTCAAGTTCTACCAGGAATCCGGCTGCAGCCGGACCCGCCGCGAGCGTCCGGTGCCGGACCCGGGCGAGCTCCTCGCGAACGGGAGCTTCGAGGGACCCTGCGGCTGGAGGGGCAAGCCGGTGCTGCCCCGCCACATCGGGAGCTCCGGGTCCCGCTCCGGGAGCCGGCACCTCGTCTTGGGGGCGAAAGAGTGGGTCTCGCAGGACATCCCGATCACCGGAATGACGGGAGGCCGCACCCGGCTGCGCCTGACCGGCTACATGCAAGGCGACGACGGGGGAGCCGAGGTGGTCTTCCTCGCGGCCGGCGGGCTGGAGTCCAACGCCGGGGGTTTCGGCTTCAACGGCTCCAAGCGCTGGCAGGAGGTCTCGATCGAGTTCACCCTGCCGCCGTTCGCGAAGTCCCTCCGCGTGTACTTGGACGGCGACCGGAGCGCGCGCTGGCTGGGCACGACCCGCTTCGACGACTTCCGGCTGTCGGTCGTTGCCCCTTAGCCGAGGAACTCGTCGAAGCGGGCCAGCGCCTCGGGCATGCGCTCGCGGCCGAAACCGACGCGAACGTGCGGGGCCGGGTAGCCGTAAACGGTCGACGGCAGGACCATCACTCCCGCGTCTTGGACCGCGCGGTCGCAGAGCGCCGAGACCGGCTCGGTGCCGAGCCAGCCGGGAAAGCCGACGGAGCCGGCGCGCGGCCGCGTCCACGAGAATAGGCCGCTCCGCCGCGCGAAAAATCCGTCGAGAAGCTCCAGGTTCCGTGCGATGCGCGCCCGGTGGCGGGCGAGGATCCCTCCGCTCGCCCTCAGCCCCGCGAGCGCCAGGACCTCGGCCGGCGCGGCGGAGCAGATCGTCGTGTAATCGCGGAGCTCGCAGAGGCGGGCATAGAGCGCCGGATCCTTCACCACGAGCCAGCCGATCCTGAGCCCCGCGAGCCCCAGCGTCTTCGAGACTCCCGAGAGCGTCACCGCGCGCGGGCTCCGCTCGCACGCGGACGGCAGGCGGGCGGAGCCGGAGAGCTCGAGGAGACGGTACATCTCATCCGAGAACAGCCGGACGCCTCGGGCGTCGAGCTCGCCGAGCAGCCGCTCGTAGTCGCCCGGCGGCGGGAGGTAGCCGGTCGGGTTATGGGGGAAATTCGCCACGACGAGCTTCGTCTGGGGACGCAGCAATCCGAGCAGCGCGCCGACGTCGAAGCGCCAGCCGTCCCTCGGGTCGGGCTCCCAGCGCGAGACCTCGCAGCCGAGGGACTCGGCGACCTCATAGAGCGACTGATATCCCGGCCACGTGCACACGACGTGGTCGCGCGGCCCGAGCAGCGCGCTCATCGCGAGGAAGATCAGCTCCTGCGGCGCGGCGACGAGCACCTGCTCGGGGTCGACGCCGCGGTAGGCCGAGGCGATCTCGCGACGGAGCAGGGGCAGGCCGCGCGACTCGGCGTAGCCGAGGGTCAGGCTCTCCCACAGGGCGCGGGACTCGGCGTCCGCCCCGGCGAGCAGTTCGGCCTGCGGGAGCCCGTCGCAGTCGGAGCAGGAGAGCAGGAGGGGCGCGGTGAACTCGTGCTTGGCGAAGTAGCGCTCGAGCAAGAACGGCTTCACCGAAATACCGCCTCGAACATCGACCGGCCGCCGACCTCGGAGCCGATGAAGAACATATACAGGAAGACGAGCAGCCCGGCGAACGACGCGAGCCAGAGGCCCAGCAGGCGCGGCAGCCACGAGCGGTCGGTCACGCGGCCTCCGGAACGGACAGGACGGTCCGCAGGGAGTCCCCTTCCCGGACGAAGTGGGCGAAGCGCGCGAGCCGCGGGTCCTCCGAGAAGACGATCACCGCGCCCGCGCGGGAGCGGGCCGCGAGCCCCTCGAGGATCGCGGCCTTCGCCGTCGGGGCGACGTCGTCGTGGAAGACCCGCGCGTCGGAGGCGGAGGCGGTCGACAACGGCGCTCCCGCGCGGGCCGCCGTCCGCTCCCACACGAGGCCCGCGCCGACCCGCTCGGCCGCCTGCCGCACCGCGAGGCCGCGCTCGAGCTCCTCGCGGAACAACGCGCTCTCCGACAACGAGGTCAGCGACTCCTGCAGGAGGGCGTTCAGGTCCAGGTACGGCACGCGCAGCATCGAGACGTACAGGAAGATCGACGCGAGCTCGCCGAGGCTGATGTCCGCCCCCGCGACCTTCCAGGCGATCACCCCGACGGGGAGCACGCGGAACATCGCGAACGAGACGGCGACGTTGAGCGACTTCAGCGCGAACAGCCGGCGGTCGAGGGCGTACACGCGGCCGAGCTCGCGCCGGGCCGAGAGCAACGAGGAGCCTAGCGCCGCGGAGACCGTGCGCCCGGTGCCGAAGCCGATCGTCTTGCTGATCCGCCCGATGCGGCCGGTCGTCGCGATCGTCGCGATCGTGCCGACGGCCAGCGCGACGAGCGCCCCGGCGGCCAGGACCGGCTGGCCCGCCGAAAGGAACACGAGGATGATCGCGATCCGGCTCAACACGAGCGCGAAGTCGAGCGTCACCGCGAGCGCGAGCTGCGAGAGCTTGGCCACGCCCGACCACAGCGAGAACTGGACCACCTCGGCGCGGCCGCGGTCCGCGATGTCGAGGTAGAGCTCCTTCAGGCTCCGCTCGAGGTCGCGCTCGAGCGCGTAGCGGATCGCCACCGATAGGAAATCGAAGGCGTAGGCGAGCACGGCGGACGCCGCCATGAAGGCGGGGAAGGCCCACAGCTGCGCGGCGGGCAAGCCCGCCGTCGTGGAATCGATGAAGCCTCGCAGGAGCTGCGGCTGGATCGTGAGGAGCGCCTCCGCGAGCACGGCGGCGAGGAACGCCGCGATGAGGTGCATCGGGAACGCGGCGACGAGGCGCACGAACGGTGCGAGCGCCGCGAGCGCCTTCCTCACGAGCCGGGCTTCCCGCGGCGCTCGCGCCGGGCGGACTCGATCTCGTCGAGGAGCCGCTGAATGTGCGGCCCGGCCGCGCCGGGCGCCGCGGGCTCCGCCCGCTCGATCAGCCAGGCGAAGAGCGCGCTCAGCACGAGCCCCGCGAAAAACAGAGCCGCCCCGAGCACGACGAGCGTGTTGCGCCGCGACTCGAAGGAGCGCCAGAACGGCGCCCGCTCGGCGAAGATCGTGATCTTCGAGCCGGCCTTCGCCAGCCGGCTCTCGCGCGCGTAGTAGCGGTCCCGCTCCGCCGCCGGAAGGTTGTCGACCGCGGGATGGGCGACGGCATAGCGGACCCCGGTCACCGCCGTCCACGCGTCGAGCAGCGCCTTATCCGGATTCTGACGGACCTCGAGCGCTCCGCGCTCGATCGGCGCTTGCCCCGTCAGCCAGCCGCAACCTGCGGCCCAAGTCGGGTCGCTCCGGCAGACCCGCCTGCCCCGGACCGCGACGTCGGTGAGGCCGCTCTTCGCCGCGAACGTCCTCAGGACATCGTCGATCGTAGACGCGTCGTTGGTCGCCAACGCGCCGCGCAGCATCGGGCTGACGGCCATCGACTGCGCCAGCGCGGAAAGTTCGCGCGACTTGAGGTCGGCCAGCGCCTCGGTCATCACCGTCGCCCGCGCGAGGCTCGCCTCCACCTGGGCGTGCACCTCCGAGCGCGTGCTCCAGTAGAGCCAAGCCGAGAACGCGAAGACGACGGAGAGGATGCTCGTGTTGATCGCGAGCACCATCGCCTGAAACCGGCTCATGGGCGGCTCCCGTAGGCGCCGCCGTACTCGGAGCCGTCCTTGCGGCTGTGCGGCTGGTTGAGGCGCAAGCGCTTCGGCTTGATCGGGACCTCGAGACGCTCGTCGCGCGGAAGCTCGACCGACACCCGCACGGGCTGCGGCAGCGCGGGCCCTTCCACGACGAGCGTCACCTTCCCCGAGTCGGGCGCGGGCAGCTCGAAGAGGCCGTCCCGGTCGGCCCGCGCGAAGTAGCCGTGATCGAACGCGTAGACCGTGCCGGCCATGTCGGGGTGGATGTTGCAGAACACCGGGTAGGCGCCCGCCGCCGAAAACGAGACGGCCGGCTCCGCCCCCTTCGCGGGCGTGCGTCGGTCCTCCGCAAAGCGGCGTTCGCCCTTGTAGAGCCCCAGATCGAAAGGGTTCCGCTTGTCCAGCGAGAAGACGTTATGGAAGACGTCGTCGAGGTTCTCGAACCGCACGGCCGCGCCCGTCGCCACCGCCACGACCGCGGGAGAGAATCGCTTGCGAAGCTGGTTCATCGCCCCGTCCCCCTTGAAGGGGGCGGGCGGCAGCGTCGCGCCCTCGGCCAAGGAGACGACGAGTTCGTCGAGCCCTTTGGTGGCGCCGGTCAACCGGCCGCGCAGCGTGCCCGCCTCCGACGCGGTAGCGAGACCGGCGAGGAGAGCGAACGCGATGCCGAGCACCGGCTATACATACCCGACCAACCGGCGCTTGTCAACCCTAGCCCTTGACAAATCCAAGCACCCCTGTTATATATGTGAGTGATTACTCGCTCACATCAATGGCAATCAAGATTAATCCTGACAAATACGATACAAAACTGCCAGATATCCTCGAGGCCGCGCTCAAGCTCTTCGTGGAGAAAGGCATCGAGGCGACGACCACCAAGGACATCGCCCGGGCGGCCAAGGTCGCCGAGGGTTCGCTTTACCGGCATTTCCCGAGCAAGGAAGACCTGGCGTGGCACCTCTTTTCCGTTAATCTCGATGCCCTGAGCGAAGCGTTATATGGGAGGGTGCTGGCGGTCCGCGACACCCAGGAGCGGGTGCGTCTCTACGTGCACGAGTGCTTCGAGCGTTACGAGGCGGACCCGACGCTCCTCCATTTCCTCGTGCTCGCGGAGCACCGTGAGCTGAAGCGCTACCGGGAGTCCCGCAACCACCCCGGACGAGTCCTCGAGCAGGTGATCCAGGAGGGCCAAGCGGCCGGCGCGCTGCGCGGCGGCGATCCGTGGGTCCTGTTCGGGATCATCTTCGGCTCGGTCCACCGCTTGTGCGTCGTGCGTAGCTGGGGCCTCATCGGCAGGCCTCTGACCGAGCTGGCCGACGAGACGGTCGCCGTCGTGTGGACGGCGGTGCGCGCGTAAGGAGGAGCCATGACGATCGCGATGTGCCTTGCCCTGTCGGCGGCGCTCAACACCGCGGCGTTCGCCGCCGAGCCGCCGCCTCCGGAGTCCATCTCCCTGCTCAGCGTCCGGCGCGAGCGCGTGCGCGCGC
>JACQPK010000121.1 GCA_016207565.1 Elusimicrobiota bacterium
GAACCCGGCCGTCTTGAGCACGCTCCAAGGCACGGCGGCCGACGACATCGCCGGGCTCGGCGCGTCGGCGCTGGCGAACATCTTCCTCCAGATCAAGGAGGTCTCGCCGGGACAAGGCACCTGGGACGGCTCGATCACGCCGGGCACGTTCACGCTCACCGGCAACAACTGGGTCGCGCTGAACACGATCCCCGGGGCGACGTTCTCCGCCGGGGTGTGGACGATCCCCAAGCCGGCGCTCACCGACCAGTACACCTACCGGGTCTTCGTGTACGCGCGCGACGCGGCGCTGCCGAGCGGGAACTCCCAGCTCGCCCTCGACCCGACCCGGATCGCGTCGATGACGTTCACGCTCGACGGGAACACGCCGACGCCCGTGATCACCTATCCGGCGACGCTGGGCGTGGGCAACTCCGCGTACCGGAACGGGGCCATCCCGGTCCAGGGCACGGTGTCGAGCCCATTCGGCATCATCGGGGCCTCGGTCACGCTGCGGGAAGACACGGGGATGTATTACGACGGCGTCTCCACCTTCTCCTCGCCGACGCCGAAGTGGTTCAACGCCCCGCTGACGGGCAGCGTGCCGAACTACGCCTTCACGTACACGTTCCCGCCCGGCGCGATCGCGCCGTCCGACGGCCGGAACTACCAGCTCATCGCCCGCGCGATCACGAACGCCGGCAAGGAGGGGGACAGCGTCGCCGTCGTGATCAAGTGGGACACGACGAAGCCGGCCGCGACCATCTCCTCCCCGCTGAACGCGGACTTCCTCAATATTCTCTCCGCCGTCAACGGCGCGGCCACGGATCCGGGCGGCGCGGGCGTCGCCTCGGGGGTCTCGGGCGTCCAGCTCCAGGTCGAGTGGAACGGGCAGTGCTGGAGCGGCAGCGACTGGTCGGCGAGCTGCGGCGCCGATAACAGCTGGCTCGGCGCGGCCGGCACGGCCGGCTGGTCGAAGACGACGAACCTGCCGCAGCCGCCGAACATTCCGCCCGGAGGCCTGACGGACAGCGAGAACTACACGCTCCGATCTAGGGCCTTCGACCTCGCCGCGAACACCCAGACGGTGATCACGCCCGTCACGTTCACGTTCGACATCTCGTCGCCCACGCCGAACTTCGTCAACCCCAAGAGCCTCGTGCAGCTCAAGAGCCTCTCGGCGATCACCGGCACGGCGAGAGACAACAACTCGCCGTCGGGCTTCAACGTCGGCTTCCCCCAGGTCCGCATCTGGGACCTCGACCTCAACAAGTATTGGACCGGCGCCTCCTGGGACGCCGAGACCTGGCTCGTGGCCGGCAGCTCGAGCTCGAGCGGCGGGCTCTTCAACTGGAGCCTCGACACCAGCGGCGTGACCTGGCCGGACCGCAACAACCGCCTGCGCCTCGACGTCGTCGCGACGGACGAGGCGGGCAACTCGAGCACGACGATCATCACCTTCAGCTTCGACCAGACGCGTCCCGACAGCGTGGTCAACGCCCCGCCGACGAACGGCCAGCTGTTCCCGGCGATGACGAGCATCGGCGGCACCGCCTTCGACGCCACGACGCCCGTCAGCTCGGTGACCATCAAGATGTGGTACCTGCAGGGGCCGACCACCTACTGGTGGACCCCGGCGCTCGCCGGCGGAAAGCACTGGACGACCACGGACCAGGGTTGGAACGACCTCGCGGCCTCGCTCGGCGGGCCGGGCTTCAACCACCCCTGGAGCTACACCAACGGCGACTTCGGCTGCACGCCGCCGCCGGGAGGCTTCACGAACGACTGCGGCGCCTTCTATGCGTGGGTGAACGCGACCCACGACGGGGTTGACGGCAAGACGTTCTACGTCGTGACCCGGGCGATGGACGGCGCGGGTAACTTCCAGGCGGCCCTGACCACGCGGACGTTCACCTTCGACAACACGCCGCCCGTCTCCGGCTCGTCGGTGCCGGCGCCGGGCCGCGCCTACCGCTCCCTCGGCGTGCTCGAGGGCACGTCCTTCGACGCGACGTCCGGCATCAAGCCGACGGACGGCATCAAGCTCTCGATCGCGAGCCAGACGGCGACCGGCTACAAGTGGTTCAACGGCGACGCCACGTGCTTCTCGTCCGACGCGGTGGTCTGGTTCAACGCGACTCAGATCTTCCAGTCCTCCTGGACGTTCTTCCACCCGTCGTTGGGCGCCTGCTGGTCCGACCGGGAGCACTACGTCATCACCTCGTCGGCGACCGACAACGTGCTCACGCGGCAGCAGGTGGCCTACGCGGCCGATATCCTCTTCGATACGCGCGAGCCCACCTCGAACGTCGTGGAGCCGGCGAACCTGATCACGCGGCTCAACAACGAGGTCGTGTCCGGCAACTCGTCGGACCCCGGCTTCACCAGCGGCATCGCCGGCTCCGGCTCGGGCGTCTATCCGAACCAGTGGCCGGCGGACCCGCTGGACTGGCGGAAGGGCAAGGTCGAGATCCTCGTGTATCGCGGCACCTACACCTTCACGACCCTCCCCGGCCCGTTCGCCTACGGCGCTCCCGGCGGCTTCAGCGGCGGCTTCTACTGGGACGGCTCGACCTGGACGGCGAAGGAGCTCGGCGAGAAATGGGTGACCGTGACCTCGCTGGACGGCACCGGGGCCTGGGCGTACACCGGCCTGGACTGCAGCGTGAAGCTCCCCACGGAGCCGTGCTGGGTGAACGGCGACACCTACATCATGTGGGTGCGGGCGACCGACAACGCCGGGACCGTGCAGGCGGCCGTGATCCAGGACGGCCCGAAGTTCTTCATCTCGGCGCCTCCGCAGAGCTTCGCGCTGACGGTCAACCCGGACCCGATGGTCGCGGGTTCCGACGTCACGCTGACCGTCGAGGCGCGCGACCAGCTCGGCGGCGTGGGCGCCCGCGCGACCTCCTACGTCGGGAACGTCCGGTTCACCGTCGACGCGCCGAACGGGCCGGAGAACATGGACCAGGACGGCCCGTGGTCTCCGTCCTCGCCGGACTCGACCTACGGCCTGCCCCCGATCAGCACGTTCACGGCGACGAACGCCGGCCAGCTCAGCTTCCAGATCCGGCTGCGCAAGTCCGGCACCCGCATCATCCGGGTCGAGGACAAGGACGCCTCCTCGCTCTTCGGCCAGGTGACGGTGACCGTCAACCCGGCGCCCGCGACCCGCCTGCAGGTCGTCGCCGACTACGACGCGACCACGACGATGGCCAACGCTGGCAGCCCGGCCCAGGGACAGAACGCGTACGGCGGCGTGATGCCGACCCAGGGCCGCATCGGCAACACCCGCACGAAGGTCGCCGGCGCGAACTTCCCGGTACTGGTCCAGGTGGTCGACAGCTTCTACAACCTCGTGCTCTCGTCGGCCGCCACGGTGTGGATGTCGGACACCGATCCTTACAACGACGGAGACAGCCCGGACCGGTTCGCGACCTTCAACGGCTCGACGACCGTGACGTGGAGCTTCGCCTCGGCCTCCGACGACGGCGACCGGACGATCACCGTCTCCAGCCACGGCGTGACGGGGGCGTGGAACGTCTCGAGCACGGTGACCGTCGTCGGCCAGGGGGCCGACCGGCTGCTCGCGCTCTTCCCCGGCGAGCTCCGCGTCCAAGGAAAGACGTCCGGGTCGGCGGGCAAGTCCGACGCCGCCCTGCCGCTCGACCAGGAGGCCGGACGGCCGTTCTTGGTCCGCGTGTACGCGACGGACTCCTTCTACAACACGGCGAAGAACTCCAACTTCGAGGTCGAGCTCGACGTCAACTCCGACCCGTACGAGACGAGGCCGTCCACCCTCGCGCTCGCGAACGGCACGACGAGCTTCTGGGTGACGGCGGTGACCGCCTCGACGCACGCCGTCAAGGTGCAGGAGTACGTGACCGGGCCCCGGCAGCTCCCGGCGGGCACCTCCGACTACTACACGCCCGTCGCCGCCAAGGTCTGGTGGACGACGCCCGAGAAACTTCGGCTCTTGGTGGCGGGGGAGAGCCGCGCCGGCGGCAAGCCGCCCTACGCCTACACCGAGACGACGACGGGCGGCCGCCTCGGCGCGCCTGCGACGCTCACCGCCGGCGTGACGAGCACCGTCTACGTGGACGTCGTGGACCGCTACTTCAACCTGGTCACCGGGCCGACGCCGTTCATCCCGACGATCGGCGTGTCGACGCTGACCTCGGTGGTGGAGCTGACGTTCCCGGATGACCCCAACATCAAGGCTCGCGGCCTCGCCCCGCCCATCGTCCAGAAGAGCCTCGAGGGCGGCACGACGAGCTTCACGTTCATCCCCGTCACGCGGACCGCGGGCATGCGGCTGACCGTGCGCGACCTCGGCGGCACCGGGACGGCCTGGAGCAGCCATACCGTCACGGGCGTGCCGGTGGACGCGAACGTGCCGGTCGCGCTCCTGGCCTATATCCCGGGAGACGGCGGCTCGAGCCAAGCCCCGGCGGACGGCACGCCGATCGGCAAGTCGACGTTCAGCGCGGGCGTCACGATGACGGCCGGCAACCCTTACAACATCATGGTCCGCTCCGTCGACCTCTACAACAACAAGACCGCCGCCACGCGCACCGTGAAGCTCTTGTCCAACGACCCGTGGGCGGGCTTCCCCGGGCCGCAGCCGCTCGGCGGCGGCGAGACGACGTTCAACGGGTTCTTGCCGAGCGCCGCCACCGGGAACCTGGTCATCCAGGCGGCCGACGACAGCGGCATCACGCCCGCGTACTCGACCGACACGGTGACCGATATCCGGGTCGTGCCGAACAACGCCACCCGCATGATCGTCGTGCTTCCGGGCGAGGGCCTGCAAGGCGGCAAGACGACCCCGCCGCAGGGCGTCCTCGGGATCCCGTTCGTCTCGACGGCCGGCGTGGCGATCCCGCTCGACATCTACGCGGCGGACGTGCGCTACAACGCCGTGCCCGGCGTCGCGCGCGGGGCGATCCAGGTCACGACCGACGACCCGTTCTCCCCGCCCGTGCCCGGCAGCCCCTTCGCGATGGCCAACGGCCGGGTCTCGGTGCCCTCCGCGGTCGTGTTCCGCCAGGCCGGTCCGCACCGCGTCATCGCGACGGACCAGGACGTCAGCGCGGGGAACCTCGGCGGCCCGCACCAGTCCAACGTGACGCTGGTGCTGCCCGGCCAGCCGAAGAAGCTGCGCGTCCTGCTGCCGACGGAGGCGCGCGTGCCCGGCGACAGCGTCGACGGCAGAAGCGGCCCGCCGCTGACCCAGCTCGCGGGCATCTCGACGAACGTCGTCGTCGACATCACCGACGACTTCGGCAACCTCGTGCCGTACGCGACCGCGGAGATCCGCCTCACTTCCGACGATCCCTTCGCGGTGATCGTGCCCACCGCGCAGGTGGTCTACACCTCGGCGACCTTCAACGTCACCTTCAAGCGCGCCGGCATCAGCCATCTCACCGCCTCCAACGTCCCCGGCAACCCGGAGCCTTCGACGAACGTCTCCGAGGATATCTTCGTCAACGCGGGCATCCCGCGCCGCCTCCTCGTCAAGCTCCCCGGCGAGACCTTCGACCAGGGCTCGCCCTCCGGCAAGACCGGCCAGGCGAACTTCGCCGAGGCGGGCAACCCCAACTACCAGGTCTACGTGCGCGTGGTGGACGACTTCTACAACGTCTGCCTGGGGCGCAACGCGGAGGTCCGGCTCCAGACTCCGCGGGACGCGTACGCCCCGCAGGTGTCCACACAGGCGATCAACCCGGGCACCGGCGAGGCCGGGCCGTTCTTGGTCACGCTGCTCCGCGCCGCCACCGACCAGATCATCACCGCGACCGACTACAGCGCCTCGGGGCTCAACGCCTATCCCGACGTCGGCTTCGGCGTGGTCCCGACCACCTTCACGGTCGTGCCGGGCAAGCCCGAGGGCTTGGCGCTGGTGCTGCCCGGGCAGACCCTCGTGCCCGGCTCGGGCAGCTACCCGAACGGCGGGCTGACGGGCAGCATCTCCACGCCGACGGCGGGCGTAGCGTTCAACGCGACCGTGAGCCTGGTCGACCACTACATGAACGTCTACACGCTCAACGGCGGCCTGCCGCAGTTCTCGATCGAGACGAGCGACCCCAACGATATCGATCCGTCCGTCGTGCCTCTCATCAGCGGCGCGCGGCAGGTGCCCGTGACGCTGGTCACCAAGAGCACGTCGACCACGCTCCGCGTCGTGCCCCGCACGCAGTCGGCCGACTCGGTCTGCGGACCGCTCTTGAACCAGGTGTGCTTCGCGGACGCTCCCGCGGCCCGGACGCCGGAGCTCCGCGTGTACGCGGCGGCGGCCGTGAAGCTCCAGGTGCTGCTCCCGGGCGAGACGGCGGTCCAGGGCGCCTGCGACGTGCCCGGCGTCTGCATCACGCCCTTCCCGGCGACTCCGGGCAAGACGGGCGCGCCCTCCGAGCAGACGATCCCGAACAGCTTCCTCGCGCGGGTGAACCTCGTCGACGCCTACTACAACAAGGTCACCGACCTCACCGGCGTCGGCCAGGACTCCAACCCGCCGGCCATCATGCCGATCGTGCAGGTCTCCGTCCCCAAGGACCCGATCGCCGCCCCGATCGTGCCCTCGACCTTGGCCGCCGGCAGCTTCGACTTCCCGGTCCTGCCGCGCCGGTCGAGCTCGACCTACGTCGTGACGGTCTCGACGAACTTCGACTCGCCGGCGGTCTACGCGGGGAGCGATTCCGCGTTCGTGCGGGTCAACCCGGGTCCCGCGTACTACCTGCGTTTCTCGAACTATCCGGCCAACACGGTCGCCGGCATCCCGATCTCGGTCGACCTCTCGGCCTACGACCAGTACGACAACCTGCTGTCGACGGGCCCGAACACGTACACGAACAGCGTCATCTTCACCGCCGACTTCTGGGACCCGCCGCAGACCCCGGACGTCAGCCCCGTGTCCTACACCTTCTCGCCGGCCGACGGCGGCAGGAAGTCCTTCAACGGGCTCTTCACGCTGAAGAAGGCCGGCACCCAGAAGTTCAAGGGCGCGGACACCTCGAACCCGCAGATCACGACCGAGCGCGTGAACCTGCCGGCCTCGGTGGTCGTCGACCCGGGCCCGCCGGGCTCGGTGTCGGTGCTCCCGTCCGCCGGCACGAGCGTCAACGTGCGCGCGGGCTCGACCGCCGACCCGGGGTTCCAGGCGATCACCGGCCAGCTCTCCGACAACTTCGGCAACCCGGTGCAGTCGCCCGTGGCCGTCGTCGTCCAGACCGCGGCGGTCGTCGGCCAGATGCCGTCCTTGGCGATGAACGACGGGTCCGGCTGGGCGAGCGTCGGCGGCTCGACGGTCGTCTTCACCGACAACAAGGGCCGCATCGGCAAGAACGGCGACGCGGACAACGTCAACCCGCAGATCGCGATCTACGTCTCGCCCAAGGCGGGGGACTCCTCGCGAGTGTGGATCGGCACGATGCCCGCGGTCGCCGACGTCACGCCGTTCGTCAACACGCTGCGCAACATCAGCGCCTCGCTGATCACGATCGGCGGCACGCCCTCGAAGCTCGTCGTAGTGTCGAGCCAGCCCGCGGCGCTGGTCGGCAGCACGCCCGGCAGCGGCGCGGACTTCGTCGTGCAGCGCCGCGACGACTTCGACAACCCGACCGATTTCGGCCTGACCGCGATCGACGTGCTCCTGCCGCCGGAGCAGGTGACCACGCACAGCCGCTACGGGTTCACGCCGGGCACGCCGTTCTCGGTCGCGGGCACCTACGGGTTCATGGACGCGAACCCGCCGAACAACTATATCGCGACCCTGTTCATCCCGGACACCATCAAGGAGATGCCCTTCCGCTACCGCGACCGCATGGCCTCCTACTCGGGCCCCGGGCCGGATCAGAACTCCGGCTACGGCGGCCGGCCGGGCCGGTGGAAGCTGATCCTGCGCCCGCAGTCGGTCAGCGTGGCGTCGACGACGATCCAGCTCGCGATGGACCCCGACGAGCCGTTGAGCCTCGGCTTCGGCAACCCGATGAACACGCTGGTCGCCGGACTGCCGCGAGGCGAGGCGGGCCCGGCGAAGTCCTGGCAGGTGCAGGTGGTGGACCGCTTCAACAACCCGAGGATCGCGACCGGCACCGTGAACATCAGTCTGGCCACGAGCCGCGCCGCCTCGATCCAGAACGACTCCTACGGCTTCGCGACGTCCTCGACCTTGGCGCCCGGATTTCCGGCGATCTTCGTGACGACCGTGAGCCAGGTGACGATCCCGCTCAACACGATGGAGACGACGTTCTACTACCTCGACACGACGGCGTCCTTGACCTATCCGCCCGGGCCCTCCACGGCGCCGGTCATCATGGCGACGGACATGGGCTCGATCCTGATCTCGACCTCGCAGCCGGTCGTTATCACGCCCGACTTCCCGAAGCGGATCGCGGTCCCGGCCCTGGCGGAGTCGAACCTGCTGGCGGGCGCGACCTCCCAGGCGATCACCCTGAGGCTCGAGGACGACTACGGCAACCCTTCGCCGGTCCGCAACGGCATGGAGGATTCGCCGGACGCATGGATCAGCTTCCGCCTGTACTCCGACTCGCTGGGGACCCGGATGTTCTCGAGCCCCGGCTACGACAACTTCATCCTGACGACCGGCACCGCCCGGCTGAACATCGGCGAGTCCGCGACCACGTTCTACCTGATCGACACGAAGGTGCAGGCGACGCCCCAGCAGGTCTGGGCGGACACGGTCTTCTTCCGGTCGTGGCTGGTGGTGAAGGCGACCTACACCGTCCGGCCCGGCCCGCCGATCGCCGCCGCGTTCTCGTCGGCGGAGCGCTACCTGATCGCCGGCACGACCGTGCAGATCGACCCCGCCACGGGCAAGTCGACGGACACCGTGCAGCGCATCCAGCTCTACGACCAGTACGGCAACCTCACGACCTCGACGTCGACGAACTTCACCATCAAGTACTCGCCGACGCCGGCGGGCTCGATGCGCGGCGGCTTCGATCCGAACAAGACGGTCCAGGACGGCCCGGACTGGTTCATCCTGCCGTCGCCGTTCGCCGACGCCACGCTCCCGATCAACAACGACAAGTCGGACATCTACGTCTGGGCGAACCGCGTGGGCACGATCACGCTCAACGCCGACGTCTGCTACGACCCGAGCTGCAACGGCCTGAGGCTCCCGTCGATCACCCAGAAGGTCTTCATCACGCCCGGCGCGGCGAGCTACATCACGATCCACCACCCGTACTGGCAGAGCGCCGGGCTGGCCGAGGGGGCCACCGGGCCGCTCAAGGTCGGCATCGGAGGCGTGGTCTCGCGCACCTTCGGCACCCCGCCGGTCCCGCTCGGCATCACCCTGCGCGACAAGTTCGGGAACGTGGCGGCCGGGCACCCGATCAACGGCCAGTACTTCGCGGGCGCGATCCGCGTCGCGGCCGTGGGCGGCTCCACGACCTCCGTCACCCTCACCGACCTGACCGTGAGCACGACCACGCCGAACATGTTCATCATGCGCGGGGCGCTCGATCCGACCCCGGGCGTCTTCAACGGCCTGATGGTCCGCGACACGCTGCAGGAGACCCTGCAGCTGCAGGCGACCGCCTATAACCAGCCCTCGGTCTACGGCTACACCAACGACAGCGGTCGTCCGCTGCCGTCGGCCGACGCGGCAAGCTTCGTCTCGGACCCGAACATCTTCACGGTCGGCGTGAAGCTCTTCGCGACCGACATGGCGCCGGAGCCCGACCCGATCACCGGGCTGCCGAAGGCGAACAAGCAATCGGTCGGACAGAACCACCCCGTGCTCCGCCAGGGCGACGGCAACACCGGGCTCTCCCCGGACCCGGTCCAGATGGTCCGCCTCTCGATGTCGATCGTCCCGAGCGGCTCGACCCTCGACGCGGACCTGTCGGGCATGCGCGTCGAGAAGGTGGGGGACCTCAACGCCAGCCACGTCTCGGAGATCGCCCTCTATCACGACGAGAACGGCAACGGCCTCTTCGAGCCGGCCTCCGAAGTCAAGCTCGGGACGGGCGCCTTCGACGGCAGCGCGTGGCGCTTCGGCGACGTGGGCCTGGGCCTGCTTCCGCTGCACGAGGTCGACCCGGTCCGCACGAAGCTGACGATCGCCAACCGCAATTACTTCATCGCGCTGCGGCTGGCGGCGACGGGCTACCTCGACTCCGAGCTCCCGTCGACCCTCGGCCTGCGGATCTCGGGCCCCTCCGACATCTTCCTCTCGACGATGAGCCAGGTCGGCATCGCGGCCAACGGCTTCGCCGTGAAGACCGCGACCTCCCCCGTCGAGCGCGAGCCCGCGCAGATCTACACGCAGGGCACCGACGTCAACGCCTTCTGGGCGCCGTTCACGCTGCCGCTGACGACCTACAACTACGTCGACCAGGGGGCCTCCTTCGTCGGCGTGCTCCGGCTCAAGTTCTGGACGCCCGTCTTCACCGCGACCCTCGGCCGGATCCACATCACCCATACCGGCTCGGGCCTCGACTCCGACATCCGCGGCGTGCATCTCTACATCGACGCCGACCCGACCGGCGACCCGACGAAGGGCAACGGCATCTTCGAGTTCTCCATCGACAAGGAGGTCACCGACCCGCTGATCTCCACCAAGTTCACGACGGACACGCCGCGCGCGACGGACCTGATCCTGAAGGTCGACGGCTCCAACCCCAACGACGTCGCCTGGCGCACGATCAGCCCGTCGACGAACACCTACTTCATCGTCTACGACTACGACCCGGCCGCGATCCCGAACCTCACCCACGGCGTGCAGGTGGCCGGGCAGGACATCATCCCGCTCGCCGGCAACGGCACCGTGGTCCCGTTCGCGACGCTCGCGAGCACGACGACGATCGTCCGCGCGACCTCCGACCAGGCGCTCGTCGACAAGATGAACAAGCTGGGCTCCGGCAGCGTGAATCCGGTCCCCTCGGCCATCACGCAAAACGACATCAACCGTCCCGTCGGCAAGCTCACGATGAAGACGAACGCCGGCTCGGCGATCTGGGGCGGCCTCAAGATGGACCGCTGGCTGCACTCGTCCACGCAGGGCGGGTCGCTCGTGCTGCGCAACAAGGCCTCCGACGTCAAGGACATCCGGATCTGGAAGGACCAGGACGGCAACGGCCTCCTCGACATCAACGTCGACCTTCAGGTGAGCCCGCAGTCCGGCGTGCAGCACGGCTTCCCGACGTCCCGGCTGCAGGTGCCGCTGACCTCGACCGATACCGCCCTGGTCTTCCAGAACCTGTCGGCGTTCTTCCCGTCCGACGACGTCTTCGCCAACGTCCCGCAGCGGCTCGTCGTCAACGACGACCAGCTCGACGAGAACCTGAAGGAGGTCGTGTGGTGCAACGCGGTCGTCTTCACCTCGGGCAGCTTCACGAACTGCTCCAGAGGCCAGGAAGGCACGACCGCGCAGGCGTTCTCGACCGGGACCGTGGTCTCCGCCTCCGCCCGCGTGCCGATCGTCGGCCCCGGCGGCGGCCAGACCCTCGTCGCGCAGCCGGCGGACTTCTTCGTGAGCTACGACATCGACCCGCTGGCGACCGTCGGCCCCGGCGCGAACCTGGGCATGGCGATCCCGAGCACCGCCTACTTCCTGATCCAGGCGCCCAAGACCATGTCGCAGCTCGACGCCAGCGGCAACGCGTCGGTCGGCGTCCCGCCGGCCGGCCGTACGCTGTCGCTCGTCGCGAACATGAACGAGTACGCCGACAAGGTGGTCGTCGTCGCGACGAACACCGTCGACGGGCCGCTCGGGCCGTTTTTGCAGCAGAAGTCGACCGCGGCGGTGCTCGCCTTCACGCTCAACACCGACATCGCCGACTCCCTCTTCCGCTGGGTGCTCGTGACGGCCACCGGCACCTCGGCCAACGCGGGCACGGTGGGCACGGACGTCGACCTGGTCACCCTCTGGCGCGACCAAAACAACGACGGGCTCTTCCAGTCGGCGATCGACGTGCTCGTCGGCTCGGGCACCTTCGGCAACTCGGGGCAGCCGCTCGTCTCGAAGGTGCTGCTCGCCACGCCCGAGCGCATCCTCAAGCCCGGCGTGGCCACGAGCCAGCAGCGCTACTTCGTCGCTTACAACATCTCCAAGAACGCGCAGACGACCGATCCGTTCACCCAGCAGGCGCGGACGCTCGGCGCGAAGCTGCTCAACTCCGCCTTCCCGAAGAACAACAATCAGGTGGACGAGCCGCTGGCCAACGCCTTCTCGCTGCCCAACCTTTACGACCCCGCGTCGCCTCTGCCCTACGACGGAACGGCCCGGACGCTGATCCCGGCCGCCCAGACGATGAACGTCCAGGCGACGCCGATGTTCACGACGTCGAGCGGGACGTTCACGACGCCGCGGCTCGTCTCGGCGCTCCTCCCGCAGGGCTCGGGCTTCGTCGAGTCCGCGGTCGTCATCACGTCGACCGAGAACCTCCCCGCTCCCGGCCCGACCAGCTACCTGATCGTCGACGGCGAGATCATCAGCTACGACGGCATGGGCCCGGGCGCGCTCTTCGGCGTCCACCGCGGCCTCCTCAACACCCAGGCGGTGGCGCACTCCGTCGGGGCGCCGCTCGGCCCGATGATCGAGCAGGGCAAGCTCAACCAGGCGATCATGAAGCTCGAGGCCTGGTCCGACGGCTTCCAGATCCAGTGGAACCAGCTGCGCATGAACGCGAAGCTGCCGCCCGGCATCAACGTGGCCGACGCCGACCTCCTGGCCGTGCGGCTCTGGCGCTCGGTCGACCCGTCGACGGGCCCGGTGTTCCATCGCGATCCGGCCACGGGGCTGAACCTGACCGACACGCTGCTCGCCACCGGCCGCTTCGAGAACGGCCTGGCGGTCCTCAACATCAGCGACCCGCAGTTCAACAACTCGCCGTTCACCTTCGTGACGTCGTCGACGCAGACCTACTACGTGTCGATCGACGTCTCGCCGGCCGCGAAGTTCTCGCACACGGCGCTGACGCCGCCGAACGAGGGGGTCGGCGTCATCGTGAACGTGCCGTCCGACTTCGTCCTCGGACCGCCGGGCGCGGGTCACCAGACGGCCTTCCTCACGCCGATCGAGAGCGCGGAGCACCCCCTCGTGCCCACGGTCAACCTGCTGAACCTGACCCTCACCCAGTTCTCGCAGCCGTTCGCCGTGCAGTTCGACAAGAACGTCCCGGTCGCGAAGATCACCGCGGCCGCGGACCGCAACACCGTCATCTGGAAGGACCTGCGCATCGACCGCACGGGCTCGGGCGGCTCGATCGACACCGACGTCACGCTGATCCGCATGTTCAAAGACGGCGACGGAAACGGGACTCTGGATCCTTCGGACGTCTTCGCCGGAGACGGGGTGAGCGTCTCGACGGTCAACATGATGTCCTTCGGCACCGAGACGTTCTCCACCGGGACGACGAGGCTCGTGTTCCGAAACCCGATCGTGATCTCGACCGTGCCGACGAACTTCTTCGTGACCTATGACTTCTCGGAGTTCTCGCAGGTCGGCCAGAGCTACGGCCTGCGCATCGCGGGGACGACGTACGCGACGGTCCAGGTGCCCAACGCGGTCACGGTCTCGACGCCGATCTTCCAGACCAGCCCCGAGGTCATCGTCCAGAAGCGGCCGGCGCTGGTCACGCTCGGCGTCAACGACCTCATCCTGACGACGGAGCGCGAGCGCGTCAACCAGGCGGAGGGCAACGTTCCCTTCCTCCGCTTCAACATGATCACGGACCGCGGCCTCGCGACGTGGGAATCCATCCGGATCGAGCGCAGCGGCGGCTCGACGAACGAGGCCGGCGAGACCGGCAAGGAGAACGGCCGCAACACGGACGTGGCGTTCGTGCGGGTGTGGCAGGACATCGACCAGAACGACCAGCTGAACGTCCTGAGCGACGTGAACATCAACGAGGTCGAGACCTTCTTCCAGTCGCCGATCGTCTCCACGCAGAACCCGCCCTTCTGGGCCATCGTGGCCTCGACCAAGGGCTTCCCGGCCAACGGCGTCGGCCGGCTCTGGGCGAGCGGCGCCGAGTTGATGACCTTCAGCGGCTACAGCGTCCAGACCGTCGGCTCGTCCACCTACCCGGCCGTGAACGTCGTCTCCCGCGGCGACCGGCTCGGGCAGGGCCCGACGCCGAAGCTGTCGCACCCGGTGGGCGGGCGCGCGCGGAAGGTCGACGTCTTCGACCAGGACAACGACGCGAGCAACCAGCTCCAGATCTTCCTGAGCGCCGGGCAGACCATCCGGCCCACGCCGTCGGTGTTCTTCCTGACCTTCGACATCGGCGCGACCGCCAAGAAGAACGACTTCGTCGGCCTCAACATCAACGACCGCTCGTGGGTCGGCGTGACGATCCCCAACGAGGTCGACGGGAAGATCTTCATCAACGTCGACAAGATCTTCACCACGGGCAAGGACGGCGCCCTCCAGAAGAACCCGAGCGCCTTCCCCGTCACCGGGACCAAGATCGTGATCAGCCCGCTTACGCTGAAGGTCACCGGCCGCACCATCGCGCCCTCGGCGGCGACGGGCGGGCAGCAGAACATCCCGCTGCAGCAGCTCACCTTCCAGACCTCGTCGGATTTCGTGAACATCGCGACGCTGCGCCTGACCCAGCTCGGCACCGTCCAGTCGCCGCCGGTCGCGGGCGCCGGCCGCGGCGACGCGACGAAGATCACGGTGTGGATCGACAACGGCGACGGCGCCTTCACGCCGAACACGGACAAGCTGGCGGGCTCCGTGGTCCACAACGGCTACCCGGGAGGCTCCACGTCCTTCGACGCGGGCCTGGCCCTAGTCGACATGACGGTCGACGGCATCCCGTACGTTCACGTCACGACGAAGCCGATCAACGTGTTCATCGCGGTTGACGTCTCGACGGCGGACACCGTCGGCCGCAACACGGTCGGCGACCGGCTGGGCATCTCGCTCGAGCGCTTCACCGACATGATCGGCCCCAACGGCGCCGAGCTGACCGCCGGACCCGACGCGACGCTCCCGGATCCGCTGCTCCTGCAGTCCGCCCTCGTGCAGGTCTCGCCGGCGGTCATCCCGCTGACGCCGATCATCCCGCGGCTGATGTACGCCTCCAACGGCTATCCCGCGTACTGCCTGGTGGACTCCTCCGGCAACCTCGTGCTCGACACGAAGGGCAAGCCGATCCCGGACTCGAGCCGCTGGATGGTGCTGGCGTCCACCGAGACCCTGATCGACATCAACGGCGACGGCAAGCCCGACAACTTCGCCTATCCGCCGGATCCGGAACCGCTGCCGCCCGGGCGGCTGCCTTCGCCCAAGCGCTACATCAGCCTCGACGGCAGCGGGCGGCCGTCGCTCGACCTCGACAACGACCTGATCCTCGACATCGACATCAACCGCGACGGCGTCAGCGATCTGGTCATGGACGACGGCACGGGAAAGGCGATCTTCTTCATCGGCGACGTCTTCGGCAACACCTACCCGGTCTCCGACCAGGCCCTCGCGATCAACTCCTGGAACGGCAACACGACCGGGCTCAAGGCGAGCTGGGCGATCCCGACCTCGTCGGTCACCGGCTACGAGATGGCGGTCGGCGTGAACTACAACTTCCCCGACAACGTGAGCAAGGGCTGGACGCTCGTTGGCTCGTCCACGACAGGTCAACTCGAAGGGCTCGGCATCAAACCGCCGACCGCGATGAGCAAGCTGACCGCGAATCTGTCCGTGTCGGACACGAACATCCCCGTCGCCGACGCGCGGAAGTTCGCAACCGGGAAGATATGGATCGGCTCCGAGATCGTCGGCGTCCAGAGGGTCAATGACTTCCTGTTGCGGACGATCAAGCTGGACGGCTGTCCGACCGATTCCGGCCGCGGCTGCGACGGATCGCTGCCGCAGCCGCACATGGCGGGCGAGATCGTGAGCGACGAGGCCGCCCTCGTCTCGATCCGCGGGTTCACCAGCGCCTCGGGCATCACCCCGACGACCGGGCACGTGCCGTCATCGCAGGGCCGCCCGCTTCTCGTCATGCGTATCGACTCCACGCCGCCGCCGGCGCCGGTAAACGTGAAGGCGGCGGTCGCTCCCGGCACGCCCGCCAGCGGCGTGTTCGTCGTTAACTGGCTGGACTCTCTGGACCCCGAATCCGGGGCGATGGCTTACGAGGTACAGGAGCGGATTGGCACCGATCCCGTGTGGCGTTCGCTCGCCATCGTCCCGGCGATCTTCGAGAACGGCAGCAGCAACGCCAAGTACCAAGTCGGTCTGACGGACGTCTACGCGTGGGAGCAGCCGCGCGCCTCCGGGCAATATCTCTCGTACCGGGTGCGGACGATCAACTATGCGGGACTTACGTCCGAGTGGTCGATGGAGTCCACCGCCGTGGCGACGACCCTCGTCAACTCGCCGATCTCGAACGTCTCGAATTTCCCGAATCCGTTCGACTCGCGTAAGGGCGGGCCAGAAGGCAAGACGACGATCACCTACACGCTCGGCGCCGACTCCGACGTCACGATCACCATCTACGACTTACTCGGCTACGTCGTGAAAATCTTCCACTTCCAACCCGGCGCCGCCGGCGCGCGCGCGGGCCCGAACTTCGTCCCGTGGGACGGCCGCAACGGCCAGGGCAACCCCGTGGCCAAAGGCGGCTACGTCGCGCGGATCAAGGCCGGCTCCGGCGCCGGCACGGCGACCGTCATCCGCAAGATCGGCGTCATCCACTGAGTGTTCCCTCGCGGTGCGGAACCGGCGAATATGGCGTTCGGAGCATAAACACATCTCGCGCTATATGCGCTCATGCTCCGCGGCACACCGGCGCCGCCGCCCCTTTCGCGCCATGCGCCCCTCTCGATCTCTGCTCTGCGTCTTTCCGTTCGCAAGGATTCTCGGATCGGCGCCTATGCCCGAGGCGATTGTGTATGATCCGATGCCGGTGATGCTCCCAGCCCATTCGCTAACCGCGCTCGTGATATGCGCGGGTCTGGCCTCGGCTCAACCCGCCGACACGCCGCAACCGCGAGAGCTCCCCGTTCCGCCGCAAAGCGCCGAGCCGGCGCGCCCCGTCGAGCCTTCCACCGGCGCGGCCGGACGGTTCGAGGCGCGCGTCCTCGAGGTGTTCGCCCAGGGCAACACGACGCGGATGATCATCCAGAGCAATCGCCCCCTCGTGAGCGGCCGCGACGTCTACGTCGGTGTCGACGAGATCGCGGTCAACGTCGGCACGATGCTCTCGAAGTCCGGGGACCTGCACTATTACGCCGGCTCGGTCGTCGGGAAGGGCCGGGTCCGCTCGGGGGACATCGTCCTCCTCGAGACGCGCCGGAGATACTCCGTCCCCGAGCGGATCGCGCGCTCCTTGGACCAGAGCGGCGCCTTCGCGAGCAAGATGTACGGCGAGATCACCGCGGTCCAAGGCGACCGCGCGATGATCGACAAAGGGACGCTGCAGGAGGTCCACGAGCGCGACATCTACGAGATCACGGACGCGAGCGGCGTCTACAAGGGCCTCGTCGAGATCCGCGGCATCGGCGACCTGCAGTCCTCGGGCCGGCTCTACAACCGTTGGGAGGACCGCCATCGGCGCGCGCTCGAGGCGGAGCCGGGCGACCGCGTGCGCTTCCTCGGGCAACGCATGCAGTTCGCGCTCGGGATCTCCGGAGGCATGCCGATCCCGCAGCCGAGGTTCTTCCGCAGCGGCAAAGAGACGAGCGGCGGCGGCGGGCTCCTCTGGAATATCACGCTTCCCTCCGGCTGGGGGCTCGAGCTCTTGGCCGGGTACTACCAGCGCTAAGGAAAGACCTCCTCGGTGCTGCAGCACGGCGACATCTTCGGCGTCGGTCTCGTCACCGGCTACGACGTCCGGGACGCCAAGTGGATCGCGCCGATCTGGGTGAAGAAGAACTTCCTGTACCCATCGCTGATCTCGCCCTTCGCCGCCGTGGGCGCCGCCTACCTCCACGCCGAGCACACGTTCCGCCTCGGCGTCCCGACCGGCGGCCGGGACGCCGTGTCCTATCACTCCCGAAAGCGCAGCCCCTATCCCCTCATCGGCGGCGGCATCGAGTTCATGCCGACGCGCCTGTTCCGGCCGCGGCTCGACGTTCGCCACTTCTTCGGGCCGAACCTGGGCGCGTTCGATCAGCCGTTCGATACGTCCACGACGATCTACTCCTTCTCCTTGCGCGCGTCCTGGTAGGAGCATCGCGCGCGCGAGGTCGCCGCTGGGGCACCGGGGGCGACTGTCCCTCAGGGACGGTGGGTCAGCCGGCGTCAGCCGGAGAGGCATCCCCGCCGGATTTTCGCCTCGCGGGCGCGCGCGGGGCCGTGCTAGGCTCGCGGCCGACCCGTGCTCCGAGATCGCTGGCTGTTCGGCCGCGCCGCGGACGTCTTCACGCTGCAGTGGCACTTGACGAACGCCTGCGAGCTCTCGTGCGTACACTGCTACGACCGCTCGGAGCGCCGCGCGCTGGGGGCGACGGACGCGTTTGCGGTCCTCGACCAGCTCGACGACTTCTGCCGGGCGCGCGGCGTCGGCGCGCACGCGTGCTTCACGGGCGGCAACCCGCTCCTCTATCCGCGGTTCTTCGACCTCTACGAGGAGGCCGCGGCGCGCGGGATGCGGCTCAGCGTCCTGGGCAACCCCGTAAGACGCTCGCTCGTCGAGCGGCTGGCCGGGATCCGGCGGCCGGTCTACTACCAGGTGAGCCTCGAGGGCCTCGAGGAACACAACGACCGGGCGCGAGGCCGTGGCCATTTCGACCGGACGCTCCGCTTCCTGGACGTCCTGCGGGAGGCGCGGATCGGCTCCTGCGTGATGCTGACCGTCACCCGCGACAACCTCCACGAGGTGCTTCCGCTCGCCGAGGCGCTTCGAGGCCGCGCGGACCGCTTCACGTTCAACCGGCTCTCGCGGGTGGGGGAAGGCGCGGCGCTGGAGCTGCCGGACCGGCGCGACTACGTCGGGCTCCTGCGCGACTGGACGAGGCTCTCGCACACGCGGCGGGGTCTCGGCTTCAAGGACGGGCTGTTCAACCTGCTGCGGCGGCGCCACGGCCGGCCGCTCACGGGGGGCTGCACGGGCCACGGCTGCGGCGCGGCGTTCAACTTCCTCGCGCTCCTGCCCGACGGCGAGCTGCACGCCTGCCGGAAGTTCCCCTCGCGGGTCGGCCACGTCTTCGACGGCGGGCTGGCCGCCGCCTACGACTCGCCGGCGGCCGGCGCCTACCGGAGAGGCTCGGCGGCCTGCGAGGGCTGCGGCCTGCGCAGGCGCTGCGGCGGCTGCCTGGCGGTCACCTACGGCTGCGGGCTCGACCCGCTCGCGGCCCGAGACCCCTTCTGTTTCAAGGACGAGGCGGATCGTGTATGATCCGGTTCCGGTGAGCGTCATCTGGGTCGGCGCGGCGGTGGCGGCGATGCCCGCGGCGGCGGCCGCGCTGCTGGCCTGCCGCGCGTCGCCGTCATGGGCCGGCGCGCTCGCGTGCGGCACCCTCGTCGTCGGCGGCGTCTTCTGCGGCTACCTGTGGCAGGTCTACGACTGGGCCTGGGCCACGCTCCTTCCGCCCGTGCTCGGCGGCGGGCTGTTCGCCGCGTCGCTGCGCGCCGCGAGCTACTCCTGGGGACACGCGCTCGGCACGAGCGCCGTGGCCGCGGTGCTCGTGTCGGGATTTTTGGGGATCAACCTGAACGTGTTCCAGCCGTTGCTCCGCAAGACCCACGTCGCCTCGCTGGCCCGCGCCGCGTACGGCGAGTCCTGCGACCGCGCCCGGCTCAAGGCCGGTCTGTTCGATGATTCGTCCTTCGCCCGGTGGGCGGCGATCGTGCGCCTGAAGAGCTGCAAGGCCGAGGCTCACTCGCTCGCCGAGGAGCTCGGCCGCGCCCTGTTCCGGGAGCCGGCCTCGAGCAACCGGATGTACGTGGACGCCGACGGCCTCGCCGTCTTGTCGACCTTGGGAAGCGGCGCGGCGCCCGCGGCCCGAGTCCTCCTCGCGAGCGACTACGGGGAGCACCCGGTGTTCGCGGTGAGGACCCTGGTGGCGGCCGCGGAGCGCGAGGAGGAGAAGCTCGCGCTCCTGCGCGCGCTCGCGGCCCAGCAGCGGCTGCTGCCCGCGGTGCGCGGCGCCGGCCGGGAGCTCGGCTACGCCGACGAGCGGTGGGAGCCGCGCTGAGCGACCGGACGCGAGGGCTATGACCGGCCCGCTGGGCGGACTCGTCATCGGCGCACTGCCGCTGGCCGCCGCCGCGGTCTTGGCGACGGGCCGGGCGCCCGGCGCGGCCTCGCTGTTGTCGCTCGCGACGATCCTCGCGGGGGGCGCGTACGCCGGCTTCCTCTGGCAGGTGCACGAGTGGGCCTGGGCCCTGCTCGCGCCGCTCGTGGCGGGAGGCGGGCTCTTCGCGTGGTCGCTGAGCGCGGCCCGGTACCGGCCCGGCCACGCCATCGCCGTCGGATTCGGGGTTTCGTCGTTTGCGACGCTGATGATCGCGCTGACGTTCAACTATTTCGGGCCGGCGTTCGGGAGAAAGTACGCGCACGACGTCGCCGCCGGGCGCTACGGCGACCGATGCGAGCACGCGCGGCTCAAGGAAGGGCTCTTCGCCCGAGACGCCTACGACCGGTGGGCCGCGCTGATCCGCCTGAGGCAGTGCAGGGTCGAGGCGCTGTCGCTCTCGGAGTCGATCGCGACCGCGATCACCCTGGAGCCCGCGCGGCAACACGGGGAATTCATTCGCCGGGAAGGCTACCGCGTCCTCCAGCCGCTCGGCGCTCCCGACGCGGCGATGCGCGTGCTGCTCGGCAGCGAGAGCCCGCAGGACCGGGCGTTCGCCGTGGAGGCGCTGGTGCGGCAGGCGCCGACCGCCGAGGCGCGGCTGGCCCGGCTCCGCGCCTTCGCGAAGGAGGAGCGGCTCGTCGAGGCCGCGCGCCGCGTCTCTTGGCAGCTCGGCTTCACGGAGGCGCAGTGGCGGCCCTGAGGGCGCTGCTTCCGCCGGCGGCGCTCCTCGCGCTCGGCGCCGCGGCCTGCGTCGCTCCCACGCGGCCGGTGCCGCCCGACGAGCCGCCGAAGATCGCCGAGGCGCCGTACTACCTCACCGCGGGTGACGTCGCCTCCCTCGACGTGGGGCCGCCGGCTCCGATCGGTTCGCCGCAAGACCTCGCGGACATGGAGGCCGTTCGCGAGGCGCAGCGGACGCGCACCGAGGCCGACTGCGAGCGCGCGCGGGCGGGCGCCTATCCGGTGAACCCGGCCTACGCGGAGTTCTTCGGCGAGCTCGGCCCGCTGGCGGTGCCTCTGCGCGGCGCCGAGCGCGACCTCATCGTGCGCGTTTGGTCCGATCTCAGCCTGGTCGCCGAAGGCATCAAGCAAAGGTACGCGCACCCTCGCCCCTACGCGGCCGACGCCGCGCTCGAGCCGTGCCTCAAGAAAACCGCGAACCCGGCGTTTCCGAGTGGACACGCCGCCTGCTCGCGCGTCTTCGCGCGGGTGTTGGGCGACCTCGTGCCGGCGCGGCGCGCGGAGTACCTGAGGCGCGCCGACGAGATCGCCCGCGACCGCCTGGTCGCCGGGATGCACCGGCCCTCGGAGATCGAGGCGGGAAAGCTCCTCGGCGACCGCGTCCACGCCGCCCTCCGGGCGTCGCCTAAGTTCCGGCGGGATTTCGCGAAGATTCGCTCGTCTTTGCAAAGATAATTCCGGGACGCGCCGGGGGGCCTAGGACTTCTAGAGCCATCGTCCCCGCCGCGTTGCCCCCTCGACCCACGCGCCGCCGGTCGAATCGGACTATCCTGGTCCCATGATCGGGCTCGCAGCCGCGCTGCTTTCCGCCTGGCCGGCCGCTTTCGCGTTCGCGGGCCGGGTGAGCGCGCCGGTCCCGATCGTCGGGCCCGCGCCGGCCGTGCGGCTGGCGCCCTCCGTGCTGCCGGCGCCGCTGGCCTCGGCGATCGTCGCCCCGATTTCGTCCCCGTCGACCCTTCGGCCGCTCGCCGCCGTGGCCGCCGCCTTGCCCGTGAAGCGTTCGATCCGCGAGGCGCTCATCCACGGCGCCAAGCCGTTCTCGAAGGCCGCGCAGCTGCCGCTCGCGGGCCTCGACGCCGATCTGCGCGCGTTCTGGGAGGCGGGGCGGGGCGGCGCCTCCGAGCCCGAGCCGCGGCCGGACCTGGGGCGGCCGACGGCGCGGCGCGCGCCGGAGTTCGGGCTGGTCAAGCCGGGGGATCCCGGAGCGGCCCGGCCCGAGGCGCCCAAGCCGGAGCCGCCCGCACCCGGGCCGGAAGGCCCGGAGAGCCCCTCGTCCGGGGCGCCGGCCCCGCCGGCGAGCGACTGGAAGCATAAGGCGAGGGTGGCGTTTTCGGTCACGGTGGGGACGCTCCTCATCATCGTCGGGATCATCATGATCCCGCTGCCGGGGCCCGGCGCCGTCCTCGCGCTCATCGGCCTCGCCATGCTCGCCAAGCACTTCGCCTGGGCGAAGCGCCTGCTCGGCGCGGTCAGACGGAGGCTGGCGGTCTGGACCCGGCCGCTGCGGCGGCGGCTGCGGGCGCGGCGGCTGGCGAGGATCCGGGCGCGCCGCGAGGAAGCAGCGCCTCGAGCGTCGGATTAGTCCCGTCGAGCCGCCAGATCCAGGCGTCGAGCACGTAGTGCGTCGCCTGCGGCAGCGCCAGCAGCGGGACAAGCAGGGCCAACGGCGCCGCCGGCCCGTCCCAGGCGAGCGTGAGCCCGCCGAAGAGCGCGGCGTGCTCCCTCCAGATGAACGCGTCCCACAGCCCTTCCTCGACGTAGGCCAGCGCGAGCAAGAGCCCTAGGAAGCCCGCCAGCCCCCAGCCGGGCCGGTGGAGCCGGGCGACCCAGCCGGTCCCTTCGGCCCAGCGTCGGCGCCCGTGCGCCCACACCAGCGCGAAGTAGGGCACCCCGTGGGCGATCACGTTCGTCACCGTGAACGCGACGTCGGAGTCGTAGAGCACGATCCCGACGTGCCAGGAAGCCGCGGTGGCCAAGATGAGGAGGATCTTGCCGGCGTTCGGCCGTCGCCCCCCCGTCCAGCTCCGGAGCTCCTTGCCCGCCCAGGCGGCCAGGACCGCGGCGTAGGCCCAGCGCGCTGCGGCGGCGGTCCAGGAGGGCAGGGCGACGAAGTCGCCGGGCATGAACCAGTCGAAGGCTCTAGGCAGGCCGGCGTGCCAGACGGCCAGGGGGTAGAGCATCGTCGCGTAGATCGCGGCCTTGTCCAAGGCGAGGCCGCCGCGCTCTCCCGCCGCCCGGCGGTACAGCATGGCGAAGCCGAACTGCTGGCGGACGAAGTGGAACACGGCGAGGTACGCGAAGACGCGCCAGAACCCGCCGGCCCCGCCGGCGCGGTACAGCAGGACGCCCGCCGCCCAGCAGAGGAGGGGGACATACAGCAGGAGCCCTGCCCGCCGGCGGCGCTCTTCGGGGTCGAGATAGGTGCGGTAGAGGGTCGACCAGACGTGGGCGACGTCGATCGCGACGATGCAGAGCGCCCAGCCCCAAAGAGGCAGGGCGGGGCCGCGCAGGGTGGGGAGGAGGACCACCGCGAGCGCGGAAAGGGCGGGGGGGCCGATGATCCAAGCGAGGTCAAAGCGCGGATTTATTAGCCAGTTCTTGTTGCTTGGAGTATCGTTTGTTGCCATTTAGTGCCGTATCGGGCGGCCCCCGAGGGGTGTGATTTTAGTCACGGAGCGGAAATTTCGGTCCGCCGCTCCGGCCTTCGGCCGGGCCGGCGGCGGGAGGGCTTGACAAATCAAGGGCGTCTGTTATACTCCCGAGGTCGCACGATAATAGCAAACCCGCCGCAAGGTGGGGGCGCAAAGCCGTGGCCCCGGGGAACCGGGGTGCCAGGCTACCGAACGCGAATGATCTCGAGCCCCCACCGGGAGGTTTCCCGGAGGATTCGTGTAAGCCCCATCTTGGTGGCGACCGCCACTATATGGGGATTCTTGTTTTACGGGGCCATCGGGGCGGACGCGAAAGAGGGCGGCGGCGGGGCGGGCCAGTTCCTGGACTACGGCGCCGGCGCCCGGGCCCTCGGCATGGGCGGCGCGTTCTTCAGCATTTCCGACGACGCCTCCGCCCCCGCCTTCAACCCGGCCGGCCTCGCCTACGTGCAGCGCAAAGAAGTCAGCATGATGCAGGCGACCCTCTTCGCGCAGACCAAGTACAACTACATCGGCTACGTCCACCCGAAGACCTCCGGCGGCACCTTCGCGGTGAGCCTCAATCAACTGGTCTCCTCCGGCTTCGAGAAGGTCGAGGCGAAGTTTAACCCCGCGACCGGCGAGGCGACCAGCTTGACGACGATGTGCACCTACTACGACACGCAGAGCCCCAACGGGGTGTCGTGGGGCAAGCTCGTCACCGACACGATGGCGTTCGGCACCTCGGTCAAGCAGGTGAAGCGGCAGCTCGACTCCTCGACCGACTCGGCGCTGACCCTCGACATCGGCTTCATGAAGCAGACGACCCCGCTGATCCGCACCGGCGTCGGCATCAAGAACGTGTTCTCGAAGTCGACCGGCGACACCGACGACAAGCTCCCGGTCACGATGAAGCTCGGCAACAGCATGCGGCTCTTCAAGGACCGCCTGATGTTCGGCATGGACCTCTCGAAGGCGCAGCAGGGCGACATGACCTGGCGGTTCGGCGGCGAGTTCTGGGCGACCCGGTGGTTCCCGCTCCGCTTCGGCCTCGTCGGCACCCCGACGATCCAGGAGACGGACTTCGGCTTCGGCCTCAACTTCAAGCGGTTCACCCTCGACATCGCCAACGGCATCCACGACCTCGGCGCCTCGACCCGGATGTCCTTCACCTTCAAGTTCGGCCGCTCGCGCGAGGAGACCTCGGGCGAGAAGGTGAAGTCCTTGATCCAGTCCGGCTTCGAGGCGTTCAAGGACGGCAACTTCCAGCTCGCCGTGCTGCGCCTCAACCAGGCCTTCGACGCCGACCCGTCCAACATGCAGGTGAAGGCGATGCTCGCCCGGCTGCAGACCGTCGTCGAGTTCGTCCCGCAGGCCCAGGGCGGCGAGGAGATCCAGACCTACGTCCGCAAGGGCGCCATCTCCTATGTGGACGGCCGCGACCTCCGGACCTCGATCAACGCCCTGCGCTACGCCTACAACAAGAACACCAAAGACGAGAAGCTCCTCTCCCTCCTGAACCTGGTCGAGAAGGAGGGCGGCGTCGCCGAGGTGACCCGCCGGCCGGAGGGCCCGGAGCAGTTCACCTTCGTCGACCAGAAGATCTACGACGCCCGCCAGGCGGTCTACGACGGCAAGTACGACCTCGCGATCCGCCGGACGCAGGACGTCTTGGACCTCGAGCCGAACAACATCACGGCCCTCGAGATCATGGGCTCCTCCTTCTTCCTGATGGAGGAGAAGGCCAAGGCGAAGGCGGTCTGGAAGAAGGTCATCGAGCTCGACCCGAACAACAAGACGGTGGCCGAGTTCATCAAGCAGGTTCCCTAATAGGGCGGGCGCCCCGTATTGAAAATTTAATATGCCCCGCCTACACTCCCCTGTAAGACCAGGGAACCGCCGGGAGCCCGGGTCGACAACGATGATGCTCCGCGCGTGGCTGGCGGCATGGACCGCGTTTCTCCCGGTACTTCCGGCGCTCGCCGTCGTCGAGGCGCCGGACCTGACGCTCATGCGCCAGGAGAACGAGATCAAGTCCGATCTCGAGGTCAAGATCCAGCGCGACATCCTCGACCCCATCCTCGGCAAGGACAAGGCGAGAGTCTTCATCGACATCGAGCTCGAGGTGATGGCCAAGCGCCAGGAGAACATCCGCGCGGGCTCGGGCTTGGCCGAGCGCAACCGCGAGAAGGGCGCCTCGGACGGCGGCAAGGCGACCGACTTCATCGTGCCCGGCGTGCCCCGGCCGAAGACGATCTCCGCCCTGGCGAACCCCGGCCGCCCCGAGGCCGCGCAGGCCCAGCTGGCCTCGCAGGAGCGCCGCGAGGAGGAGGAGGTCTTCGGGCTCAAGTCGATCGTCAAGGGCCTGCTCGTCACGGTCATCCACGACGACACGCTGGCCGCCGCCAAGCTCGAGCTGGTCCGCTCCCGGATCGTCGACGCCCTCTCGAAGTTCAAGATCCAGAAGGAGCAGGTCGTCTTCCGGCCGACGCGGTTCAACGCGCTCTCGTGGCTCGACGACCTGAAGGACCCGCGGGTATGGATCCCGCTGGTGTTCGCGAGCCTCTTCCTCCTGCTGCTCTTCTACCTGTTCGGCCCGCTGACGCGCCTCATGCGCGCCTACATCGAGGCCATCAAGGAAAAGCCCGCCGCCGAGGTGAACGTCGAGTCGGAGATCGAGGCGCCCAAACCCGAAGGAGACGACATGGGCCTGGGCAAGCGCGAACTCGATATCATGCTGGGCCGCAAACCCCCCGAGCCGCCGCCTCCGCTCGAGGAGGACGAGGACATGAAAAAATTCGAGCCCTTCGCCTACATCAACGAGGAGAACCTCAAGCGCTTGGCCAACCTCTTCCTGCTCCGCCGGGAGGAGCCGTGGCTGATCGCCGTCGTGCTCTCGTATCTGAAGCCGGAGTTCGCCCGGCAGGTGCTCACCCAGCTTCCCGTCGAGCTCCAGGCCCGGGTCGCCCTCGAGGCGCTCAAGGTCCGGCAGGTGACGCGCGAGCAGGTCGCGGCGATCGACGGCGACATCAAGGAGTCGGTCGACTTCGTGGTCGGCGGCATGGAGCGCCTGACCCAGATGCTCGAGGAGTCGGACTCGCAGACGCGCACCAACATCCTCGAGTACCTCAAGAACGAGAAGCCCGCGGTGTACGAGCGCGTGCGCAAGTTCATCCTGACCTTCGAGGAC
>JACQPK010000124.1 GCA_016207565.1 Elusimicrobiota bacterium
GACTAGCCTGGATTCTCCAGTTAGTCGTATTTGTTGCCACCTGGAGAATCCAGGTAAATTTGTCGTTATTCGTTATCAAAGGAAGTTCCTTTGATGAATAATATTATCCTGGATTCTTCAGACGTTGTTTTAACGAGCAACTGAAGAATCCAGGCTAGGGACTCAGCCCGTCCGCCTCAAATCGCCGTAGACGAGCAGCGAGCGACGGTGGGCGCATGCGCCTCATGCCGTCCCCCAGTATGCTACGCTTCAGGTCTCCCAAGGCCCCATGCGCGCGCAGACGCTCGATCGATGGACGCACGACCATTCCTTCGGCCAAGAGATCGAGCGAGCGGGAGAGGGCCGCACGAAGGCCGTCATCGTCATCACCGCCGCCATGATGGCGCTGGAGGTCTCGGCCGGCATCGCTTTCGGCTCGATGGCCCTCCTCGCCGACGGCATGCACATGGCCTCCCACGCCTCCGCGCTGACGATCTCCGCTCTTGCGTACTACTACACGCGCAAGCACGCGCGCGACGAGCGCTTCAACTTCGGGACCGGGAAGATCAACTCGCTCGCCGGCTTCGCCAGCGCCATCGTGCTCGTCTCCTTCGCCGGGGTGATGGCTTGGGAAAGCGTCGGGCGCATCCTCGAGCCGGTCGCCATCGATTACCGGCAGTCCCTCATCGTCGCCGTCCTCGGGCTCGCGGTGAACGCGGCCTGCCTCCTGATCCTCGGCGCGGAGGATCATGAGCACGGCCGCGACCGGCACGATCACAACCTGTGGTCGGCCTACCTGCACGTCATGGCCGACGCCATGACCTCCGTCCTGGCCATCGCCGCGCTCTTGGCCGGGCGCTACTACGGGCTGGCGTGGATGGACCCGCTCATGGGAATTCTCGGCGCGGGGCTCGTGTCCCGCTGGTCGTGGGGCCTCATGCGCTCCACCGGGCATGTCCTGCTCGACATGAAGGCTCCGCCCGAGATCCTGCAAGCCATCCGCTCCGCCATAGAGGCCGGAGGCGATCGGATCTCGGACCTCCACGTCTGGAGCGTGGGCCCCGGGATCTATTCGGCGGAGGTCGGCGTCGTCAGCTCGTCTCCGCGCGAGCCGGCCGCCTACCGGTCGCTCTTGTCGAAGGCCTTGCGCCTCGCTCACGTGACGATCGAGGTCCAACGCTGCCCCCGGGGCGGGTCAGACGGAAGACCTGACATGGTATGATGTCGCGGTCGAATCGAAGCGGACATCGTGACGAGCTTACTTGCGCTGCTCGCGCCGGGAGTCGGCTTTGCCTCCGGCCTGTTCCTCCTGCGGGATCACCCGCGCTACCTCTGGCTGAATCATCCCGCCGCGTGTCCCTGGGAGTTCGCGCTGATCGCCGTAAGCGGGTTGGCCGCGACGGCGGCCGGGGTGGCCGACTGGAGGTTCCACCGCGTCAGCGGTGAGCGCATCGGGCCCAAGGAGCGGCACGGCGAGCTCATCGCGCTGGCGCTCGGGGGCTTGCCGTTGTTCACCCTCATGTCGGCCGCCTCGGTGATGCGGCGTCCGCAGGCGCTCCTCCTCCCCATCCTCGCCACGGTCCTCTTTACGGTCGCGTGCATCTGCTACGACGAGTTCGTCTTCCATCGCGCCCGCTGCGGGCGCTACGAGACCCGGCTGCACCGCCTGCTCGTGTTCGGCAACGGCGTGGCCTGGCTGTCGTGGATGCACTGGTGCTTCGTGCGGGGGAGCTAAGGCGATGCCCACGATCACGGCCGGACGGCTCCTGCGGCGAGCGCGGGAGCTCTACGACGCCCCGCCGGGCCGCCTCGCCGCCGCGGCCGGCTCGGCGCGCCCCGATTTCGCGTCCGGCGGCGAGTGGATGCGGCTGGCGCTCGGCGAGCTGCGCGGAGCCGCGCCGGGCGGCAGCACGCGAGGGTTCAATCGGCTGGGCCTGTTCAAGTACGGCCGAGCCCTCGCCGCCGCCGCGCCTTTCGCCGCGGCGGCGGCGCTCTCGGGCGAACCCGCGCTCGCGCTGCTTTGCCCGCTCGCCTTCTACGCGGCGGAGGCGCGCGGCGTGTTCGTCTTTCCCCTGGCGCTCGACGGCTGCGACCGGCCGTTGGAGGAGAGCGCCCGGTGGCTCGCGCGGGCGGGCGGGACCTGGAAGGTGATGTCGGTGGTGATGCCTCTGGCGCTGCGGATGCTCTTGGGAGGCTTCGCCGGCCGGGGCTTCCTCCGGTCGTGGTGCCTCGGCTGCCTCGCGATCTGCGTCTGGTACGAAGAGCTGCGGGATGCTTGAGATCGGCGCCTCGAAACCGCTGCTGCTCCGGGAGGAAAGCCTCGAGGGCTTCGGGCTGGAAGTGCCGCTGCGGCTCCTCTATGCGAGCGATCTCCACCTCGGCTGGGCCTGGTCGCGCGGGCTCGTGGCGGAGCTGGAGCGCCGCGTCCGAGAAGCGTGTCCCGGCGTCGTTTTGCTGGGGGGCGACCTCGTCGACCCGCCCCGGGGATTGGCGCAGCTCGGAGAGCTGGTCGGGCGTCTGGGCGCTCTCTCGCCGGTCTGGGCGGTGGGCGGCAATCACGACCGCTTCGTGGGCGTGGGCGCCGTTCGCGCCGCCGTCGAGCGGGCGGGCGGCGGCTGGCTCGAAGGCCGCGCGGTCGAGACCGGCGGCGCGCGCCTCGAGGGCTCGCTGCGTCCCGCCGCCGGCAGCCTGCGCCGCGTGCTCTGCGCCCACGATCCGGCGGTGTTCCCGCGGGCGGCGGAGGCGGGCTACCGGCTCGTCCTGGCGGGACACCTCCACGGCGGGCAATGCGTGATCGGCTCCTACGGCGGCAGGCAGTATCCCGGCGCCTGGCTCAACGCGTGGACGGGCCTCCGCTTCGAGAGGGCCGGCAGCACGATGCTCGTCAGCCGCGGCGCCGCCGATACGCTGCCGCTGCGCTGGAACTGCCCTCGTGAGGCGATCCTCTGTGTGCTGCGGTGAGGACGCGCGTCTGCGGCTCATGCTCGCGCGCTGGATCGACCGCGTCCGCATCAACACCGTAGAGCCTTCCTGGCGCGAAGGCCGCCGCATCTTCATCAAGCGGCGGCTTCCGTACCTTGCTCCGGTCCTGCTGGCCGGCAACGTCTTCCTGCGCCTGTCCCGCAGCCGCATCCGGATGTTCGTCGGCGCCGGCGAGTGGGCGGCGTGGGAGCGGACGAGCTTCGAGCTCCTCCACGGCGCGGAGGGCTCGGCCGGGCCGGTCGGCCGCGACGCGCTCTACACGACGGAGCTCCCGGGGATCCCCCTCCTGCGCCTGGCCGGGGAGGGCGAGCTGCGGGCGGCGGCGGTCCGCGCCGCGGGAGTCGAGCTCGCGCGCGCGCACGGCCTCGCGACTCCGGCGCGGGGGCCCTGGTCGCACGGGGACCCGCATCTGGCCAACTTCCTCTACGACGAGGCCGCCGGAAGGGCGCGCCTGGTCGACTTCGAGACGCGCCACGAGCCGGACCTCCCCGCGATCGACCGCCACGCCGACGATCTCCTGGTGTTCTTGCTCGATCTTCTGGGCCGGTGTCCGGAGGCGAGCTGGCCCGAGCTGGCCCGGGAGTTCCTGTCGGCCTATGGCGCGCAGCCCGCGATCGAGCGGCTGCGCGGCCGGCTCGTCTTCCCGCGCGGCCTGGAGCGAACGCTCTGGGCGTGCCGCACGAACCATCTGTCGTCCGAGCGCCTCCGCGGGGGCCTGCGCCGGCTCGCGAGCGCCTTGGACGGCGTGGCGGCGAGCGGCTGATGCGCGCGCGCGCTTCGCGCGTCCTGGTGTTCCTCGCGTCGTTGCCGCTGCTGTTTTTGAGCACGGCGTTCCTCTTTCGAGGCCCCGCGCGGAGCTTCTACATCGTCATGTACAAGGAGCGGCGGTTGCGAGCCGGATCGCTGTTCTTTCGCCCGGGCTGGGGCTGGGTCGATCTCGTGCATTACCGCATCGCCTGCGCGCGCCTGGCGCGGGTCGAGGCCGAGCTGTCCGCGCCCTCCGGCGGCTGCGCCGCGACGTTGAGCGGCAGCTTCCAGACGGCGCTGGGAGGCTGGGAGGCGACGCGCCGTCGTTACCGCGTCCCGGGCTGCGAGCGGCTGAGTCCCAGCCAGAGACGGGCGGTGAGCGTGGGGATCGTGCTGGACATGGCGCTCGCCGAGGAGAACGCGCAGGCCGCAGGAAGGCTCTGGCACGGGACCGATATCTCGGCCTACCAGTTCGACGACCTGCCGAGCGTGTGGCTGGCGGGGCTCGAGCGGCTAGGGCTGCGGGAGCGCGACACCGAAGAGAAGCCCTCTCCGGAGCGCCTGCGCCTGCTCAGCCGGCGCCTGCTGCGCGAGGGCGTCGCCTTGGCCGCGCGCAGGATCGCGGAGCCGGCCGACTTCCCGGAGCAGTCCGCGGCGCTGCGGCGGCTGTCTGAGGCGACCGCCGCCGTCCGCGGCCGCTGGACGCCGGAACGCTAGCCTGGATTCTTCAGTTGCTCGTTAAAACAGCGTCTGAAGAATCCAGGACAATATTATTCATCAAAGGAACTTCCTTTGATAACGAATAACGACAAATTTACCTGGATTCTCCAGGTGGCAACAAATACGACTAACTGGAGAATCCAGGC
>JACQPK010000123.1 GCA_016207565.1 Elusimicrobiota bacterium
CATGAATAATTCTGTCCTTTGCGTGCCTTTTCGTAATTTCCTTTGCGTACCTCTGCGTCACTCCGTTGAATTAACTTAGGAGCCATGCATGTTAATCTGCCTGGAGGGCGGCGACCATGCCCTGCATCCGGTCGAAGTCGACGGAGTGACCGAGGTTTCGGCGGGCGAGCAACCGGCGCCGCGTAGTCCGCGCGACGGACCGAGCGTTCGCGCGCCGCGGCTTCGCCTGCCGGCCGAGGCCCGCGGTGAGACCGGAAAGCAGGTTCTGCCGGACCGCTCGGCCGTCGAAGGCGCCGCCTTCGGGCTCCAGGCCCCATTCGGCGAGTTTCTTGGCGTCCTCAGGGTCGCCGGCGGCAGGAGCAGGATTCGGTGCCGCCCCAGGGAAAGGGCCCTCCGAGGCGTTCATCCGGACCGCGTCCTTGAGCTCGGAGGTCCGCACGAAGGTCAGCGCGTCGGGGCGAGCGGTCTCGACGGGAGCGGCGTCGTTTCGATGGGACTCCCGGTCGAAGAAGGCGCGCAACTCGGCAACGGCGAGCCGGTCACGCTCGGCTCTGTCGCGCAGCTCGCCGACCACGCTGAGCGTCCCCGCGGCGGCGAGGAGCGTCGCGACCAGAGCCGGCCCGCCGACCTTGAGGGCATGCAGGGTTTCCATACGGATAGCCTAATCGGGCCGGCGGGAGGCGGCCAATTCAAGATGGGTTCACCAAAAAGCGCAGGCGGCACCGGAGCCCCGCGCGGCGGGGGGCTCGTGGTCAATCGGCGGTAAATTCGGTAGACTGCGCTCGATGGGCGCGAAAGGGAAGATCCTGGTCGTCGACGATGACCCCGAGTTGGGCGCGCTCATCCGGGACGTGCTCGCGTCGGGCGGATACGATCCTGAGACGGTCTCGACCGCCCGCGAGTGCTTCCTCCGGCTGGAGAAACCCGCTCCGCCCGCGCTCATTTTGATGGACGTGATGCTCCCGGACCTCGACGGCTTCGAGGCGCTCGAGCGGCTGAAAAGGGCCGGGGCGACGAAGGTTATCCCGGTCATCCTGCTTTCCACACTCGACGGCAAGAGCTACCGCAAGCGGGCCGAGGAGAAAGGAGCGGCCGCCTACGTCCCGAAGCCCTTCGAGCCGGCGGCGCTCTTGGACGCCGTCAGGCGTGCTTTGGAGGCGCCAGGAGCTCGGTCACCAGCCTCCTGAGCTCGGCCAAATCCACGGGCTTATTGAGGAACCGGACGTTGCGCGAGACCTCGACGCGCGTCACCTGCTTCATGAGCGGCAGGGAGCTCAAGAAGAGCACCGGGACCGACGAGAGCCGCTCGTTGGCCCGGAGCCGCTCGAAGACGACCTCGCCACCGCCGCCCGGCATCTCGAAGTCCAGGACGATCAGGTCGGGCCAGAGCTGCTGCGCCTTCATCGTCCCCTGAGCCCCGTCCAACGCCGACTCCACCTCGTGGCCCATGGACTTCAGCACGGCGCCGACGATGTCGTGCATCGACTGGTCGTCGTCGATGATCAGGATGCGGTTTCCCATTTCCCCGCCATACTACCAATTAGGCCGCGGGCGCGGCGACCGGCGGCTTCGCCAGGAGGCTGAAGGAGAACGTCGAGCCCTTGCGCCACTCGCTCTCGACCCAGATCTCTCCGCCGTGAGCCTCGACGATGCGGCGGCAGATCGTCAGCCCGAGGCCCGTGCCGCGGGCTCGCGCCTCGTTTTTCGTCTCCTGGACCTGGAAGAACTTGGTGAACATCGAGCCGAGCTTGTCCTTGGGGATGCCGACGCCCGTGTCCTGCACGCCGATGACCAGGCCGCCGCCGTCGCCGCGCCGCACGTGGACGGTGATCCGGCCGCCCTTGGGCGTAAACTTGAGCGCGTTCGAGACCAGGTTGGTCACGACGCGGTGGATCTGGTCCGAGTCGGCCTCCACCGCGGGCAGCCCCTCCTCGACCCTCGCCTCGAGCGTCACCTCGTACTTCTCCGCCAGCACGGACAGCAAATCCCGCGTCGACTGAGCGACGCGCCCGACGTCGAGCGGCGCGAAATCGAACTCCATCTTGCCCGCCTCCATCTTCGAGAGGTCGAGGATGTCGTCGATCATGCGCGCGAGGCGCGAGGAGCTGCTCGTCATCGCCTCGAGCTGCTTTTTCTGCAGGTCGGTGACGGGACCCGACAGGCCCATGGCGATCACCTTCGCGTAGCCGTCGATCGACGCGAGCGGACTCTTGAGGTCGTGGGTGACCGACTCGAGGAACCGCTGCTTCATCGCCTCGAGCTCGGCGAGCTTCTGGCCCATCGCGTTGAAGTCCGCGGAGAGCTGTCCGAGCTCGTCGGCGCGCTGCGTCATGACCTGGTAGGAGAGCTCGCCGGCGCCGATGTGGCGGGCGGCGTCGGAGAGCTTCCCGAGCGTGCGGTTGAAGTTGGCCGCCAGCCAGGCCGCGCCGAGGAGCCCCACGACCAGCGAGAGCGCCGCGATGCCGAGCTGGCGCCTCAGCGACGCGCCCAGCGCCGCGCCCGCGGCCGGCGCCGAAAGATCGTACACCGCGCGGAGCACGGTCTTGCCGGAGCCGGAGCCCGCCGGAAACGCGAACTCGAGCAGCTCGCGTCCGCCTTCGCGGTAGCTGAACTCGGCGGGGCCGAGCGCGTTTAGCGCCGCCTGGGTCCGGTCGTCGGAGGCATACCGGAGCGAGGAGTCGCCCCGAGAGCGGGAGTCGAAAAGCACCTTGCCGTCGCCGCTCGTCAAGACGGCGTAGGCCGGGCGCGGCGCGGTCTCGACCGCGGCATCCAGCGCCCTCAGGTCGCGCGCCGCCCATGCCGTATGGACGGCGTCCGCCAGGCGCCCCGCCGACCGGCCGAGCCCGCTCCGCTGCGCGCGCGCGAGGTCCCGGCGCTGCAGCTGGAACTGGAGCGTCCCGGCTAGGCCGACGACCGCCAGCACGAGCCCGGAGGCCATCAGGGAGAACTTGGTACGGATCGTCACCGGCGGGCATTATAGTAAGCCTTGCGCTCCGTCGGGGGAGGAGATAAGCTTTCGGGGAGCTGATGCGGACCCTGCTATTGCTGCTCGCGTTCGCCGGCGCCGCGGCCGCCTGGCCGGACAATCCCACGACGCTCCCGGAGCTCGAGGCGGTCGCCAAGCCTCTCATGGCCGACCTCCTCTCGCTCATCGACGACCTGGACCGGCTCTCCAAGCTCTACGCCGACGACGACCGCTTCCTCGAGCACTCGGAGAAACGCCGGAAGCTGCGCGAAGAGACCCTCCCCAAGTACGACCGGCTCTCGGAGCTCGAGACGAGCTACGCCGAGATGAAGAAGTTCGCGCACCTGCAGGCGGTCACGCAGGGCCTCGCGGCGCTCGACAACCGAAAGAAGGTCCAGGCCGAGGCGCCGGCCGGCATCGCGCAGGCGCTGGCGCTCGAGGAGTTCCACCGCGAGCTGATCAACGCCCGGCGGCACGCGCGCGAGGTCCTCGGCGAGGACGACCGCCTCTATTTCGGCACGCAGGCCGCCATCGCCTCGCGCAAACGGCGCTGGAGCATCGGCGGAATCGCCGCGGGGCTCGCGCTGATTCTGGCGGGCGCGGCGTTTAGGATCGGCAAGAGGCGCCAGGCGGCGATCGCCGCCGCGTCGGGGACGGGCGGGGCGACCATCGGCAGCGTCATCGGCGGGAACTACCGCCTGGAGCGGGAGATCGGCCGCGGCGCGATGGGCCGGGTCTTCGAGGCCACCGACGTCACCCTGCGGCGGAAAGTCGCGATCAAGAGGCTGCGCGACGAGCTCCTGGCGAGCGAGAAAGAGCTGGATCTCTTCCTGTCCGAGGCGCGGCTCGTCGCGTCGCTCAAGCACCCTAACATCGTCGAGATCTTCTCCATCGTGAAAGAGCGGGGGGAGCTCTTCCTCGTCTTCGAGTTCGTCTCGGGCAAGGCGCTCCACGCGCTCCTGCAGGAGCGCGGCCGGCTGCCTTGGGACGCGGCCCGCCGGGTGGCCGCCGACGTCGGGGCGGCCCTCGACTACGCGCACGATCAGAAGATCATCCACCGGGACCTCAAGCCCGCCAACGTCATGATCGGGGCCGACGGGCGCGCGAAGGTGATGGATTTCGGGATCGCCCACCGCTCGAGCGGCACCGTCGCCCACCTGACCCGCACGGAGGCGTGGGGCACGCCGCCGTACATGGCCCCGGAGGCGGAGCTGGGCCGCGTCGCGCGCGAGTCGGACGTGTACTCGCTCGGCGTCTGCATCTACCAGATGCTCACCGGGAAGCTGCCCTTCGAGGGCCCGAACTTCCTCGCGCAAAAGCGCGAGATGAAGATCGCCCCGGTGTCGTCGTTCGACGCGAGCCTGGGCCCGGCGGTGGACCAGGCCCTGTTCAAAGCGTTGCAGCCGGAGCCGGACGCGCGTTTCCACTCCGCGGCGCAACTCCTCGCCGGCCTCGACGCGGCCCTACCCGGCAGAAGTTGAGTTAGTAAAGTGGGGACCGTCCCCACTTCACTAACTTCAATTCCAGGTCTTCTTGAGGTCCTTTAGGATGCGGGCCACCTTCAGGCGCTGCGCGAGCCCGAGATGGTCGATGAAGAGCTTCCCGTCGAGATGGTCGATCTCGTGCTGGAAGGCGCGCGCCAACAGGCCCTCGCCGCTCGCCTCGTAGGGCCGGCCCTCCTCGTCGAGAGCCGAGATCGTCGCCTTCGCCGCTCGCCGAAGCTTGCTGTAGAGGCCGGGGATCGAGAGGCAGCCCTCCTCCTCCTCCTGCGCTCCCTCGAGGTGGAGGATTTTCGGGTTGATGAGCACCAGCTGCTTCGACTGGCCCTCGTGCTTCACGTCGATCACCGCGATCCGGAGGTTCAGGCCGATCTGCGGGGCGGCGAGGCCCACGCCGTGCGCCGCGTACATCGTCGCCCACATGTCGCGCAGCAGGCCGGGGAGCTCCTTCTTGATCGCCTCGAAATCCACGGGCGGCGAGGGTTTCTTGAGCACCGTCTCGCCGTGCTTGGTGATCCGCAGGAGGGCCATCCGTCAGGACTCTTGCTTGCGGATCGCCTCGAGCGCCTTGGCGGGAGTCCCGGCGGCGAGGAGCTGGTCGATGAAGGCGGGCTGAAACAGCGCGGACACCGTCCGCAGCAGGTGCAGGTGGCGCGTGAACGCCTCCTGGCGGTTGGGGGAAAAGAACAGGAAGATCGCCCGGATCTTCAGCTCGGGCTGCTTCGGGTCGGGGATCCCCTGCGGCAGGAGGCCGAGGATCGTCGAGATCTCCTGGACGTCGTCCACGCGCGCATGCGGGAGCGAGAGGCCCGTGTCGAGCGTCGTGCTGATGCCCTGCTCGCGGTCGAGGACCTTCCGGAGCATCGGCGCGGGGTCGCCGAGCTTGCGGGTCGCGCAGAGCCGGGCCACCAGCCGGTCGATCGCCTGGTTCTTCTCCTTAACTTCGGGGAGGAACACGACGAGCTCGTCCGTCAGGAGCTTGCCGATCGATATGCCCTTGGGAGAGACCGCCACGGCGGGTTGTCCGGGATTTGGGGCTGCGGAATCCTTCTTCTCCCGCCGCTTGAACCAGGCTGGAGCCATGTAATCCGCCGACGATAACAAAACCCACCGTGCGCTGTCAAAGCGCCCGGCTCAGCGAGCCGGGGCGGCGGCGAGGTTCCGGTCGGCGGGGATCCCGAACGTCGCTAGGATCTCGGCCGAGGCGCGGTCGGCGGCGGCGGCATCGAGGACGATGCGGCCGTCGTAGTCCGTCAGGGCGTCGGTCTGGAGGACATGAAAGCGGCCCAGCGGGGCGCGGAAGGCCTCGATGAGCTGCTCGAGGCTGCCGACGTTCTGGCCGTTCACCGCGTCGATGATGATCCCGCGGAACTCGTGGTAGCCGGCGTTGACCGCGTGGGGGAGGACGTGCGCGAGGACGATGCGCTCCGGGCGCTCCGCGGTCGGCAGACCGAACTCCACGTAGGACTTAAATGAGGTCGGGACGTCGTTCCACTCCCAGTTGTCGACGTAGTTGCGCGTGAGCGGCGTGAACACGAGGCCGGCGTACACGAAGTAGCGGGGACGGGAGCCGTAGGTGGGCCCGGAGACCAGGGCGGCCGACGGGCGGAGCTCGACGTCGACGCTCAACGGCTTCCCGTCCCGCAGGAGGCCGAGCCGGGACTTCTCGCCCTTCTGGTGCAAGAAGATCGCGTGGGCGAAGAGGACGCGCTCGCTGCGCCGGAAGGGGATCGTGCCGTCGTTGGAGATCCGCACGCCGTCGATGGACGCCAGGACGTCCCCAGGCCGGACGAGCCCATGGGCCGCGCCGCCGAAGACGACCGTCGAGACGCGGACTCCCGAGTCGCCGGGAGTCATCCCCAACCAGTCTCGCAGCGCGGCGTTCTCGACGGCCTGGTAGCGGATGCCGAGGTCGGGGATGCCGTCGTAGCGCCCGTCCTCGATGTCCTTGAGGAACCGCCGGATCACGGGCACCGGCACGGCGTAGCCGACGTTCTGCGCCTCGGCGTCCATCTGGAACGACACGCCGACGATCTTGCCGTCCATGATCATCGGGCCGCCGCTGTTGCCGGGGTTGATCGCGGCGTCCGTCTGGATCGTCAGCAGCTCGCGGTCCGAGTGCGTGTAGGGCGTCACCTCGATCCGGGATACGACGCCCTTCGTGACGGAGAGGTCGTCGCCTCCCTCGGGAAAGCCGTAGACGTCGACGCCGTCGCGCTGCTCGGGCAGCTCGCCCAGATCGAGCGGCGCGGCGTCCGCGAAAAAGCCGGGGTCCTCGACCTTGAGGACCGCCAGCTCGCTGTCGTGCGCGATGTACTCGACGCGGGCGGTGTAGCGCGTCGCGTCGCCGGCGCGCCGGACCTGGACGAAGACCTGGTCGCTGACGACGTGCGCGTTGGTCAGGATCCGCTCGCCCGCGATCACGCAGCCCGAGCCGGTGGCGCTGTCCTGCGCCGCCATCTGCCACGGCTGGTAGAAGTCGGGCTTCCGGAACACGGTGAAGATGCGCACCACCGAGCGCTCCACGCGCGGCTCCTTCGAGCGGGGGGAGGCCTGGGCAGGCAGGAGAAGCAGCGCCAGGAGCGCCTGCATGGTGGCAGTATTGCCGATTTGCAATAATCCGGCAAGCTCCCGGCCCCCGGCCGAGGCCCCCGCGGGGCCGAGGCGATGTCGGGGGCCAGCCCGTTTTCATGAAAGGGAGAACCATCATCATCACCCGTCCGCGCGCGCAAGCCGCCCGCCTCGAAGCGGCCGTGCGCCGGCTCGGCGCCCGCCCGCTCGTGGCGCCCGCGATCCGCATCGCCGCGCCCTCGTCGTGGCGGCCCCTGGACCGGGCGCTCCGCCGGCTGTCCCTCTACGACGTGCTGATCTTCACGAGCGTCAACGGCGTCGAGATGTTCTTCAAGCGGGCCCGGCGCGCGGGGACGCCGCGCCTTCCGCGCCGCGTCTTCGCGATCGGCCCGGTGACGGCCGCCTCCGCGCGCCGGCACGGCGCGCGCATCGAAAGCCTGCCCGACGAGTTCGAGGGGGAGGCGCTCGCGCGCCATCTGCTCCGCAGGGTCGGCACGCCCAACGGCGCGCGCATGCTCCTCCCGCGCGCGAAGGTGGCCCGGGACGCCCTGCCCCGGCTCGTCCGGCGGGCAGGGGCGCGGCTCGACGTCGTCGAGGCGTACCGCACCGTGCCGGACGAGGCCGGGCGAAAACGCCTCGCCCGCGCGGTGCGCGAGGGCGGCTCGCCCGTCGTGACCTTCACCTCGCCTTCGACGGTCGAGCAGTTCGTCGGCGCGGTCGGCGCCGGGCGGGCGCGCCGCTTCTTCAAGACGGCGGCGGCGGCCTCTATCGGTCCGATCACGTCCCGGGCGCTCCGCGCGCACGGCATCCGGCCCGCGGTCGAGGCGCGCCCGTTCACGATCCAGGGGCTCGCGAAGGCGCTGCGGCCGCTCGCGCGATGAGCGCCCCGGCCTTCCGCCGCACGCTGGTCACGGCCCTCAAGGCGGCGGGCGCGCAGCTCAAGCGCGGACTCGGCCGGGTCTCGTTCAGCTCGAAGGGCTCGGGGCGAGCCAACGTCGTCACTCCGGTCGACTACGCCGCCGAGCGAATGATCCTCGACGAGATCGGACGCCGGTTCCCGCGCCACGATTTCCTCGCCGAGGAGCGAGGCGGCCGCTCGACGGGCTCCGACTATCTGTGGGTGATCGACCCGCTCGACGGCACCCTGAACTTCGCGCACGGGCTGCCGCTGTCGTGCGTATCGATCGGCCTCGTCGAGCGCGGGCGCGCGATCTTGGGCGGAGTCTACGACCCGTTCCGCGGCGAGCTCTTCCTCGCGGAAGCGGGGCGCGGCGCGAGCCTCAACGGCCGGCGGATGGCCGTGTCGCGGGTCCAGCGGCTGTCCGGCGCCCTGCTGGTCACCGGCTTTCCGTACGACCGCGACAAGCGCGCGGCGCTCTATGCGGGCATCGCCCGCGACTTCCTGCGCCTCGCGCAGGACCTGCGCCGCTCGGGCAGCGCCGCGCTCGACCTGGCCTGGGTGGCGGCCGGACGCTTCGACGGGTTCTGGGAGTTCCGCCTGAGCCCCTGGGACGTCGCCGCGGGCCGGCTCCTCGTCGAGGAGGCGGGCGGGCGGGTGTCGGACTTCTCGGGACGTCCGTGGGGTTCGGACCCGTCGGTGTGGGGACGCCAGACCCTCGCCTCCAACGGCCGGGTCCAGGCGGCGATGGTCGGCGTCCTGAAAACGCGGGCGGGCCGATGAGACGGCTCGCGCTGGCGCTCTGGCTCTTGGCCGGGTGCGGCAAGCCGCAGCGCGAGCCGGCCCTATTTAAGACGGACTGCGGCGACGGCAAGGGCTACCGGTACTGCATCTACACCGATTCCAACGGGAAACCCTCCGATACGACGCTCTACTACCTTCACGGCAAGGGCGACAGCGAGCTGCAATGGGGGCAATCGCCGATCGCCTCCGACATGGTCCGCCACTACCGCGCGAAGGGCCTCCCGGCGCCGACGGTCGTCTCGATCTCCTTCGGCAAGATCTGGGTGCTCACCGAGCGCGGGACGTCGGTGGGCGCGGGCCTCCTCGAGCGTTTCGTCGAGCAGGCGATGCCGGCGGCCGAGGCGAGGACCGGCTCGCCGAGGAAGCGGGTGCTCTGGGGCCTGTCGATGGGGGGCTTCAACGCGGCGCAGCTCCTCCTGAAGCGGCCGTCGCTATGGAAGGCCGCGGTGCTCTCGTGCCCCGCCGTGACGCCGCTCTCTCCGTTCGGGCCCGAAAAGGAGCGCCGCGACTACGCCAAGCGCACCGGAGCGGCGATGGAGAAGCTGGACTACCTCCTCGGCCAGCAGAAGCGCGTGTTCCCGACACGGCCGGCGTGGGACCGGCACGATCCGCTCCGGCTCGCGCGCGAGGCGTCGGACCTGCCGCCGACGCTGGTCGCGTGCGGCGACGCGGACGAGTGGGGCTTCTACGAGGGCTCCCGGCGCCTGTCGGAGACGCTGGCGTCGCAGGGGCAGCGGGTCCGCTTCGACACGATCCCGAAGGGGCGCCACTGCGCGGTGGAGACCCAGCGGGTGCTGGATTTCCTCCTCCTGTCGACCAAGGAGTGAAGCAAGTAAAGTGGGGACTGTCCCCACTTTACTTACGCGCGGTGAGGTCGCGGCCCTTCTCGAGCCAGAAGCGGCGCGCGGCCAGGAAAGAGTCCCGCACCCCGGGCACCGCCGGCTGCAGGCGATTGGGCTTTCCTTTGAGCACCTCGTGCGCGCCTCGGAGCTCGACGCCCGCGTCCCGCGAGGAGACCTCGAACACCATTCCCGTGAAGGCGCCGCAGTTGACGTTGGGCTTCGTCAGGTCGCAATCCGACTCGTAGAGGAGCAGAGTCTCCTTTGCCGGGACGATCCCGATGATGTGGGTGAAGCCGCCTCCGGAGGTGCTCGCGCCGTTGCCCGTCGGATACTCCTCGAGCTGCGGGTTGAACGGCCTGCCGCCGCCCGAAGACTGGAACACCCACGCGATCGCCGCGGTCCAGTAGCTCCGCTCGAGCTCCGAGAGCGACGAGCCCGGCGCCAGGGGCCCCGACGAGGCGGGGAGCGGCGCCGGAGCCGCCGACCGCGCGGCCCGAACCCCGCTCGGAGCTCGGCCTCGCCCGACGGTGTCGAAGGCGTACCCGAAGGTGATCCGGTTCGTCGCCCCCAGGTCGCCGTAGGGGACCCACGCGTAGTCGAGCCGAATCTGGTTCCACTCGAGACCGAAGCCCGCCGCCAGCCCCGTCAGGCCGTCGACCCCGCGGGTGCGGGCGACGTTGTAGCCGCCGCGGATGCTCGCGGCGATGTTCTCTCCGACCGGGAACCGGCCCTCGACCCCCAGGGCCGCCGCCGGGTCCTGGTCGACCGGCATGATGCCGTCGAGGACTCCCGCGATCCGGTCGCTGATGTGCCACCGCGCGCCGAGCTGCAGCTTGAAAGGCAGCGGGTCGGAAGAGGAGCCCATCGACAGCCCCGGCCCCAGGTTCTGGACGGAGACGCCGAGGTCGATCGGACCCTCCGAGGTGTTCATCGCGCCGAGGTACTGCGCGCCGAAGTCGAGAGCGAAGGTCGTCCCCGACGCGTCGGAAAGCTGGGAGCGCACGAGCTTGAGCCCGGCGCCGAGCCGGAGCACGTCGAGCTTCTTTCCGTAGCCGACCGTAAATGCCAGATCGTTGGGCGTAAATCCGCTCGTCGGGTCGCCGACCGTGGAATAGCCCTGCTGGCTCCCTTGCGACGCGTAGAGCAGCCCGGCGCCGACGACCCCTCGGCCCGCGATCGGCCGAGCGTAGGCCAGCGAGCTCTGGTACGCGGTCTCGAGAAGCGCGTTGTAGCCGAGGCTCGCGTCGGAACGGAGCGTGTCCTCGAGCGACGCGATCCCCGCGGGGTTCCAGAAGAGCGCCTCCGAGCCGTCGGCTCCGGCCGTGTGCGCGTCCGCGAGCGCGTTCGCGCGCGCCGAAGGGGGGGTCTTGAGGAACGCCGCGCCGGTGGTCCCGGCGGCCTTATCGGAGAACGGCGAGGTCGGGAAGACTCCCGCGGAAGCTTCGGCGGCGGCGAAGACGCACGCCACAACGGCGACCGCGGCGCGTCTCAGACGGGCCAAACCGGCCCTCGCCGAGGTTTTCGCTCTCCCGAGTCTCCGACGATCGGAGCGGACGCGGGAGCGGGCGCCGGAGCGGGCGCCGGGGCGGGTGCCGGGGCGGGTGCCGGGGC
>JACQPK010000139.1 GCA_016207565.1 Elusimicrobiota bacterium
CCTCGAGGCGGCGGCCGAAGACAGAACCCTGCTCTCCTCTCTCTCCCCGGAGGAGCATCGCGCCCTGATGGTCGCCGCCGGGCGGGTGTCCCGCCCGGAGCGGGACGAGCACCGCACCCTTTCTCGCGCGTTGCGGCGGCAACGCCGGGACGCCAAGAAGCAGGTCGACCGCGCCATCCGCGCCGCCACCCAGATCCGGTCCGCGCGCCGGGAGTCCGTCTACGTCGCGCCCGCGCTCGTGGCCCCGGCGGCGCTGCCCGACGAGAGGCCCCAGCTGAGCGAACCCCGCGACTGCTACGTCTGCAAGGCCGAGTTCCGGGACCTGCACTTCTTCTACGACTCGATGTGCCCGGCCTGTGCCGAGTTCAACTACGCCAAGCGGTTCCAGACCGCGGACCTGCGCGGGCGCTTCGCCCTCATCACCGGCGCGCGCCTCAAGATCGGCTACCAGGCCTCGCTGATGCTGCTCCGCGCCGGCGCGACGGTGGTCGCCACCACGCGTTTCCCCCACGACGCGGCCCGGCGCTACGCCGCCGAGCCGGACTTCGGCCGGTGGGGGGACCGGCTCCGCGTCTACGGCCTCGATCTCCGGCACTCGCCGTCCGTCGAGCTGTTCTGCCGCTATCTGGACCACGCGCTTGGCGGCCTCGACTTCCTGATCAACAACGCGGCCCAGACGGTGCGCCGCCCGGCTGCCTTTTACCGCCACCTGCTCGACTACGAGGCGCTACCCGCCCCCGAGCTTCCCGAGGCGGAGCGGAGCGTCCTGCGCGGCCATTCGGAGCTGAAGGGCCTCCTGGGAGGGCCGGCCGCGGCGCCGGCCCCTCAAGCCCCCGACGCCACGGGCTTGGCGGTGTGGCATCGCGGCGGGCCGGGCGTCGGCCTTCGGGAGTCCGCGGCCCTGTCGCAGCTGAAGTACACCTTCGAGGACGCCGAGCTCGGCCTCGACGTCTTCCCGGAAGGGAAGACGGACGCCGACCGCCAGCAGGTCGACCTGAGGACCATGAACAGCTGGCGGATGGCGCTGGCGGATGTCCCTACCGCGGAGATGCTCGAGCTCCAGCTCATCAACGCCGTGGCGCCGTTCATCTTGTGCTCCAAGCTCAAGCCGCTTATGCTGCGGGCGCCGGGCCGCGACAAGCACATCGTGAACGTGTCGGCGATGGAGGGGAGCTTCTCGCGACGGACCAAGACCGACAAGCACCCGCACACGAACATGGCGAAGGCCGCCCTGAACATGCTGACCTTGACGTCCGCCGCGGACTACGTGAAGGACGGCATCCACATGAACGCCGTCGACACGGGCTGGGTGACGGACGAGGACCCGGCGCACCTGTCGAGCCGCAAGCAGGCCGTCCACGACTTCCAGCCGCCGCTCGACATCGTCGACGGCGCCGCGCGCGTGTGCGACCCCGTCTTCGCCGGGCAGAACTCCGGCGAGCATCTCTGGGGAAAGTTCCTGAAGGATTACCAGCCTACCGCGTGGTAGGCCTTTCGGGGACTTTCAGGGTGCCCCCGATAGCCGCCCCCGCCTAGGCCCAAGGTCTAGTACGGCCTTCCGCCGCCCCGGGTTACACTCGGGGCATGCGCTTCCGGCTACACCTCCTCTTACTCGCCGTACCGGCGTTCGCGGTCTCCTCCGAGCCGCCCGTCAATCTTTTCCAGAGCCCGTCGCTCCTCGGCGACGCCGACCGCTCCCGGCTCACGAGCCTCGGCTACCGCTTCGACGACGGGTTCATCCGTCGCGGGGCGCAAGCGCCGCTGACGAAGACCCGCCTCGACGAGCTGTTGGCCTCGCTGCGCGGGCCGGGGCCCCGGGCGCAGGCCGCGCCGGCCGCCGCCGCCCCATCCGACGCCGTCCCCGTCGTCGCGCCGGGAGACTCGGAGCGCGTCCGCGTCGTCATCCAGCGGGCGGGCCGGGCCTGGAGCCGGGGGGAAGGCGACGACGCGTGGACTCCCGTCGCGGCCCACGAGGTTCCCTCGGGGCATGCCCTGAAGGTGGTGACCGTGGCGGCGCAAGACGGCACCGCGGTCGCCAAACACGCGCCGCTCGCGCTCGCGGCGCTCGGCGGAGGCGGGGCGCGCCACGCCTCGGCGGAGCGGTTGCCGCTTCCGTTTAGGCTCGTCCCGATTCGCACCGCGGCTCTCGAGGCGGGAGCGCAGGCCGCGCTTGGGAAGCCCGCGCAGGGCAAGCCGCAGGGCCCGGGCCGGACCGCGCCGGCCCCCGGGCGCGCCTCGCCTCCCGCGCCGGTCGTGCCCCCGGCGCCCGGCCCTTTGCCGCCCCAGAACCCGAACCCGCGCGCGCCCGAGGGGAGGCTCGCGAGCGTCTTCCTCTCCGAGGACCTCATCAACGAGGTCGTCGGCGACGTCGTGCAGACCGAGGCGGTGCGCAACCTCACGGTCTCCTTCCAGACCTCAAAGCAGCGCATCCTCGTGCGAGGGACGCTAAAGGTCCCGGCCGACGTGCTGCGGCGGTACAACCTCGAGGACGCGAAGGTCCCCGACTTCAAGTTCGTCATGACCGTCGAGGCGAAGACCACGAAGGAGGGCTACCTCATCCTCGTCTTCCCCATGCAGGAGACCACCTTCTGGCGCGCCGACTCGAAGGACCCCGCCGTCGACCGCGTGGTCGTGCCGGTGCAGTTCGTCGAGCTCGCGCTCGCCTCGGTCCGCGGCTACCTGGGCGTCCTGTCCGGGGACTACTCCTCGTTCGACCGCCGCGCGGCGTCGATCCGGCAGAAGAAGGCCGACGTCGATCGGCGGGTCGCCGCGGCCAAGGACTCGGAGGTGAAGGCGGAGCTGATGGACGAGAGCGCGTCGCTCGACCTCGAGCAGCAGGCGCTCCCGATCGAGCGGCGCCGCGCCGAGCGGGCCGCGAAGAAGTTCGGCTCCGTGCTGGGCTTCGTCGGCGAAAAGGAGATCCGTCTCAACGACCAGCTCTCGGCCGACGCCAACACGATCATCGTGAAGCTGAAGCTCGAGAAGATCGCGCCGTTCCTCAAGGGCGCCCAGCTCGGCGGAGTCCGCCTCCTGGTGGACACGCGCGACGGCTCCGGAGCCCCCTTCTTGGCGATCGACCTGGTGAAGGCCCCCGCCCCCTGATGCATCTCCTCCTGGTCCTCTTCTTGGCGATCGCGGGCGCGCAGGACGACCCGCAGACCCACGACCACGAGCATCCCGATCTCGCCGTCCGCATCGACCAGGCGGCGCTCGAGCTGCCCGCGATCGCGGACGCGATCCGGCAGGCGACCGACGACGACATCCGCAAGTTCCGGCTGGAGCTGAAGGAGGACGGCCTTCACGCCTCCGGCGACTACCGGCTGCCGATCCTGGGGGGCATCCACTTCAAGACGGCCGCCTCGCCGGTCTGGAAAGGGCCCAACGTGTTCGAGGTCCGGATCCGCAAGACGAAGGTGCTCATCTTCGACGTCACCGGGAGGGTCGTGGACGCGGTGGAGGCCGCGCTCCGCGAGACGCTCGACAAGGTCTGCACCTTCCAGCGCCTGGGCCGCCAGGCCGACGGCTCGCACTCGATCCGCGTGACCGTCGACATGAAGGGGCTCATGCCGACGCTGCCGCGCCTGTTCCTGAGCGGGATCTCCACCCGCGACAAGGTCCTGGTCCTGAAGGCGAAGCTACCGCACTGACCCCGGATTCTTCGGCTGGTCGTAGAGTTACGCCCGAAGAATCCGGGACAGATTTGTATAAGGCAACTCCTTAAAGGAAGTACGAATAAACCTTGTCAGCCTGAATCTTTCAGACGTCAACGAAAACGATCGACTGAAAGATTCAGAACTTTGCATAGCCGGGGACGCGCGGGCAGAGGCTCACGTCCCGGATGTTCTCCATCCCCGTGCAGTACATCAGCAGCCGCTCGAAGCCGAGCCCGAAGCCGGCGTGCGGCACCGTGCCGTAGCGCCGCAGGTCGCAGTACCAGCGGTAGTTCTCGGGCTCCATCCCGCACTCGCGGATCCGGCTCTCGAGCCGGTCGAGCCGGTGCTCGCGCTGGGAGCCGCCGATCAGCTCGCCGACGCGGGGGATCAGCAAGTCCATGCAGGCGACGGTCTTGGCGTCGTCGTTGCAGTACATGTAGAAGGGCTTCAGCGTCCGCGGGTAGTTGATCACGAACACGGGCCGCTTCACGTACTCCTCGGTGAGGTAGCGCTCGTGCTCGGTCTGCAGGTCCTTGCCCCACTCGACGGGGTACTCCCATTTCCGGCCGGCGTTCTGGAGGACCGAGATCGCCTCGGTGTACTCGAGGACGGCGAACTCCGCCTTGGCGACCGCCTCCATCTTCGCGCGCAGCCCTTTCTCGATCCGCTCGTCGAAGAACGTGAGGTCGCGGGCGCAGTGCTTGAAGGCGTGCTCGAGCAGGTGCTTCACGAACGCCTCGGCTAGGTCGCGGTCGTCCTTGAGGTCGGCGAAGGCCACCTCGGGCTCGATCATCCAGAACTCGGCCGCGTGGCGAGGGGTGGTCGAGTTCTCGGCGCGGAACGTCGGGCCGAACGTGTAGACCTTGCCCAACGACAGCGCCAGGATCTCGGCCTCGAGCTGTCCGGACACCGTCAGGCTGCACCGCTCGCCGAAGAAATCGCGCGTCCAGTCGATTTTGCCGTCCTTGCCGCGCGGCGGCTTCTCGAGGTCGAGCGTCGAGACCTGGAACATCGCGCCGGCTCCCTCGCAGTCCGAGGTGGTGAGGATCGGCGAGTGGCACGAAACGAAGCCGCGCCGGTAGAAGAACTCGTGCACCGCGAACGAGAGCTCGGAGCGCAGGCGGAACACGGCGCCGAAGGTGTTCGTGCGCGGCCGCATGTGCGCGACGGAGCGCAGGAACTCGAAGGAGGTCCCGGCCTTCTGCACCGGCGACGTCGGATCGCACTCGCCCAGAACCTGGATCTCGGACGGCTCGACCTCGATGGACTGCCCCTTGCCCTGGGACGCGACCAGCTTGCCGCGCACCCGGAGGCTGGCGCCCGTGATCAGCTTGAGGATGACGTCCCGGTTCGGGAGCCCGTTGCGCACGAGGACCTGGACCGAGTCGAACGTCGAGCCGTCGTTGAGGTGCAGGAACCCGACGCTCTTCGACTCGCGGACCGACTTCACCCAGCCGGCGACGGACACCTCGTCTCCCGGCTTTCCCGCCTGCAGCACCTTCTTGATCTCCGTGCGCTCCATGGCGTCCATTATGTCAAATGCCCCGGCGCCCTTGAAATCGGGACCCCGGGTTTGTTTCCTGTGCCCCAAGCCAGGAGGCCGCCATGGAAACGCTGCTCGACTCCGAAGCGCAGCTTCACGACGCGTACTCGCAAGCGGTGATGGGCGCCGCCGAACGGTTGAGCCCGTCGGTCGCGAACCTAGCGGTGATCAAGCGGGACGGCCACCGCGAGGCCCGGGGAGGCGGCTCCGGCTTCGTCTTCACCGCCAACGGCTACATCCTCACCAACAGCCACGTCGTCCACGGGGCGTCCTCGGTGCGGGCCGCGCTGTCCGACGGCCGGGAGTTCGCCGCCGAGCTCGTGGGCGACGACCCGCACACCGACCTCGCGGTCATCCGCGTGCGCGCCGACGGCCTTCCCGCCGCCGTGCTCGGAGACTCGTCGCGCCTCAAGCCCGGGCAGCTCGTGGTGGCGGTGGGGAACCCGTACGGATTTCAGACCACGGTGACCGCGGGCGTCGTGAGCGCTCTCGGCCGCTCGCTGCGCACGGAGTCCGGCCGGCTCCTGGACCAGGTGATTCAGACCGACGCCGCGCTCAACCCCGGGAACTCGGGCGGCCCGCTCGCGGACGCGCGCGGCGAGGTCGTGGGCGTGGCGACCGCGATCATCCTCCCGGCGCAAGGAATCTGCTTCGCGATCCCGGTCAACACGGCGAAGTGGGTCGCGGGCGAGCTCATCCGCGCGGGCCGGATCCGGCGCGGCTGGCTCGGCCTGGCCGGGCAAGACGTGCGGGCCCAAGGCGGCCGCGGGGTGCTCGTCGTCGGCGTCGAGCCCGGCGGACCCGCGGAGCGCGCCGGCGTCGAGCAGGGCGACCTGCTCGTCGGCTTCGCGGGGACGCCCATCGGCTCGGTCGACGAGCTCCACCGCCTCTTGGGTGAAGCCTCGATCGGAGTCTCGGCCGCGCTCGAGGCGGTCCGCGCCGGCCGCAGGTTTTCCTTGACGGTCAGGCCCGAAGAGGGCTAAGGAGACCTATGGACCGAAAGACGGTCGAAACCCTCGGCTCGGGCACGGCCGCGCTCGCTCTCGCCGCGCTCTTGGCCGCCCCGGCGGGAGCCACGAAGCCGTGCTCGCCGGACACCTGGGTGGCCAGGCCCGACCGGCCGGCGGCCGAGTGGGCGAGGCTCGCCCGGTGGGTGGCGGTCGCCCGCGTGACGGCGCGCCGGGAGAGCGTCGTCCCGTACGCGAACTGCTATCTCAAGGACAAGTCCGGTTGCGTCCAGGACGACCAGTCGACCGTCACCCTGAAGGTGAAGCGCTGGGAGAAAGGCGGCCCGCTGGCTCTCAAGAGCCTGGGCAAGCAATACTGCGCGCCGCCCGCGCCCAACGAGGTGGGCGGGCTCTACCGCTTCTACGGCGTGAGCCCCGAGGGCTGGATCTACTTCGAGAAGGTCCGCCGCTAATAGCGGAGGGACGGCGCGCACCGGTCGACGGCCCGGTCGATCTCCCAGGGCGCCGGGCTCCAGCCGATCATCGACGTGTAGCAGCGGCTGAACGGCTCGTCGGAAGTCGCCTGCGCGCAGAGCCGGATCTTCGCCGGGATGTTGCTCCCGATCGACTGGCTGTTGGACGCCGCGTTGTAGCACGCGGCGTACGGGGCGTCCGAGACCGCTCCCGCGCAGAGGTCGATCTTCCGGTCGACGTCGGAGCCGATCGACTGCGAGTTCGAGGCGGCGTTGTAGCACTGCGAGTAGGGCGCGTTGGAGCTCGCGCCGCGGCAGAGCCGCACCTTCGCGCGCGGGTTTTGGCCGATCGACTGCGAGGCGGACGCGGCGTTATAGCAATCGCCGTAGGGCGCCGCCGAATCCGCCGCGGCGCAGAGCTCCACCTTCAGCCAGACGTCGCCGCCGATCGACTGCGAGGCGGACGCGGCGTTGTAGCAGGCGTCGTAGGGAGCGGCCGAGCGCGCGCCGCGGCAAAGGGTCTCCCGCGCCTCGCGGTTGTGGCCGATGGACTGGCTGCGGGCCGAGGCCTGCCAGCACTCCCAGTTGATCTCGCGGCGCGGGCGCGGCTCGCCGCCGGGCGGCGGGGGAAGGCGTCCGCCCTCGCCCGGGGGAGGGGGAAGGTTTCCTCCTCCGCCGGGAGGCGGAGGGAGGCGTCCGCCTTCGCCCGGCGGCGGCGGCAGCTGGAGCTGCACGACCTCGCGGAGGGGTCCGATCTCCGGGACGACGAAGGCTTCCTGGGCGGCGACGGCGGTGGCGGCGGCCAAGAACGCGGAAAGCATCATGCGATCTCCTACCGCCGGGCCGGGAACGGCGGCTCCGCCATCATAGCGCGAGTGGGGCGGGCAGCGATATGGGCCGAATGGTCCGGCTACTTGGCGAAGTGCGGCAGGGGTCGGACGAAGCGCTCCGCCGCTTCGCGGAGGTCGTCCTTCAGGCTGAGGCCGAGCGTGAGGATCACGGGCCCCGGCTGGCCCGCCCTCGTCTTCTTCCCGAACTCGATCGACTCGCCCGTGCCGGCGTAGATCTCGCGCGAGGTCGGCGCGTGGATGAGGCTGAGTCGCACGCGGACCTGCTTCTGCGGGAGCTTCCGGTACTCCTCGATCGCGCCGGCCACCAGGAACTCGGCCTTCACCCGCTTGCCGATCCGATCCCACTTGAGCGCCTTGAGGTGCCCCGCCATGGTGACGCCCTCGGCCTTGAGCCGCTCGTCGACCGTCGCGGGCTCGACCGGCGAGTAGCCGGCCGTCCGGAGCGAGGAGACCACGGCGGACCGGACCTTGTCGTCCGCGTCCATGTCCGGCGTCTCGTTGTCTAGAGGCAGGACGGCGAGCGTCGCCCCGGGCCCGAACGCGGCGAGGGGGGGCTCGCTCTGCGAGAGCCTCCCGGCGAGCATCGCCTCGCGCTCGGTCCCGTCGCCTCCGAAGAGCATCATGAGCCGGAACATCCCCCCGAGGCCCTGGCTCGCGTCGAGGAGCCGGCCGTGCCACTCGAGCGCCTTTTCGAGCTCGCCGGCCAGCTCGTAGGCGGCGCTCGCGTTCGCGGCGGCGGTCAAGTCGTCGCGATTGGCGGCGGCGGCCTCGGCCCAGAGCGCCGCGGAGCGGGCCCACTCGCCTCGCTCGGCCGCCGCGAAGGCCTCGGCGGCGCGCGGCCCTTCTCCCCGGCGGATCGAGACGGTCGCAAGACGGGGCTGCGGCCGCGCCGAGGACAAGAGCCGGGCCAGCGCGGAGTCGTAGCCTCCGGGCGCGGCCTCGGCGAGCAGGGGCGGGGCCGGCTCCGCGGTGTCGAAGAGCCCGGCCTGCAGCCGCGAGGAGACCTTCAGCTGCAGGCGACGGTCGTCCTTCTCTCCGGTCCTCGCGTGGTCGACCGAGACCCAGAGCACGGGGCCCGGCGGCCTCCACACCCGGGAGAGCAGGGCGACGGTCGAAGGCGATTCGACGACCTGCCAGGTCGGCAGCTCGCGGCAGGCGCGGCGGCTCCGGTCCGCGCGGAGCGCTTTCGCGGCCCGGGCCCCGGCGTCGGGAGGGGGCGCGGGCTCCGCGCTCCTCCCCAGGTCGCGCCACCAGACGACGAGGTGGCAGGCCGGGGCGTCGGCCGGAGGCAGGAGCGCGTCCCCGCGCTTGACCACGAGCGGCGGCGAGCACCCGGCCACGACGCAGGCGAGGAGAAGCAGGCGGCGCAGGCCCACGCCGCCAGCATGGGGGGTTCTGTCCGCCGTGTCAAGACGCTACAATCACCGGTGGTGAAGACCCGACTCGCTCCCTCGCCGACCGGCGCGCTGCATCTCGGCAACGCGCGCACCTTTCTCGTGAACTGGGCGCTCGCGCGTCGCCGCGGCTGGCGGATCCTCCTGCGCATCGAAGACCTGGACGGCCCGCGCGTGAAACCCGAGGCGGCCGCCGGCATCCTCGAGACGCTGCGCTGGCTCGGTCTCGACTGGGACGAAGGGCCGCTCGTGCAGTCGGACGATCTCGAGCCCTATCGGGCGGCGATCCGGCGCCTCGCGGAGGAGGGCCGCGCCTTTCCGTGCTCCTTGACCCGCGGGCAGATCGAGGCCGCGGCCTCGGCGCCGCAGGAGGGCGCCCACGACGTCCGCTACCCGCGGGAGCTCCGCCCGCGCGCGTGGGAGCGGCGCTTCGAGGACGCGGCGACGAACTGGCGCTTCCTCGTGCCGGAGCGGCCCGTCGCCTTCGTCGACGCGGTCTACGGGCCGCAGAGCGTCTCGCCGGCCGCGATCGTCGGGGACTTCGTCGTGTGGACCAAGCGCGGGGTCCCGGCCTACCAGCTCGCGGTCGTCGTCGACGACCACCGCCAGGGCGTCACCGAGGTCGTCCGGGGCGCGGATCTGCTCGACTCGGCGGCCCGGCAGCTCCTCCTTTATAGGGCGTTGGGCCTCGGGCCCGAGCCTAGCTACACCCACCTGCCGCTCGTGATCGGCCCCGACGGGAGCAGGCTCGCCAAGCGCCACGGCGACAGCCGCCTCGACCGCTACCGCGCCCTGGGGGTCCGCCCGGAGCGCGTCATCGGCCTGCTCGCGCGCTGGTGCGGCCTCGAGGCCGGAGAGCTCTCGGCCTCCGAGTTCCGCGAGGCCTTCGAGCTGGCGAGGGTTCCGCGGGAGCCGGTCGTGTTCACGCCCGAGGACGACTCGGCGCTAACGCGGCCCGGCCCGCCTCCGCGAGGTACGCCACCGCAAGCCCGATGAGCACGACGCCGGTGGTCCCGACCGCGTCGGGCCTAAACCGGCCCGCGGCGAGTCCCGCGACCCACGGCCCGGCCAAGACGGCGAGAGACGACAGCGCGACGACCGTCATGAACGCCGCGGGCACCCCGGTGAGCCACGCGTTGCGGCCTTCGCGCTTGAGCCACACGGTGACGCCGACGAGGGTCATCGCGGCGAGGAGCTGGTTCGACGCGCCGAAGGCCGGCCAGAACACCTTCCACAGCGGCACGGGCCGGCCCGCCGCGTCGTGCCAGGTCGTGAAGACGGCGACGAGCGGGATAGCGACGGTCGCCAGCGTGGCCAGGATCGCGGCCCGGCGGCTCTCGAACCCGAGCGCCTCCTGCAGCACGTAGCGGCCGAGCCGCGTCGCGACGTCCAGGGTGTCGTAGATGAACGTCGCGAACGCGAGCTTCGCGAAGGTGACCCCGGCGGCGAACGGGACTCCGAACACCGCCATGAAGTGGGCGAGGCCCCGGGCGTAGATCTCGTCGGGGCCGCCCTTGAGCTCGGCGGAGCCCGGCGCGAGCATCATCACCGTCGCCAGCGCGATCACCGCGACGAGGCTCTCGAGGAGCATCCCGCCGTAGCCCACCAGCGTCGCGTCCGTCTCTTTGGCGAGCTGCTTCGACGTCGTGCCCGAGGCGACCAGCCCGTGGAAGCCCGAGCACGCGCCGCAGGCGATCGTCGTAAACAGCAGGGGGAATAGCGGCGGGGCCGGCGCGCCGCTCGGAGCCCCTGCGGGAAACTCGATGCGCTGGCCGCCGAAGAACAGCCCGAGCACGCCGGCGGCGAACGTGGTGTAGAGGATGAACCCGCCGAGGTATCCCCGCGGCTGGAGCAGGACCCACATCGGGATGAGCGAGGCGAGCACGCAGTAGGCGAGGATCACCACGTCCCACACCCGCTGCTGGGCGAGCGCGTCGCCGGGGAAGACGATCGGCAGCTTCTGCCCGGCCCAGATGATGAGGAAGACCGCGGGCACGAAGATCACGGTGGTGAGCCACAGAGGCGCGGCCGTCTTCTTCCACGTCACGCCCAGCCCCACGCCCAAGGCGAGGTAGAGCAGGGAGGAGGTCGCGACGCCCGGCCCGAAGTCCTCGGCGCCGGCCTCCGGCCGGCTCACGAAGGCGGCGGCGGTGAGGTCGGTGAAGACGACGATCACGTAGATGAGGCTCAGCCAGATGAAGGCCGAGAACAGTCCCGCCGCGCGCGGCCCGAGGAGCCCGCGGAACACTTCGCCGACCGACCGGGCCCCGCCGCGCACGGAGACGACGAGCGCGGCGAAGTCGTGGACCGCGCCGATGAAGATCGCGCCGAGCGTCACCCAGATCAGGCCCGGAAGCCAGCCGTATTTGGCGCCCGCGATGATCGGGCCCGCGATCGGCCCGACGGCCGCGATCGCGGCGAAGTGCTGTCCGAGCAGGATCGCCGGGCGCGTCGGAACGAAGTCCTGGCCGTCGTTGACGCGCGCGGCCGGGGTCGGAGAGGCGTCGCTCAGGCCGAAGGCGCGGGCGAGATAGCGGCCGTAGAGCCAGAAGCCGGCGAGATACGCCGCGATCGGGACGCCGGCGGCCCACAGAAGCCTCACCAGCGGAGTTTAGCTAATCCGGCGTCCGGAATCGGCCGGTCCGTTGCGCGAGGGAAGCGGGCATGCGAATTCCGGCGTCGCAGGCCAGGCCGTTGGCCGCGGGGCTGCTCGCCCTGCTCGTCCTCGTCATGGTGGCGAGCGTTGCTCTCGTCCACCGGAGCCGGACGAGCAACGGCCTCGCGCAGGCTGGCCGGGCCGCCCAGCTCGTCGGTGTCGCGCTCGACGACAAGCTCGATCTGGCCGTCGAGGTGGGCCGGGCCCTCGCCTCGGATCGACGGCTCGTCGCGCTGGCCCGCGCGGGGCGGTGGGGGGAGGCGCTCGAGGCCCCCGCCGCCTTCCGCTCGTTCCCTTTCCTCCGACGGGTGATCCTGTTCGACGATCGGGGCCGCGTGCGGGCGGCGCGCGCCTCCGCCGCCCTTGCGGGCAGACCCTTGGAGCTCGAATGGTTCCGCTCCGTCGCGCGCGCCGACAAGGCCTCGATCTCCCGCTTCCTGCACCCCGGCGCCTCCGACCGCCGGATCGCCGCCGCGGTGCCCATCGTCGACGGCGCCCGGCGCCTGGGCGCGCTGGTGTTGGACATCGGCTTCGACCCCTTGATGGGCTTCGAGACCCGCGGACAAGACAGCCCGGCCGGGCGCATCGCATTCCTCGACTCGGACGAGGAGCCGAGGCGGTTGGCCGTGGGACCGACCCTCCCGATCGACATCCCGGTCCCGGTCGGGGAGGTCGTGTCCGGGGGAGCCGTGGAGCGTTTGGACGCCGGCTCCGGGGAGCGCGTCGTGACCGGCTACGCCCTCCTGCCGCGCTGGGGCTGGGCGGTCTCGGTCGAGCGCCCCTCCCGTCTGGTGTTCGCCGCGCGCGACGCGACCGACCGGCAGCTCGCGGCGGGCTACCTCCTCACCCTCGCGGTCGCGTGGTCGCTCGGAGCCTTCGGCCTCCGCGAGCTCCGGCGGCGGGAAGAGCTCGACCGCGCGCTCGAGCACATGGTCGTCACGCTCGAGGACCGCGTCCGCCAGCGGAGCGACGAGCTGGCGGTCGCCGAGCGCCAATTTCAGCGCGCCCAGCGGCTCGAATCCGTCGGCCGGCTGGCGGGAGGCATCGCCCACGACTTCAACAACGTCCTCACCGCGATCCTCGGGTGCGCGCAGTGCCTCAAGCTCGACCTCGCCCAGGGAAGGCCGAACCTCGCGGACCTCGACACCATCATCGAGGCCGCGCAGCGCGCCGCCGGTTTGACGAAGCAGCTGCTCTCCTTCAGCCGCAAGCAGCCGGTGTCGCCGGCGGACCTCGACCTCAACGCCGCCGCGCGCGAGCTCGAGCGGATACTGGCGCGCGTGATCGGCAAGGACATCCGGCTGGAGTTCGTCTGCGCGCCCGAGCCCGTCGTCGTCCACGCGGACGCCGGGCAGGTGGAGCAGGCGCTGCTGAACCTGGCCATCAACGCGCGCGACGCGATGCCGGACGGCGGGAAGCTCCGCGTCGAGGTCGGAGTCCGCACGGAGGACGCTCCGCGCGCCGCCCGCACCGGCACGCTCGAGCCCGGCCGCTACGCCGTCCTCGCGGTCTCCGACACGGGAGTCGGCATGACGGCCGACGTGCAGTCGCGGCTGTTCGAGCCGTTCTTCACGACGAAGGAGCCCGGCAAGGGCACGGGGTTGGGGCTCGCCAGCGTCTACGGGATCATCCGGCAGGCGGGCGGACACATCGACGTCGAGAGCGAGCCCGGGCGCGGGACCTGCTTCAGGCTCTTCTTGCCTCTCGCCGGCTCCGGCGTCGCGGTCTAACGCGCCGTAAATTGGTATCCTCCGTCGCCGAGGAGGAGCCATGGCCGGATACTACTGCCGGGAGCATCTCGCCCAGTTCGGGACGATCGCCGAGGGGAGCCCCAAGCTCGCCGAGAAGTTC
>JACQPK010000132.1 GCA_016207565.1 Elusimicrobiota bacterium
ATCGCATCCTCCGGCCGCTCCAAACCAATAGATACGGATAGGCTCCGAAAAAGCTCCGTCCTCTGCGCTCCTTTCCGTTAATTTCCTCTGCGTACCTCTGCGTTATTCCGTTTTCCCTGCTACCGGGGAAACTTGGAGGCTCAGACGCCCGGCTCCTCCACGACGACGTCGACGGCGGGAGACAACGGCCCGAACCACTCCTGTCCGGCGTCCGGCGCCCCCTGATGGAACATCCGCCACTCGAACCGGAAGCGGCCGGGCGCCTTGGGCATCACGGTGAAACGGAACGTCCGGGTGCGGCCGGGGGGCACGACCTCCCCGGCGGGCTGCGACACGCGCTTGACGCCCCACGGGTCGGCCCACGTGAGCCGGCTCTCCCACAAGCCGCTCCCCTCCGCCGGCTCCGCCGCGAGGCGGTGGCCGGAGGAGGCCGACCACGGCATGCTTCCCGTGTTGCGGAAGGTCACGGCGACCTCGACCGGACGGCCCACCCTCATGCGCGCGGGCACCGCCTGCGAGACGAACTCCGCGTCGTTGTAGGGCGCGGGCTCGCCTCGATCCGTCAGGTTTCCCCGCACGAGCACCCGCGAGTTCCGGAAGTGGAGCGGCCCCTGCGGGCGGTAGTAGACCATCGGGCCGACGTGGACGCGGGGCCAGAGCCGCCGGTCGAGCACGTTGCCGCTGATCTCGAGGCCGTCGATCTCCTGCGCGGCGATGCCTCCGTTGTAGTAGGTCCCGGAGGGCGGGAAAGCGAGGGAGATCGTGTTCCGGAGGATACGGAAGTCCTTCAAGTACCGCGGAGTCGAGCTCGGCGGGTAATACCTCAGGTCCTCGGCCGCGTCGTAGCGCGCCGAGCGGACGCGGATGCCGAGGCGTCCGCCGTCGGCCCTCGGGATGAGCGTGATCAGGTTGTCGGCGATCTCGACGCGCTCGGTGTGGAAGTTCGGGAGAATGTCGTTGACGAGGCTGATGCCGACGGCGGCGCGCTCGAAGCGGTTGCCGCTGACGACGAGATCCGAGCCGTTGTTCCAATCGGAGTAGTACCCGATCGCGGCGTTCAACGTCCGGTTCCTCGTCACCCTTCCGCGGCCCTTCGAATTGTAGAGCGTGAATCCCTGCACCAGGTTTCCTTCGCCGCCCGGCAGCGTCTGACCGGCGTCGTCGATGAGGACTTGGTTGTCCTCGAGATAAGAGCCCTCATGAAAGAGGTCGACGCGTCCCGGGCTCGCGATGTCCGAGTTCCTTCCGGGGCTGTTGAACGAGCCCGAGATGATGAAGACCGTGAGCTGGGAGCGCGCGACCCGCCGGTCGACGCGCCCCTCGTACACGCAGCCGCTGATGTGGGCGCAGGCGCTGCCGGCGCAGCCGCGGCCGAAGACGTGCCCGGCCGGCACCTGCTCCGAGGCTGCGCTGAGCACGAAGCCGCCGAACGCCTCCGTGTAGTCCGAGCCCAGGTTCCTGAGCCGTACGTTCTCGATCGCCGCCCCATCGCCGTAAATCACCACGCCCTGGATGCGGACTCTTCGGTGCGGATAGCGGTCGAGGAAGCGAGACACCTGCCCGTCGACCGTGAGCCCTCGCACGACCTGCCGGCGCGGGATCGGATGAGCCGCGGTCTTCCAGCCGTAGCCGGTCACGACGTTGAGCTCGATCGGCACGCTTTCCCGCGCGTCCGCGCGCTGGCGGCCGCCGAACTCCGCCCGGCGGGCCTCGGGGTCCAGCCGCAGGGTCGTCCGTTCGCGGCCGGCGCCCTCGAGGGTCCAGTCGCTGAGCAGGACCCAGTTGTCGGCCTTCCAGTCCGTGCCCGCCGTGTGAAACGTGCCGGCCTCGAGGCGGATCACGGCCCCGCCGGCGGCCAGCCGCCGCCAGCTCCCGGGATCGGCGAACGCGCGCATGAGCCGGTCGAATCGCGCCGCCGTGTCGGCGACGTGCGGATTCTCCTTCGTGCCGAGCTGAGCCTTTCCGGTGGCGGTCGGCGAGACCCAGGCCTCGTGCCGAGGGGCGGCGGGCCGCGTGGCCCGATACAGGCTGCGGATCTGCGCCGGCGCGAGCACGCGCCGCTCGATGCGGAACTCGGCGACGCTCCCCGCGTGGCGGCGGCCGATCCTCAGCCCGCGGAGCGCTCCCGTAGGGCCGTCGGAGCGGTGCGCCGACGCCCGGAGCTCGCCGTCGATGTAGACCGCGCGAAAGCCTCCACCCGCGCCCGAGGAGACGAGCACCACGTGCGTCCAGCGGCCCAGGTGCTCGCGGTAGGGCACCGCCAGCCTCCCCTGGCCGGAGACCGCCCCGTAGTCCCAGTACAGGTTGCCGTCCACCCAAGGCGCGTGGGCCTGGGCCCGGATCGCGCCATCGGGGGCGCCCAGCGAGAACAGCGTGGCCTGCCGTTCCTGGCCGGGGTCCACGCGGTTCCAGAAGCTGACGGTGATCGGCCCGCCCTCCCAGACGAATTCCTTCACGCGGACCTCGCCCGTCGCGCCGTCGAAGCGCGCCGAGGTGGGGAGCCGGTCGCTCGGGCCCTCGTCCCACGCCGCCGTGCCGAGGACCTCGCCGGGAAGCTCTTGGGAGCCGCCGGCCCGTGCGACCCGGCCGCGGCCGTCGTCGAGCGGCCAATACGCGTACGACTCGGCGCGCGCGTCGGACACGCTCAGCGCCCACATCAACAGGAGAAGGTGGATCATGCCTCGAGTATCGCTCGCGGCGCGCGTTCGCGCCGCAAAAAGCCTTTCAAAAGAAAAACTCCAAGCGGCGTCTGGCGAATCGGGGACGGCAGTGAGAGGGTTGTGCGGCCCTGAAGAATCGCCCCTCCGGTCAGAAGACCGGCTTCCAGAGGTAGGAGAAGTCGAGGGCGGGTTAGTTCAGGCTGGCCGCGAGCCGCGGGTTCAGACGCTGGACCGCGCGGACCTGGTTCAGGTAGGACTCGAACTCTTCCGGCGACTTCGCGTAGCGCAGGGCCGTGACCTGCATCCGGGTCCGGAAGAACGAGACGGCGGCCTCGACATCCGGCGCGGACATGCCGGAGGTCTGGAGGTAGCGCTCGATGAAGGCCTGCTCGAGCTGCCGCGTCTCGCTCGCCTCCAGGCCGAGGCCCTTCGTCTGGTTGTTGATGCGGATGGACTCCAAGAACCGGCCTACGTCCTCGGCGGGGCTTCCGATCCCCTTGCCTTCCTTGCCGAGCGACCAGACCAGGGTCTCGACGTCGATCATCGTCAGTCGTCCCTCCGGGGAGGCGAAGAAATTCCCGGGATGCGCGTCTCCGTGAGTCACGGCGCCCGGCAGGTCGGACTTCATCAGCCGCTCGCCGTCGCGCGCGGTCTGCGTCTTCAAGGCCTCGTAGACGTCGTGGGGGATCGTCCACGTCCGGCCGTCCGCCGCGTCCGGCCGGCGCAGAGCCTCGAGGCGGTCCGAGAGCTCGTCGACCAGCTCGCGCTTGCGCTCGGGCGCGAGCGGGGGACCGCGCCCGCGCGAGTGCAGCTCGCCCAGGCTCTGCGCCGCGGAGCGGACCTTGTCCTCCGCGGCGGCGAAGGCGGCCTGCCGGTCGGAGCTCGCGCCGACCGCGGCGAGCCACTGATAGAGGTCCCGCCCCGGCGCCGCCTCCATCAAGTAGCCGACGCGCTGGCCCTCGCCCAGCCGGAAGACGCCCAGGGGCCGGACGGGAGAGGATTGGCTCAAGGCGAGCCGGTCGAGGGTGCTGACCGCCCCGAGCTCGTTGAGGACCTGGCGGGCTCCGTCCCGGTCGTAAACCTTGTACACCGCGACCGGCCGGCCGCCGTCTTTGATCAGGTAGACCTCGGCGCCCGACAGCGGATCCGTCTTCGGCGCGGCGATCGCGGGCTTCGCCTTGAGCGACAAATACGACTGCGCGAACGCGGCGACGGCGTCGTTGCGCGCGGCGAGGCCGCCGGGCGCGGCGCGGTCCACCGGAGGAAGGTCGGGCGCCCTTTCGAGATTGCGGATGAACCGCTCGGCGGGCGCTCCGGCCGGCTCCGCCGCGATCCGCGCGCGCATGAGATCGGCGACGGCGTCCTCGGCGACGCAGAGGTTCTTGAGGACCGCTTTCGGAGAGTACACCCGCCCCGCCGCGGCGGCGCCCGTTCTCCCAGCGGAGCCGCCGGCCTGCCGGGAGGTCTGGGCGACCGCCGTCTTGATCGCGGAACCGGCCATCCCGAGAGTCAGGACGTCGAGGGCCGTGGCGCCCGCGGACAACGACGTCCGGCCCACCGTGTCCCAGGTGTAGCCCTGCTCGTGCATTTGGGAGGCGGCGCGCGCGAGCTCGGGCGCGTCCCAGTACAGCGCCGCGGGCGTGAGCTTGAGGGCCGACTCCACGGGTTTGGTTCCGGACAGGTCCTGCGGGATGCTGTAGGTTCCCTGCACCACGTGTCCCGCGGCGAACACCGCCGCCAGCGCCACGCACCCCGCCCCGATCCCCCCGGCGCAGGAGGCGCGCATCTGATCCCCGACCTCTTCGATGCGATACCGCCGCCGGCCGTTGAGCTCGGCGAAGTACTCGTGGACGGAAGGGAGCCACGGCGACTCGATCTCCAGGCCGGGCCCTCCGGGAACCGGCGGCGCGAGCGCGGCACGGGGGCTCGGCATCGCCTCGAAAAGCCCCGCGCGTGGCTGCGGCGAACCCGGGCTCGCCGACCCGCCGCCGGCGACGAACCGCAGGGCTTCGCCGCCCACTCTGGGTGACAACACCGCGGCGAGCGCTTTCGCGCGCTCGGTGACGGCCGCCGCGTCCACGAGCGGCGGCTCGGGCGCCTCCGCCGCCGCCGCCGAGTCGCCAGGCCTCGGCGCGCGAACTCGCCCGAGATAGCGCTCCAAGATGGGCTCCAGCGGCATCGCTGGCCGCTGGGGGCTGAGCTCGGTCGCCAGCTGGCGGATCAGACCCGCCTGCCGGACCTGAGCCTCCGGGGAACCGTCCGTGCCCTCTTGGATCCGCTCGATCCGCCGGGCCAACGGCGCCAGCGGCTCCGTCGCCGGGAGCACGGGCGGCGCCTGCCCGAACACGAACGCCCGCACCAGTTCGGCGCGGGGGTCGTCGGCCGCGTCCCGGTTTTGGCCGGAGCAGAGCGCGGGTTGGACCGCGAGCACGGCGGCGAGCCATAGCCGGCGGAAGGAGGGTTCCGGCCGCATCCCTCGAAGTATAGGCCGGCCGGCCCGTAAATCAAGACATAATCGGTCGGGAATCGCGCGTGGCCGTTGGGCCGGAGCTAGTTGAGCTTCTTGTCGAGGGCCCGGCCGAAGGCGTCAATCACCGAGAAGAGGCGTTCCCGGAACTTGGCCCGAAGCCTCGCGCCGTGGCGCGAGAAGCCGTCCGCGAGTTTGCCGGGTTGGCCGTCATAGACCTTCCGGGACCACGCGAAATGATAGGTCTCGACCGGGTCGGCGGGCTCGCGGCCGGCCGACTCGGCCTCGACCGTCTCCTCGATCACCTGCTCCTCGGTCTTGCCGCTGACCATCTGGAACCGATGGGGACCGAGCAGATCCGCGCCCGCCAGCGCGACCCTCTTGCCGGAGTGGTCCGGCTTGGGCTTGTGGTAGAGGACCAACGTGACTGGAGCCGGCATCAGCGAGACGTACGTCGCCCGCTTCTCCGTGTCGAATCGCGACATCCGGAAATGCGCGCCGCGCTCGGCGCCGGGGCTCTCGATCTGGGCCAGCACGTAGAATTCGCAGTCCATCGCCTTCCAGTCGTAGGTCCAGGCCTTGCCGCCGAGGAGCTTCTTCTCGAACCGGAAACGCTCCGGCACCGGCTCCAGCCTGTCCCCGAACCGGGCCTTGAGAGCGGTGAGCGCCGCGGCGTTGAACTGGTCGAACACCTCCGGCTCGGCAAGCGTTTCGCGCAGGCGGGTATCGCGCATGCCGCTGAGGTCGGTGGTCACGCTGAGCGTCGCGTCGTAGGGGACGGCCTCGAGCGGGACGAAGTACATCCGCCGGGCCGAGGCGACGAGGCCGCCCCAATCCTTGGCGGCGACTGGGGCGGGCGCGACGATCACGAATAAGAGGGCGGCGAGGGCTGGTACCATGGCCGCCATTCTATCAGAACCGCGGAATCCTTTTTCCGGGCGCGGTCTCCGTGTTGCAGCGGGAGGAGTGGGAGTAGCGCCTACTTTGGTACGATTCTCGGTGCCGATGGACGAACTGGAAGCGATCGTCAAAAGCGAGGCGGGCCTGCGGGACCTCCTCGAGTCGATCGACGACCTCGTCGCCTTCGCGACGCTCGAGGGCCGGCTCCTGTACGTGAACCGCGCCTGGCGCGAGAAGCTCGGCTACACCGAGGGGGAGGTCGCCGGGCTCAGCTCCTACGACATCATCCACCCGAGCCAGCAGTCCGAGGTCGAGGCGACGAACGCGAAGCTCATGGCCAGCGAGCAGGTCGTGCGAGTCGAGCGGCTACTCGTGGCCAAGGACGGGCGGCAGATCCCCGTCGACGGCTCGCTGAGCTGCCGCTTCAAAGACGGCAAGCCCTGGTACGTCCGCGCGATCTTCCACGACATCACGGCCCGCAAGGCGGCCGAGCGGATGAAGGACGACCTCGTGTCGATGGCCAGCCACGAGCTCCGCAACCCCCTCATGGCGATCCGCACCGCGCTGCATCTCCTCAACGAGGAGCTGGTCCCGACGAAGCTCGAGCGCCCGGTGCAGGTCGTCGGGCTCGCGATGCGCAACTGCGACCGCATGGTCGACCTGATCAAGGCCTACCTCGACCTGGCGAACCTCGAGGCGGGCGCCCGCCTCAAGGAGTCCGAGGTCGACGTCTCCGGGTTCATCGACCGGATCGTCGAGCTGAACCAACCGCTGGGCCTGCACGCCGGCGTCGACATCCGCCACGAGTCGACGCCCGGCGCCAAGGTGCTGGGGGACGAGGACCGCCTCGCGCAGGTCCTCACGAACCTGCTCTCCAACGCGATCAAGTTCTCCAAGCCCGGCGGCTCGGTCCAGGTCCGGTCCGAGTTCAGGGACGGCCACGTCCGCGTGACCGTGTCGGACCAAGGCGACGGCATCCCCGAGAGCTTCCGCGCCAAGATCTTCGGGAAATTCGCCCAGGCCGAGGGCCACGCCCGCGGTGGCTCCGGACTCGGGCTCGCGATCTCCAAGGCCATCGTCGAGAAGCACGGCGGCCGGATCGGCTTCGAGACCGCTCTCGGACAGGGCACGACGTTCTACTTCGAGCTCCCGAAGCTCGGCTAGGGCTCAGTCGACCCGGTCGCCCGGTGGGGCCTTGAGGCGACGCGCCTGCCGCCAGTTGGTGTAGAGCTCGGTCAGGCCCATGATCGCCGCGTCGGGCCCGAACGAAACGTACACCCGGCCGAAGCGCCCCGCCGCGCGGACGCGCGCCTGCAGCGCGAGGTTCACGCCGCGGATCATGTCCACCTTCACGGGGACGCCGAGCCGGTCCGCCTCCCGCTCGACGTGATCGTAGATCTCGTCGTTGTGGGTCGCCACCGTGATGTCGAGATAGCGGGCGCGCGAGAACGCGAGGCTCACGAGCGCCCGGTAGCGGTCCAAGAGCGGCTTCCGGAAGTTCACGGCGTCGGGCTGATCCGCCTCGATGAAGGAGCCCTTCACCAGCCGGACCCCGAGCTTCAGCCCCGCGTCGCGGCCGAGGTCCGCCCATTCGAGCAGCGCCCGGTCGGAGGAGCGGTAGCGGGCGGCCAGCGCGAGCCGCACGGGCAGCCGCAGCTCCCGGACGATCCGCCGCGCCACGAGCAGGATGCCGGGCATGGCGTCGGAGGTGCCCATGTCGATCTCAAGCGGCACCCCGAGGCGCTTCGCCTCCGCCGCCAGCCGGAGCGCCGCCGCGCCGGCCAGCTCCACGCGGTCGTCGGCCGGCAGGCCGCGGAGCTGGAGGCCGAGCGACTCGATGTCGATCGAGACGCCGACGTCGGCGCCGCCGTTGCGGCGCCGGGCCGCGGCGGCCTCCCGGATCAGCGTGCGATAGGACCTCTCGGCGGACCGCGTCGACCGCAAGTCGCGCAGCTCCCAGGCGAGTCGGCCGATGACCACGCCGCCGCCTTGGCGCTCGGCCTTCCTCACCGCGGCTTGCGGCGTCAGGCCCGCGAGCGGCTCGCCGTGCGCGACGGCCTTGGCCAAACGCGTGAAGGGCCACACGAACGCGGGCAAGGAGAGCGCCCGTCCGGCCTGGGTCTGGAGCCACGCCGAAGACTGCGCGACCGCCTGCCGGGGCGTGAGCCGGACCCGGCGCTCCGGCGGCGCGAGCGGCTCGGCCGCCGGTGCGGCGCCGTCGAAGAGCCGGTCGAGATCGAGCGCGGCCGGAACCCCCCCGACGAACGCGGAGCGGCCGGCGGGAGCCGCCTGTCGGGCCCCGACGACGGTAGCACGTGGGGCAGGAGCTCCGAGAGAGGCCGCCGGGGCGACCGCGGACAACGCCGCGCCGGCCAGCGGGGAGACCGGCACCCCGACGGGCGCCACGCGCGTCTGCGCGTGCAGAAACGCGGCGAATACCGCGAGGCCCGTCGGGAGGGGCGCCATCGCCGTCATTCTATTGCGATCGCTGCGTCCGCTCTGCGGGTCCAAGAGGCATGAAACGGGACGCAAACAGCCCGCCCGCGCGTAGGACTAACGGCGGTCCTTAGGGCCATGGCTCCTAAGTTAAATCAACGGAGTGACGCGGAGGTACGCAAAGTGAATTACGAAAAGGAACGCAAAGGACAGAATTATTCATGATTTCGTCCTCTGCGCTCCTCGCAGTGAATTCCTTCGCGTACCTTTGCGTTAGTCCGTTTTCCCTCGTCGACGGCGCGATGAACTTAGGAGCTATGGCCCTTAGGGCCAGTCCCTCTGTCAGCATAGAATGCTGACAAAGGGACTGGCCCTATTCGCGCACCTCGTACTGGACGCGGCGCCCCAGCCGCGACTGCTCGTCGACGAACTCGTTGAGCCGCTCGAGGCAGTCGGCCCGGACCTTGAGGCAGCCGTCGGTGTCACGGTAACGGAAATCCGAGAGCTCCGCGCGGCTCGCGAACTGCGGGTCGCTGCGGCGGTCGGGATCGTCCCACCGGTCCGTGTGGTTCGCGAGCCCGTAGCGGCCGTAGGGGCCGTAGTAGTAGCGCGGGTTGCGGCGCAGTTGCTTCGCCTGAAACGCCGCCTCGGCTTGGGTCTTGGCCTTCGGCCGGCGCTCGATGACCGGGAAGCGCGCGCCCTGCGAGCGCGGCTGGTACGCCTCCGACCAGATCATGTCGATCGGCGTGACCCGGCGGGACCTCGGGTACCACGTCTTCCAAACGCCCGAGAAGTACGGCCGGGAGTCCGGGTCCTCGGCGGTCACGGCGGCGACGAGCTCCTCCTCCCCCTTCAGCGAGGAGGCCGAGTTCAAGAACGCGATCTCGTAGGTCGAGGGCGTGATGTTCCGGACATCGTAGATCCCCGGCGGAGTGGAGCCGTTCTCCGACTCCATCGGCGCGTACCAGATCGTGGTCGTCGCGATCGTGCCGCGAAGCCAGCCCGGAGTCTCGACGAACGCCGTCCGGCCGCGCCCGAGCACCTCGCACTCGTACACGCCGGCCCGCTCTCCGGAGCCGATCTCGAAGCGGATCACGCCGGGCTTCGCGCGGTCGGCGGGCAGGAGCACGAGCGCGCGCGAGACCTTCTCGCCGCCGAGGCCCGGCTGGCCGTTCAGCCCGAGCGTGCGGACCTTGGCGCGCAGCGCGGCGGTGAGCGGCTCGAGCGCCGAGCGGTCGGTGGGGATCGCCGCCGGCGCGAACGCGGCCGTCCTTTCCGCCGAAGGCGCGGCGGCGGCGCACGCGGCGGCGGCGAAGACGACGCCGAGCAGACCCCCGCGGAACATGCCCACATTCTAGCAAGGGCTGGCATCCTCGCGGTCCGCCTGTTACACTCCAAGGACCGCAACCCGGCCGCGGTGGGACTCTCCCTATGTCTGCGAGGCCGGTCGAAACCGCGGAGAAAAGCGGAAGCAGGCGGCTCGCCTTCCTGGCCGCCTTGGGGCTCCTGGCCCTCTTCGGAGCCGTCGGCGGAGCGTTCCTGCGCGCCCGTTGGGGACCTACCGGCGGTCCGCGGGACACCGGCCGCGGCGGACGGCTCGCCGCCACGCTCTCCGAGCGGGCGGCCGCCGCTTGGACGAAGCTGTTGTCGGCGTTCTCCGGCCCCGCCGCCCGAGGGATGAACGCCGACGCCTTGATCAAGCTCCTGGCGGCCCTCAGCCGCGATCCTCTGGCGGAGGCGTTCGCCGAGGATTTCCTCCGGGACCCGGAGCTGCGGAGGCTATGGGAAGAGTTCCGCGCGGGCGGCAAGGGCCGGGACCCCGAGTGGCTGGCCCGGCGCCTGTCCGAATCCAAGAGCTTCGTCGCGCTTCTGAACCGCTACGCGAGGCACCGGCGCTTCCTCAATATGGGCGACCGGCTGGCGCGGAGCCTGCTCGGGGAGGACCCCGCCCAGTCGACGGCGTTCTCGAACTCCGACGGCTGGGCCGCGGACGGGCGCGCCGCCGATTTCCGAGGGGCCGTCGGCTCGGCGCGCGCCGCCGCCCCGCGAGGCCCGGGGGCGAGCGCCGCCGAGGCGCGCGCCGGCGGAGCGCGCGCGGCCAAGGGCGGGCGGGCCGGGGCCGGCGCGGGAGAATCCCCCGGCCCGGCGCCGGGCGAGCCCGGAAACGGAGAGCACGACGCGCTCAGCCTCGTGACGCTGGACGCCGCCGGGCCGTCTAGGGCGATGGACCCGTGGGCGTCGCTCTGCTTCCAAGGCAGCTCGATCATCTCCCGCGAGCAGTGCCGGGCGATCAACCGGAATCTCGGCGACGACGCCCTGTGGACCGCGTGCCTGAAGGCGAACCTGCTCGACAAGTGCGTCGCGCTGTGCCGCGGGAACCTCGAGCTGGGCTGCGCGTCGGAGGCCCGGGAGATGCAGCGCTGCCGCGAGCGCTTCTCGGAGGCGGCCTGCGCCGACGCGTGCGGCCGCGGCGACTGCGGTCTCGCCCGAAACGCGCCGGGGCCCGACGTGGCGTCGCTGCCGCGCGAGCGCGAGCCCGAGCGCGAGCCTGAGCGCCGCGACGACCCGCCGGACGGCCCGCCGCCGGGCCCCGGCGCCGACGAGCAGGTGCCGATAGAAGATCCGCGCGCGGCCCCGGAGAACCCGCCCGAGACCTCGACGCCAGAGCCTGGAGCAGGGCCGGGCGAACCCGGAGACGGGACCCCCACGGTGCAGCTCGGCGCGATCCCGCGGCCGCCGGCCGTCGCGCCGTCTTCCCCCCCGCCCGCGCCACCTCCGCGGAAGAAGAAGCGGAACTGGTTAGACGAGTTCTTCGACTGGCTCGGGGACCTCTTCGGCTAGAGGGGTCGCGCCGTGGGCGCGCGAAGCGCCTTCCACGACGCGCGCGCGAGGTTCGTCGCGGTCGCCATGATGAGCGTGACGATCACCGCGCCGATCGCCGGGTCGGCCCAGGCCCAACCCAGGTAGTACACGGCCAGCCCGGAGGCGATGATGCCGATGGAGCCGACGGCGTCCGTCAGAGCGTGCAGGAAGGCGCCCTTCATGCCGAGCCCGTCGTCGCGGAATTTCCGGAGGATCAAGGCGTTGATGACGTTGGCCGCCAGCCCCGCGAGCGCGAGCACCATAGTCGCCGGCCCGGGCACCGCGACGGGGTTCATGAACCGATCGAACACCTCGCGGCCGATCTCGACGGCGGTCAGTCCGATCGCCAGCGCGCTCAGCAGGCCGATCACCGCCTCGGCCCTCGGGTAGCGGGGTTTCCCGTCGGCCCCCTTGTAGCGGCGAGAGAGCCAGAGCCCGAACAGGGCCGCGGCGCTGACGCTGGTGTCGAGCGCGAGATGGATCGCGTCGGCCTGGAGCGCCACGCTGCCGGTGAGCCAGGAGCCGATCGTTTCGATCGCGGCGAACAGGATGCCGATGCCGACGACCTTGATCAACGCCTTCGCTCGCTCTCGCTCCTGCTTGTCGCGCTCGTCCGGCGGAAGACCGTCGTCGGGCGGCCGGAGCGCGCGGCCCGCCTTCGGATGGGTGAGGTGCTCGACGAACGCCGCCAGCCTGGGATGGCTCGCGCCCCCGACCTCCGGCGCCGAGTCGTGATGCAGGGCGCCGAGCCGGGCGGCATCCTGCAGGCGCCGCTCGATCCGGCCCGCGGCGCCCGCGAGGCTCTGCCCGGGCACGACCGCCGCGTGAACGGGCAGCATCGCCGCGAGGCCGGGGCTCGGCGGGCGCGACTCGCCGGCGATGCCGGGCGCCAGCGCGGCCGCGGAGGCGAGCCGCGAGACGGGGATCAGGGCGGCCGGCAGCGCGGAAGGCAGCGCGCCGGCGGAAACGATCGGACCGGCCCCAAGGACCGGGGCGACGGGAACGGAGAGGACGACCGGAACGGCCGCGGCGCGCGAGCCGGAGGCCGCCGCGGCGGCGCCCTGGGCGAACGCCGAGGCACCGGGCTGCAGGGCGATCAGGGCGGCGAGCAGCGTTGCCGGGACGCGCATAGCGGCATTGTCGCGCCGAGGCCCCCTCTGGAAACAGAGACTTAAGGCCCAGCCGTGTGGGGTCTTTTTTCAGTCCGCCGAACTAGGTACAGTACGCAGCCGTGACCCTCGGATCGGCTCTGGTCGTCGTCGGCGTGTGGGGCGCCTACTCCGGCTGCTTCTACGTCATCGACTGGCTGTTCGCCCACGGACACCCCAAGCTCGCCGCCGTGGCGGCCGTCTCGTCGCTTCTCGTGAACTGGGTGGCGGCGGCCGTCGCGACCTCCGAGCACCGCGAGCGCCTCGGCAACCTGCTGTGGCTCCTCTTCGGGGCGGTGATCCCGTTTTGCGGCGGCGCGGGCCTCGCGGTCTTCGGCGGCAGCGACTCGCATCTCAAGACGGGCTATGCGCTGATGGTGGGGACGCTGCTTCCCGTCGTGATGTTCCTGTACATCGGCGGCGGCTACCTCAAGGGCCGCAAGTAGCCCTGCTCGGGATCGTGACGGAGAACGTCGAGCCCCGCCCGGGCTCGCTGTCGACGTCGATCCTTCCTCGGTGGCGACCGACGATCTCCGTCACGATCGCCAGCCCCAGCCCGGCGCCCTCCCGCGGCGCGGCGCCCTCGTGGACCTGCACGAACTTCTCGAAGATGCGCGCCTGGTCCTCCTTGCGGATTCCGCCGCCGGTGTCTCGGACCCAGAACCTCCAGTCGGCGCCGCTACGCTCGACGCCCGCCTCGACCTTCCCTCCGGCGGGCGTGGCCTTGAGCGCGTTCGAGAGCAGATTCGTCAGGACCTGGACGATCCTCGGCCCGTCGGCATAGAGGTGCCCGGCCGCCGAGACGCACGCGCCCGCTCCGAGCTCGACCTGTTTCGCCTGCGCCCACGGCCTGAGGCGGCCCACGGCCTCCTCGACGAGCGCTCCGGGATCGCAGAACGCCGGCCTGTGCTCGTAGGCTCCTTGCCGCATGCTCGCGAGATCGAGCAGATCGTCGATCAGACGCCTGAGCCACAGCGCGTTGCGCATCGAGGTGAGGAGAAGCGTCCGCTCGGTCTGGCCGAACGAGGCCCCGCGGCGGTCGAGGAGCTCGAGGGCCGCCGAGATGGAGGAGAGCGGGGCCTTGAGCTCATGGACCACGAGCGAGAGGAAGTCCTCCCGCACGCGAGCGGCACGGCGTATCCGCGCGGCCCGCGGAGTACGATCAGCGGAGGAGGTCGTATCAATCACAGAGAATCACCTTGTAAGCGTCCGACAAGGAAGTCTCGCCCGCCGCGACCGCCCGCAGAGCGGCCTGCCGCAGCGTCGTCATCCCCTCTCTCAGGGCGACCTCGGCGACCCGGTCGCCCGCCTGGGACTGCAGCGCGTCGCGCATCTCGGCCGAGTGGAGGGGCATCACCTCGAAGATCGGCAGGCGGCCCGCGTAGCCCGAACGCCTGCAGTCGTCGCAGCCGACGGCGCGCAGCGCGCCCCGGATCTGCTCCTGCTCGCGCTCGGTCAGCGCGCGGCGGTCGTCGTCCGTCAGCTGCGCCGGCGCGCGGCAGGAGGCGCAGAGGCGCCGGACGAGCCGCTGGGCGACGATCAGACGCAAGCTCGCGGCGAGCAGGAAGCGCGGCACGCCGATGTGGGCCAAGCGCCCGATCGTGGCCGGCGCTCCGTTGGTGTGGAGCGTGGACAGCACCAGGTGCCCCGTGACGGAAGCCTTCACGGCGATCTCGGCCGTCTCGAGGTCGCGGATCTCGCCGACCAGCATGACGTCGGGATCCTGGCGCAGGAACGCGCGCAGCGCGGTCTCGAACTTGAGGCCGATCGCGGGATTCATCTGGACCTGCGTGATGCCGGACAGCCTGTACTCGATCGGGTCCTCGGCCGTCAGGATGTTCACGTCGGGCTTGTTGAGGGCCGCGAGCATGCTGTAGAGGGTGCTCGTCTTGCCGCTTCCCGTCGGACCGGTGACCAGCACGAGGCCGTGGGGGCTCGCGAGGGTGCGGGCGACGGCGTCGAGGTCGCGCGCCTCCATTCCGAGCCGCGCCAAATCCGGAGTGAGCCCGCCCGAGGAGAGCGCGCGCAAGACGATCTTCTCGCCGTAGGCCGAAGGGAGGGTGCTGACGCGGAACTCGACCTTCCGGCCCCGGATCCGGGCCCGGAATTGCCCGTCCTGCGGCAGCCGGTGCTCGGTGATCACGAGGTTCGCCATGATCTTGATGCGCGTGACGAGCCGGGAATGGATCGAAGGCGGCAGCACGCATGCCTCGGTCAACGCGCCGTCGACCCGAAACCGGACGACGACGCGGTCCTCCTGCGGCTCGATGTGGATGTCGCTCGCCCGGCGCGAGACGCCTTGCACGAGCAGCTGATGGACCCGCTTCACGAGCGGGGAGTCGTCCGCGTCCGCCTCGATCCCCCGTTCGCGCTCGAGCCGCTGCTGCTCCCGGACCGTGTCCACGGCCTCCAGAAGCTCGTCGTCGCCGACCTCCGCGGGGTCCGCGTCGGGCGAAGGCATGGTCAGCTCGGGGGGCGGGCTCGCCGGCGCGGCCGGCTCCGGAGCCGGCGTCAGCGCGAGCGGGGGGTGCGCGCACCCGTCCAGATCCAGCGGCGGCGCGGGCTCCGGGGGCGGAGGCGGGGGCAGCGGCGGGACGAGCGGAGCGTGCGCGCCCGCGTCCAGATCCAGCGGCGGCGCGGGCTCCGGGGGCGGAGGTGGGGGCGGCGGCGGAGCCGGCTCGGCCGGAGGCGCCGGCTCGAAGG
>JACQPK010000017.1 GCA_016207565.1 Elusimicrobiota bacterium
CGGCGAGCGCGTGGCGGTAGGCCCACGGGATCTTGAACCCTGGGATCAGGACTCCGTCGACGCGGTAGCGCAGTAGGATCCTCGAGTTGTTCCCGGCGGGGTCCTCCACGGGCTCGATATGGATGTCGGAGGCCTTCAGCGCGAGGGCGTTTAGGATGATCGCGTTGACCAGTTTCTCGATTTCCGGGGCCGAGGCGTCCACCTTGGCGATATCCGACTTCTGCTCCTTGACCATCTCTAGGCCTGCGTCCTTGGGAAGCGCCCACTCCTCGATCTGGGGCCGCTCCTCCTCCATGATGGCCTTGATGAGCGGAGCGCCGCCCTTTCCGTAGGCCGCGTCGAGCGTGGCAAAGATCTCGTGGGGGAGCGCGAGGTACGGCTTGATGTCGAGGCCCGTGCGGAGCTTCAGGTCCTCCATGATGTCGAGGTCGCACGGATTCGCCATCGCGAAGGCGAGGATGTTTTCGCTCTTGGCGATCGGGACCGCGGTGTAGCGTCGCGCTAGCTTCTCGGGGATGAGCTTTACGAGGTCGGCCGAGATATCCATCTGCTCGATGTCCGCGACCTCGACCTGCCAGCCCTCGGTGAGGACCTTCAACAGCTGCGCCTTGGCCATCACCTTCCGGTCGAGGATGATCTGCTGAAGAGGCTTGTTCGACGAGGCCGCCTCGGCCTCCGCCTCCTGGAGCTGCTCCTCCGTCATCGCCTGGCTTTCGAGGAGGACTTCCTGCAGGGTCTTGTGTCGCTGCATCCCCTTGACGCCCATGGTCAGAGGGCTCCCGCGGCGGCCGCAAACTCCACGACGCTGGCGAAACGCTCGGAAGGATCGAAGCGGAGGCAGCGCTCGACCGCCTCGGCCAGGCGTTTCGGCGTGGCGGGAGCGGCCGAAGCGATGGGCCGGTAGGCGCCTTGCTCCTTCTGGAGATAGAAGTTCGGTCCGCGAAAAGGCAGTTCCCCGGTAAGGAGCTCGTACGCGGTGACCCCCAGGGCAAAGACGTCGGCGCGGGCGCTGGAGCCGCCAAATTCCTGCTCCGGGGCCATGTAGGCGTAGGTTCCGGTGGCCTCCGCCTCGCCGGGGCGGGCGGCGGTCTCCTCCATTGCGCGGGCGATGCCGAAGTCGACCAACTTCGCGTAGCCCTGGCTCGTGAGCATGATATTGGAGGGTTTTACGTCGCGGTGAGCGATCTTGCGCTGATGGACAAACGACAGCGCCGCGCACACGGGCTTGAGCACGGCTAGCGCCCTTTCGACCGACATCCTCCCCTGCCGGAACAGGTAATCGTCCACGCTCTCGCCTTCGATGTACTCGAACACGAGATAGAAGTCGTCGCCCTCCTCGACGACGTCGTAGAGGTCGACGAGGAAAGGATGGTTCAGGGCGGCCGCGGTCTTGGCCTCGCGGAGGTAGCGTTCGCGCGCCATGACGCCGAGCTTCGGATCCGGCCGCAGCCGCTTGATCGCGACGGGTCGTCCCAGGCTCCGGTCCCGGCCCTCGAAGACGACCCCCATCGCGCCGCTGCCGATTGGCTTGATGATCTCGTAGCGGCCGCCCAGCGGCCCGGCGGCCCTCTTCTCGGGCGGCGCCTGCCGCTCGACCGGTAGCGTGAAATGAAAGCGCGACCCGACGCCCGGCTGGGACTCGGCCCAGACCCGTCCACCGTGCCCCTCGACCAGGCTCCTCACGATCAATAGGCCCAGGCCGGCGCCGCGCTCAAATAAGGACGGAAGCCGCTCTGCCGGGATACCGATGCCGTCGTCGACGACCGTGACGACGACTTCGCCGCTGCCGACCGACGCGCGGACCTCGACGCGGCCCCCTTCGTCGGTGAACCGGAGCGCGTTGGCGACGAGGTCCGTCAGGATGCGCCCGAGATGTTTGCGGTCGGCTCGCAGAGCCGGGACGCCGTCGGGCAGACGGTCGAACAAGCGGATGCCGCGCGCCTCGGCTTGGAACCTGAAGCCTTGCAGAACCGGGCGGACGACTTCGCCTAGTTCCACGCTCTCCCAGCAGTAGCGCATCCTTCCCGCGTCGAGATGCGCCAGGTCGAGGGTGTCGGTGACGAAGTGCTCCAGTCGGTTGAGGTTGGCCAAAGCGGCGTTGAGCTGCTCGAGGCGCTGGGGGCTGAGAGTGCCCGGCTCGCTGCAGATAAGGCGCCGGATCAAGCCGGTCGTGGCCGAAAGGGGGGACCGGAGGTCCTGGTCCCGGACCTCGGGAGTCCCGAACCGGCGGGCGAAAAGCAAGATCGAAAGCAGCGCCAGGTCGCCCGCGACCACGAGGACGGCGTTGCCGGCTCCCTCCGGCGTCGGCCAGATCGGGGTAGATATCGCGAGCGCCAGCGCGACGAGCGCGGCGGTCTCGCGCCAGCGAGGGGCCGCGAGCCTGGCGAGCGCCCGCACGCGGGAGACCTGGGGCAAGGTTTGGGGCGGCAGCCGCAGACACGTCGCCTCGGGCATCGCGTACCTCCACGCATCAGCTTACCGTCACGCGTTCCCGCGTGATTCACGTGGAATTCACAACTTCCTCACGCCGCGGGCCTTTGCTAAACTCGGGGGTGTCCTCCACGGCCCGGCGCCTCGTCGCCCTCGCTGCCGCCGTTCTCGCCGGGTGCGCGCCGCGCGTGACGACCGGTCATAAGGAAGGGGACGAGCCCGAGGTCCGGCAGACGTTCCTCGGCGGCGAGGGGGCGCTAGCCTCCGAGCTCGCGGCGATGGAGCGCGCGGCCGACGCGGCGATCCGCGCGGCTGTCGGAGCTCCCGGGACGGCCGAGCGCCGTTACCGCCGGGCCGAGCTGGAAATCTTCATGGCGATGCGGCCCGAGTTCGGTCCGGCGAACGCGTCGCTCTTCGGGAAGCGGGGCCGGAAGCTCGGGGCGCTGCGCGAACGCTTGAAGCTCGAGAGCCCTCCGCCGGACCGCGCGGCCGCGCTCGACCGCTTCGCGGACGCGGTGCTCGCCGCCAAAGACGCCCTGCAGGCCCGCGGCCTCGCGGTCGCCTCCTCGGTCGCTGCGGGCCCGGCCCTCTGGCTGCCGGAGGAGCCGGCATGGGAGCTCTCCGCCGGCGACGGGCGGCGGCGGCTGACGCTCGTCTTCGCGGTGCCTACGGAGCTGAGCTCGTCCGCGTCGATGGTCCGGCGCGAGCAACCGGCCGAGCCGTTCGGCGCCCTCGACGGCGCGCTCGTTTTCACCGCCGATCCGATGGTCTCCGGGGACCGCGACGAGACCGGCGAACTGCGTCTGGCATGTCTGGCCGCGCTCTTCCCGGACGGCAAGAACGGACTCGGTCCGGAGGCCGGTCCGGGGACCCGCGCGGTGCTCCGCGGCTCGCGGGACGGGGCCGACCTGCGGCGGACGCTCCGCCCCGCTAGGGAATGAACTTGTAGCCGACGCCGGAGACGTTCTCGATCCGTTCGGCGCCGATCTTCTTGCGCAGGCGGGAGACGTGCGTCTCGACGGTATGCGGGTCGTTGTAGTCGGCGAGATCGTAGCCCCATACGGCCTCGAGCAGGAACGCCGGCGTCAGGACGCGTCCCGGCTTCTCCATCAGGAGCGCGAGCAGGTCGAATTCCTTTCGGGTGAGCTGGACCTGCTTTCCGTGGATCTTCGCCTCTCGGGCCTCGGGGTCCAAGATGATCCCGCGGCTCTTGAGCTGCTGCGCCGCCTGCGGCTCGGGGTGGTAGCGCCGCAGGACCGCGCGGATGCGCGCCACCAGCACCCGCATCGGAAACGGCTTCAGGACGTAGTCGTCGGCGCCGCCCTCGAGCCCGGCGATCACATCGCGCTCCTCCATCATCGTGCCGGACATGATGATGACTGGGACGGCGCGGGTGGACGCGTCCTGCTTGAGCAGCCGACAGACCGCGTGCCCATCTAAGTCCGGCAGGTCGGCGTCGGTCAAGACGAGGGACGGCCGGCCTTCGCGGGCCGCGGTCAGGCCCTCTTTCGCCGCGGCGGCGGTCACCACCGACATGCCCTGCTGCTCGAGCCACTGGCGGATGCCCTGCAGCAGCGCCTTGTCGTCATCGATGACCAGGATCTTCTCAGCCATTGGCCGCATTCTAACATCGCGGAAGGGCGTGTGTGAAGATTCTGTGAGCTCGCGGTGAGCCCCCGGTGAGCGGCCGGGGGTAGCCTGGGAGGGATGAGCCACGCGATCGCGACTGCCGTCCGGCCGTTCGGTCGGGCTTTGGGCTTGGCGCGGCGCGTATCGTGGGCTCCGATTCTGGCGCTCGGGCTGGCCGCGGTGGCGCTCCTCGGCTGGCCCGAGCGCTCGTCCTGGTGGCTCGCGGCGTAGACCCAGGAGAGACTCAATGAAGAAAGTCTTCCTCGTCATCGACGACATGACGGACGACCGCAAGCTCGTGAGGCTGCTCCTCCGCAAGTACGACTGCCGAATCTTGGAGGCGGCGAGCACCGTCGAGGGCTACACGCTGGCCCTCAAGTGCAAACCGCACTGCATCCTGATCGACCACATGATGCCCAACGAGAACGGCTACGACGCCATCCGCCGCTTCCGGGAGGAGCCGGCGCTGCGGCAGACGCCCATCATCATGCTGACGTCGCGCCGCTTCGACGCGGGCTTCCGGGACTACATGCGGATGGTGATCGACGACTTCCTGCTCAAGCCGGTCGAGGCCGAGACGCTACTCGACGCGATCCAGGCCCGGGTCGGCGTCCTGAGCCTTGCGCCGACGAGGGGCTGAAGAGCCACCCGACCGCCTCCTCGACCTCGGAGGCGAGGGCGAGCCAGACGACGATCTTAAAGCCGGTCCAGCGCGCCAGCGCCTCGAAGGTCTCGGGCTCCGGCTCGGACGTCGCCACGATCAGCTCGGAGCCTCCTTCGTTGATGAACTCCGGGACGAAGCTCCGGGCCCGCGCCCACCACTCGGGCACGATCCGCGCGAGGGGCTGGCCCCGCTCGACCCTGAGCCACCGGTTCTTCCGGGAAGCGAACACGAAGCCGGCGAGAGCCGCCTCGGCCGCGGCGGCGCCCTCGTCTCCCCTGCGCAGCGCCTCGCGGAGTCCGGCGGAGCAGTCCTTGAGGCTCGTCTGGCGCTTCGCCGGAAACGAGTCGACCCGCCGGCGGCAGTAGGGGCATGCGGGCGGCTCGGGGCGCATGGGCGCTTCGCAGTGCAGGCAGCGCGCGAGCTCCACCCACGGGGCGTTCCGGAAGCCGGCCGGCGGGCCGGGGGCTCTCCTGGCGTCCGGATGCAGGAGCTCCTCGAAGTCTTTCGCGACCGGCTTGGGAAATGGACCGAGGCCCAGCCAGCGATCCGGAACGAGGTGAAACGGGGGCTCGCACGGGCAGTCCGGGCGCAGCGTCGTGCCCTTGACCACGCCCGTGGCGAGAAAGCCGCCGCCCTCGGGCCCTCGCGTGGCGAGCTCCAGGCTCCTCTTGCGGGCCGCCGAGAACCCGGCGAGATCGAGCGTCAGGTGGAACGCGCGATCCGGCCCGGGCGGCCAGCCGGGGGTGAGCCGGAACGTCTGCGGCGCGGAGTCGAGCCACGGGCCTCCGCCGTACCCGGCGACGACGACCTCCGCACCGGCGAAGGCCAGCGGCGCGCGGAGCAACCGGTCGAGCGGGACATAGCGCGCTCCCGTCTGACCCTCGAGCGTCGCGATCGCCGCCAACGTCCGTTCTCGGTAATCGTGGACGTGAGCGGCTCGCTCATGGTCGCGCGAAGCCAGCCAACGAGCCCTCGCCTGCCGCCAGGCCGCCGAGTCGCCGGGTGGCCCCAGCTGGCTCCGGCCGCAGGCGCGGCAGCCCTCCGGGCCGGGCTCGAACTGCGTCTCGCAGAAAGCGCAGTGGAGGAGCATCTCCTCCGGGAGCATAGCGGGCGGCGGTAACGTTTGGGCCGTACCGGGCTACGTTTCGGTAAACGCCTCGCACGGGCATATTGACAGGGGAAGAAGGAGGGTCTAACCTTGACGCGGATGGCGACGCTCGCCGAATTTGTCCAGGCCGGCATGGCGCATTTCAAGGCCGGCCAGTACGCACAAGCGCTTCCCTGCTTCGGCGCCGCCCTCAAGGCGAACGACCACCAGCCCGTCGTTTGGTCTCTGGCCGGCATCTGCTTCCTCGAGCTCGATAAAACGAAGGAGGCGCTCGACTGCTTCGACCAGTCGGTGAAGCTGTCGCCGGAGAGCGCGGCGATGTGGAGCAACCGGGCGCAGGCCTACCTCCGCGTCGAGCGCTTCGAGGACGCGCTCTCCGACGCCGAGAAGGCCTTGTCCATCGACGCCGAGCTTCCCGACGCCTGGAACAACAAGGGCGTCGCGCTCCGCTGCATCGGGACGCGCGACCGGCAGCTCGGCAAGCTCCAGGAGGCCCTGCGCTGCTTCAACCAGGCGCTCGCGAGGAGTCCCCGGCACGCCCAGGCGCTCAAGAACAAGCCGCAGACCGTCGAGCAGATTCGAGCGGTCGATGAGGCGCTGAACGCGCCGGACCCGACGACCGCGGAGGAGTGGCTGAAGCGCGGGGATACCCTCGGCGGTCCCGAGCAGCTGCGCTCCTACGCCAAGGCGGTCGAGCGCGACCCCGCGCTGGCGAAGGCGTGGCTCCGCAAGGCGCTCGCCGAGCAGCAGGCGGGTAAGCCGCGCGACGCGCGGTACTCGCTCGAGCGCTTCGTCGAGACCGCGGGCCCGGAGTTCGCGGTCGAGCTCGGCCAGGCGAAGGCCGCGCTCCGGATGATGCGCCAGGAGGGGGTGCCCTCCGGCGAGCTTCCCGAGGGCATGACCGACGAGAAGCTGCGCGAGGCCTCCCGCCTCACGCAGCAGGCCGCCGAGCAGAACGAGGCGAAGGAGTACCGCAAGGCGGCGAACCTCGCCGAGCGCGCCCTCATCGAGAACCCGGCCTCGGCGACGGCCTGGTTCCACAAGGCGTACGCGCTCGACGCGTTGGGCCACGACGTCGAAGGGCTCGCGGCTTACGACGAGGCGCTCCGGCTCTGCCCGGACTACGACGACGCCCTGAAGAACAAGGCGGCGCTGCTCTGCGAGCTGAAGCGCTTCGAGGAGTCGCTCCCGGTCTGGGACCTGGTGATCGCGGCGCATCCGGGCGAGGGGACGTGGCTCGACCAGAAGGCGAAGGCGCTCGCCCGGATGGGCCGGACCGAAGAGGCGGCCGAGCTCACGATGAAGGCCCTGGAGGACCCGTCCTTCGCCGAGGCGTACGACCGGCGCGGCCAGGACATGATGCGGATGATGGGCGTCGAGCCGGTGAAGCTTTCCCGGGAGGAGGAGGCGCAGGCGCTGGAGGCGCTCGCCAACCGGGATATGAGCCAGGCGCCCGCCGCGGTCCGCGAGTCGGGCGAGCGGCTCGAGCGACAGATGAGCGCCAAACCGGCCGATCCGGAAGCTCTGGCCTGGATCGAGAAGGCGAAGGCCCTTCTGCTCAAGAAGGGACCCGAGGACCTCGAAAAGGCGCTCGGCGCCCTCGAGCAGGCCCTGAGGCTCGCCCCCGATCTGCCGTTGGCCTTCTTCCTGCGGGGCTCGGCGAACTTCCTGACGGCGCGCGCCTGCGCGGCGGCCCGCGACATGGCCCGCTTCAAGACGCTCGCGCACGCCGACATGGCCCGCCAGATCGACGCGGCCGACTCCGCCTTGGCCGAGCTCCAGAAGGCCGGCATCTCCGGCGAGCCCGAGGACCCGGCCGAGCGCGAGCGGCTCGACGAGGCGTTCCGCCGCTACGACCGCTCGCCCGGGATCGGGAGCGTGCGCACGCCGCAAGAGGCCCTGACGCTCTCCGAGGCGGTGCTCCGGCTGAACCCGAAGCACGCCCGCGCCTGGCTGTCGAAGGGGCAGGCCCTCGAGGAGCTGGGCCGCGGGGCGGAGGCGATCGGGTGCTTCATGGAAGCCGGCCGCCTATCTGGGGATCTCGTGCCCGCGTTCGAAGGGGCGGTGCGCATCCACGCGATGGAGGGCCGGACGGCGGACGCGATCGCGGTGTGCGATGAGGCGCTCGCCGGGGCCCTCTGCGCCGAAGGAAGAGTGGAGATGCGGGTCCTGCGCGCGCTCGCCCTGCTCGCGGAGCCGTCGCGAGCGGCCGAGGGGGTCGCGGAGGCGGACGCGCTGCTGCGCGATCCCGGCCTGCCGGAGAAGCACCGTCAGCGGCTCGTGCAGTCGCGCTCGGGACTGCGCGCCGGTCCGGAGGCCCAGGCGGTCGAGAGCCACGGCAGCGGCCAGGCGGTGGCCGCGGCCGCCGCGGACGCTCCGGCGGCACCCGGGGCCGAAGGCCCCGGAGAGTCCTTTAGGGCGCCCTCGGCCACGCCGGCCGCGCGCGCCAGCGGCGAGCTGATCGGCGGCAAGTACGAGGTGCTCGGCAAGGTCGGCGAGGGCGGGTTCGGCGTCGTCTACCAGGTGTACTCGCGCGAGACGCGGATGGTCTACGCGCTCAAGACCTTCCGCGAGGAGTACCTCACGGACGCCGGGACCCGGGACCTGTTCAAGCGGGAGGCGCAGGTGTGGCTGGATCTGGGCGCGCACCCCTTCGTGGTCCGGGCGCACTTCGTCGACGAGATGAACGGCCGCCTCTACATCGCGATGGAGTACCTGCCGGGGGATAGCACTCGGCCGAACAGCCTCGACGGCTGGCTCAAGCGCGGACCCGTGGCGCTCGAGCAGGTCCTCCGCTGGTCCGTCCAGTTCTGCCACGGCATGGAGCACGCGGCGAAGCGCGGCGTGCAGGCGCACCGCGACATCAAGCCCGCGAACATCCTCGTCGCGCGCGACGGCACGCTCCGCATCAGCGACTTCGGCCTCGCGGCGGCGCTGAACCTCGCCAAATCCGCGAACCGCCTCGGCATCCGGGCCGAAGGGGAGGTCGGGCTCTCCTGCATGAGCGAGGGCGGCGCCGGGACCCCGCCGTACATGCCGCCGGAGCAGTTCTCCGCCGACAGCCGGTGCGACGCCCGGAGCGACGTGTACGCCTTCGGCGTCACGCTGTACCAGCTCCTGTCCGGCCGGTTCCCGCTCATGCCGCGGCCTCCCGGGCGCTCGCCGGAGGAAGGGCGCCGCTTCTGGAACGAGATGCGCATGATGGCTTCCAGCGTGCCGCCGCCGCCGCTCGACACGCCACTGTGGCCCGTGCTCGCGCGCTGCCTCGAGAAGAGCCCGGACCGCCGGTTCTCCGGCTTCGCGGAGCTGCGCGCGCCGCTCGAGGAGGCGCTCAAGTCGCTCACGGGCGAGACGGTCGTGCCTCCCGAGACGGGTCGGATGGGCGCGACCGAATGGAACAACCGCGGCATCAGCTTAAGCGACCTCGAGCGCTACGACGACGCCGTGGCGTGCTTCGACCGCGCGCTGGACTCCCATCCGACGGATACGCTGGTGCTCGCGAACAAGGCGCTCGCGCTGCGCGGGCTGGGGCGCTTCGACCAGGCGCTGGCGTGCGCGGACAAGGCGCTCGCGCTCGAGAGGGCGAACGGCGCCACGGGGGCCTCCGGCACGGCCTGGAACCATCGCGGCCTCGTGCTGCTCGACCAAGGCAGGCTCGAGGAGGCCGGAGAGGCCTTCGAGCGCGCCGCGGCCGCGAGGCCCGATCTCGTCGACGCGTGGGTCAATCTGGGCATGGTGCACGGGCGCCTCAAGCGCCAGCAGGCGGCCCTCGAGGCGTACGACCGCGCCCTCGCGGTCGAGCCCCGGTCCCCCGGGGCGTGGGCCGGGAAGGCGCACAGCCTCGAGCAGGTCGGGCGCGTGGACGAGGCCATCTCGGCGTACGTCAAGGCTCTCGAGCTCGACCCGCGCCGCTTCAGCGCGTGGCTGAACCTGGGCATCCTCCGGCGGCGGAAGGGCGACGCCGCGGAGGCGCTCGTCTGCTACAAGCGCGCGATCGAGCTCGACCCGGGGAATCCGATCCTCTTCTTCAACGTCGCGGTCGCCGAAGAGGACCTCAAGGACATGCACGTCGCGCTGAAGGCCTACGCGGAGTTCCTCTCCCTGAACCCCGGCCCCGATCTCGCCGCGCAGGTTGCGCATGCCAAGGGGAGGCTCGAGGCCGCGCTCGCCGGTCGGTCCGCGGCGCCTCCGGCCGGCTCCGTCGCCGAGCAGAGCGCCGAAGCCATGTTCGTGCAGGCGGGTGACATGCTGCGCGCGGGGGAGTACGCCCAGGCGCTCACGACGCTTAACGCCGCGCTTTCCCGGCACGGCGAGCCCGCGAAGTACTGGGCGGCCCGCGCGACCGCGCTGGCCGCTCTGGGGAAGGCCGAGGAGGCGCTCGCCTCGCTGGACAAGGCGCTCGAGCGCGAGCAGACGGCCGTCTGGCACGCGACGCGGGCGGGCCTCTTGGTGAAGCTCTCGCGCTTCCATGAGGCCGAGGGCGCCGCCGTCGCCGCCTTCACCGCCGATCCCAAGCTCGGCGCCGCCTGGGGGTATCAGGCCATGGTGATGGAGAGCCGCGGCGAGCGCGACTCCGCGCTGCAGTTCTTCGCGAAGGCGGTCCAGCTCTCTCCGGAGCTCTTCGAGTTCTGGCGCCGGAAGGCCGACCTCGAGGAGAAGGCCGGCCGCATGCAGGACGCGGCGGTCTCCCTGCGCGAGTATCTCCGGCGTCTCCCGCCCAAGGACGTCGTCGCGCTGGACCGCGCGAAAGAGGACTTGCGCCGCATCGAGTCGGGCGGCGCCAAGCCCACGCCGCAGCAGATCCGCGACTGGCTCGAGAAGGCGGCGATCCTCCTGAACCAAGGCAGATGGGAGCTCGCCCGCGAGCCCTTGGCGCGCGCGCTCGCGGCGGAGGACTCCAACCCCGCCGCGTGGCGGGACCTCGCGCGCTGCCTCCTCGAGCTGGGCCGCCACGACGAGGCTGAGCGCGCCGCCGCCACCTCCGCGGAGCAGGACCCGGCCGACGGCGAGTCGTGCGTGACTCGCGGCCAGGCATTGGCGGCGCTCAAGCGCCCCCAGGAGGCGGTCGAGGCTTTCGACGAGGCCCTCCGGCGCAAGCCGAAGCTCGCGAAGGCGAATATCGGGAAAGGGCAGGCGCTCCTGGCGCTGGCCGCCGCGGGCGGCGACGCCGCGGCCTTGACGACCGACGCGCTGGCGGAGTTCGACCGCGCGCTCGAGCTCGAGCCGAGGAACTTCCACGCGCGCTACCTCAAGGGGATCGCCCACCACGGGCTCGGCCAGGCGGAGGAGGCCGCGAAGGCCTACCGCCAGTTCCTGACGACGGCCCCGATCACCCAGCGCGCGGCGATGGACGAGGTCCGCGAGCGGCTGAAGGCCCTGGGCGCGGCATGAAGATCACCGTCGGCGCCGACCTGGCGTGGAGGATCGCGGCGCGCGAGGCCAAGGCGCTCCTGCAGGACCGCATCCATCCCGAGCACTTGCTCTACGGCCTCCTGAGCCTCGAGCGCGAGGTGTTGCTCCGTGCCGACCGCCACGAACTCGACTCGCGCGCGCGAGAGAGCGCCCTCGCGGAGGCCGACAGGGTCAAGCGCGCGCTGGCGCCGCGGGAGCCCGCGGCGCTCGCGAAGAAGCTGCGCGCGGGACTCGCGCGCGGCCGAACCGACACGAGCGGCCGCCCGATCTCGCGCTCGC
>JACQPK010000141.1 GCA_016207565.1 Elusimicrobiota bacterium
CGGAGCTTGGTCCGCAGCAGTTTCTGTTCGGCGCGGGTCAGCCGTCGCAGCGTGGCTTTGGCCACGGCTTTCCTCCTCCGCTCCCCTGGTGGGCGGAGGGTATGCGCCGGTGTCGCCAAGATCAAGTTGGGTCAGCACTAGTCGGCTTCGCGGAAGGTCTTCACCTCGGCGATCACATGTTCCAGCTCGCCGGCGGTCATGTCGTTGAACAGCGGCAGCCGGACGAGCCGATCGCTCACGTCCTCGGTCACTGGGCAATCGCCGGGCCTACCTCCCGACCGTTGTCCCATCGGGGAGAGGTGGAGCGGCAGGTAGTGGAAGACCGCGCCGATCCCGCGCGCCTTCAGGTGGCCGATGAAGGCGTCCCGCGCACGGCGGTCGGGCATGAGCAGGTAGAAGAGGTGATACGGCTGGTCGCAGTGATCGGGCACGATGGGCAGGCGCGCGCTGACGGTCACGGCCCAGTCCTCGAGCGCCCCCCGGTACGCCTCCCAGATCGCGCGTCGCCGAGCCTGGATCGCCTCACGCGCCTCGAGCTGCGCGAGGAGTACCGCGGCGAGGAGGTCCGACGGCAGATAGCTCGACCCGACGTCGACCCAGGTGTACTTGTCCACCTGACCCCGGAAGAAGCGACTCCGGTCGGTCCCCTTCTCGCGCAGGATCTCCGCGCGCTCGATGAAGGCTCGGTCGTTGATTAGGAGCGCTCCGCCCTCGCCGCACGAGATGTTCTTGGTCTCGTGGAAGCTCTGGGCCGCGAACGCGCCGAAGGTCCCCAGGGCCCTGCCCTTGTACCGGCCGAACAGGCCGTGCGCGTTGTCCTCGACGACGAAGGCCTCTGCGGAGCGGGCGATCTCGCGAATGCGGTCCATCTCGCACGCGACCCCGGCGTAGTGGACCGGCACGATCACCTTGGTTCGGGGACTGAGGCTCCGCTCGATCTGCTCCTCGTCGAGGTTGAGCGTGTCGGGGCGGACGTCGACGAACACCGGGCGGGCACCCCGGAGCACGAAGGCATTCGCGGTCGACACGAAGGTGAAGGACGGGAGTATCACCTCGTCGCCGGGCCCGACGCCGAGCAGCAGTGCGCTCAGGTCCAGCGCGCTCGTGCATGAGGTCGTGAGGAGGACCTTCTCGACCCCGAAGAGCTCCTCGAGCAGCACGTGGCAACGGCGCGTGAACTCGCCGTCGCCTGACACGTGCCCGTTACCGAACGCCTCTGTGACGTAGCGCAGCTCGTTGCCGGCCATCGACGGCCGGTTGAAGGGGATCCTCATGGCCTCCACCAGTGCAGGATCATCGTGACCTCGCGGATCACGAACCCGGCGCGCTCGTACGCACGGAGCGCCGCGCCGTTCCGCAGCTGCGTCCGCACCGTCGCGCGCTCCCGGCCCGCCGCTGCCGCGGCGTTCAGGAAGGCCCGGGCGAGCCGGGGACCGACGCCGCGGCTGCGGCGACCGCGATCGACGACGAGCAGCTCGATGCGCGCGTCGGGCTCGGTGACGAAGGTCAGCAGCGCGCCCACTCTGCCACCGTCGCGCCAGACAAGGCTGCGGTGCCTGCCCGCGATCGCGTGGTCGAGCCAGCGCCGGTACAGTGCGCCGGCCTTCGGCGCCAGCCTCGGGTCCTGGCCGAACCGGCTCCACCGGGAGAGCTCCTCCGCGAGCGGGACCGCCGCCTCAACGTCCTCCGTCGACCAGCCCGTGAGCTCTGTGACCCCGTCTCCTTCCTGGGACGGCGTTGCCCGGCACGGCGAGTCGAGCGCGACCCGGAGGTCCACCGGCTCAGCGCCCACGGCGAGCCATCCGCCTAGGTGAGGCAGCGTCTCGACACCCATCTCGACGTAGACGCAGTCGTAGCCCGAGCGGATAAGCTCGTCCCGGCTCGCGGGTCCACCGCCGGCCACGCGAAGGCGACCGACGCGGTGGCCGAAAAACGCGGTATCCCAGGGCAGGGCCTCTATCGAGGTCGGCATGTTGGCGGGATCGTAGCCCCGCGCCCGATGCGTCCTCGCTCAGGATGGTCCGCTGGCGGCCACGGCGACGGCCACGAGCGATCCACCGAACGGTATGGGAGCCCGCCGGATGGCATGCTCCGCTCTTGCGATCAGGGCGAGCGCCGCGTTGATCGGCGCGATCGGGACCGCGAGTGCACCGTCGAGGATGGCCTCCCCCGGCCTCGACCGCGGCGATCGGCGGATCGTGCGCTGGAGCAGCAGGAGCGGAGCGCTCGCGTGGGAGAAGTACCGAAGGAGCACGGGTCGCAGCCCAGAGTCCGCGAGGCATCTCGCGAGCGATCCCTGCGAGTAGCGGCGCTTGTGGCCGGACGCGACATCGACGTCGCTCCACAGCAGGTCGTGCGCGGGGACCGTCACGACCACGTGGCCTCCCGGCGCCAGGACACCACGAGCGGCGCGAAGCAATTCCCGATCGTCCTCGACGTGCTCGATGACGTCGGCGAGCAGCACGATCCCGAAGGCGCCCGCAGAGGGAGCTCCACGGGCGCACACGAGCAGGCCCTCCGTCCTGCGGCGCGCCTCGCGCAGTCCCGCCAGGTACATGTCGGTCCCGGTCACGACGGCGCCGGCGCGCTCGAGCGCCCGCAGGACGAAGCCGGTGCCGCAGCCGATGTCCAGGATGCCCTCGCCGCTCAGGCGGACGCCGGCGTCCTCCATGGCCGCGCGGATCGCGCGGTTCCGAGCATCGAACCAGAAGTGCCGGTCCTCGATCCGGCGCAGGAGCTCGTAGACGGAGGGTGGGTAGTCCTCCGCGGCATCGCCCTCTTCTAACACCAAGATCCCGTCGACGAACGGATGACGCGCCGAACAGCCCGAGCAGACCACCTGCCCCGCCCGCTGCGCCCACGGGATCCGAAGCTCGGCTCCGCAACGCGGGCACGAGAATCCGACGTCTGGGGGAGCCACTACGCGATCGTGCGCGCGGGCCTCGGGTCGTCTGCAGAGGCGCCCGACCGTTCGATCCTGCGGATCGCATATGGCGGCCGGTCCATCGTGCGGAAATGGATCCGGGCGAGGTACGTGCCGATGACCCCGATCGCGAAGAGCTGAGCGCCGGAGAAGATGACGATGATCGACGCCAGGAACGGGAAGCCAGGCACGCTGCCGCCCTCGACGACGTAGCGACCGAGCACATACGCGAGGATCAGGATGCCGAACACGGTGAGAGCGAAGCCGAGGAAGCTCGCGACCTGTAGCGGGACCGCGCTGAACCCGGTGATCATGTTCACCGCGTGCCCGACGAGCTTGCGCAGCGAATAGGTCGATCCCCCGGCTGCGCGAGGGTCGTGGCGCACTCGCACCGACGCGAAGTGCGACGCTCCCCAGGTCAGCAGGACATCGATGTTCACGTCGTGGCTCCGGTACTGGGCGAACGCGTCCCGCACCTCGCGCCGGATCGCGCGGAACGCGCTGATGTCCGACGCTGCTCGGGCACCCATCGCTGTCCGGAGGACCCACTTCGTCACCGCTGATGCCAGGTCGCGCGCGAGCCCGCGCTGTCCGGACACGGGGGTCCCGTACACCACGTCCGCGCCGCGCTCGAGTTTGTCGAGGAGGAGCGGAACGTCCTCGGGCCGATGCTGGAGGTCGTCGTCCATCGTGACGATCCGATCCATCGTCGCCGCGCGGATACCCGCGAGGAGCGCGTTGTGCTGGCCGAAGTTCCGCATCAGGTCGATCCCGATGACGCCCGGCCGTCGTGAGAGCTCCCCGATCCGGTCCCAGCTCCCATCGGAGCTGCCGTCGTTCACGAGGAGGATCTCGTAGCGATCCGCCGCCGCGTCGAGAACGGGCACGAGCCGATCCACGAGCGCCACCAGGGACCGCTCGCCATTGAACACCGGCACCACGACGGAGACAGATCGTCCGCCCGAGCGCTTCAGCTCCATGTTGTCTTCCTCACCAGGCCGGATGCTACGGGAGCCCACTCGCCATATACGCTCACGCACGTGGACAGACCGCTCCCGCGATCAGACGAAGCACGCGCCAAGTCGCTGGCGGACATCGGCGGTCGCGCGATGGCAGCGGCATGGCGACCGGCCCTCGCGGTGGTCCTCCTGGCCATCGCCGCGTGGGGCGCCAGGGTCATCTGGCTCGACGTGCTGCGCTACGCCGGCTCGAGACCGTTCGGCGGCGACTTCGGCGAGGCGATGGAGATACAGCTCGCCAACCCGCGGTCGGTCGTGTATGGGCCCATCTTCCTGATCGAATCATGGCTGCGGACGCGGTGGCCGGATGTGTTCTCGATCACCGCGTTCGCGCTCGCGAACGTCCCGCTCATCGTCGTCGCCTTCGTCGCGTCCGTGTTGGCGGCGCGGCTCCGCCCGTTCCTGATCCTCGCGGCACTAGCGGGCTGGCTGGCCCCGAACCTCCTCGCGATCGCCCTGCTCGATGTCGCGAACCCCGAGATCCTCGAGCTCACGCTCGTCTGCCTCGCGTGGCTCGCCGCGTCGCGAGGACGGCGCATCGCGGAGGGTTCCCTCATCAGCCTCGCGTGGATGACGAAGCTCGTCCCGGTGATCTTCGTTCTGCAACTGCTCGTCCGCCGAGAGGTGCGCGCGCTGGGCGCGGTCGTCGCGGTGGCCGCGGTCCTCACCGCCGTCGTCGCGATCGGCATCGGGCTCTCGCCGCTCGAGGCCATCACCCTGGTCCTCGTCCCCTTCGGACCGTACGGCACCAGCCTCGCGCTTCCCTTGTTCGAGACGACCACGTTCGCCGGGCTCAGCAGCGCCCTCGGGCGTGTCATCCTCGGCGGTGAAGTGAGCGGGACCGAACGGTTCTCCTACGACGAGCTCCTCCGGTTCCGATACACGCTGCACTACGTCGCGATCGCGGTGGCCGTCGTCCTCATCGGAGCCGCGAGCTGGAGTGCGCATTCGGTGCTGCGCTCACTGTCCCTCGATCGGACGCTCGCCCTCGGGCTCGCGTACTCGATCTTCGTCGCGATCCTCCCCGTGGTGTCGCTCGCCGCCCATCCGCACACGTTCGTGCTGCTGCTGCCGGCGATCACCGGGATCGTGCTCGCGCTCGCGGCCGACGCCGGGCCGAGACGCCTCATCTTCGGCGGTGCGATCGCCCCCGCGTACGTCCTCGTGGGCGTTCCGCTCGTCCCGACCGGGATCGACCGGGTGCTCGGTACCAGCCTGGTCGGTCTCACGAAGAACGTCGAGCCCATCTGGCCTGCGCTGTGGCTGGCGGTGGTGATGATCGCGTACGGCATCGTCCTTGCCCGGCGGGCTGGCCACGAGCGTCAGGCGACCGCCGGCGCGAGCTGACCTCGATGTGCGGCATCGCGGGGATCGTCGGCCCGTCCGCGGACGCCGCGCGGATGCGGCGGATGCGCGACATGCTCGTGCACCGGGGCCCCGACTCGGAAGGCGAGATCGTCCTGGAGGGCGCGGCGCTCGGGATCCGCCGCCTGAAGATCATCGACCTGGTCACCGGTGACCAGCCCCAATCGAACGAGGACGGCACGATCTGGACCGTCTTCAACGGCGAAATCTACAACTTCCTTGAGCTCCGCGCGGAGCTCGTCGCGAGGGGCCACCATTTCCGCACCGCTTCCGACACGGAGGTGATCGTTCACCTCTACGAGGACCTAGGTGACGACTTCGTCGCGCGCCTCGATGGCATGTTCGCCCTCGCCGTGTGGGACTCGCGGCGGCGGATCCTGGTCCTGGCCCGCGACCGTCTCGGGAAGAAGCCGCTCCTGTATCGGGTCGACGGCGACCGGCTCGCCTTCGCCTCCGAGCACCGCTCGCTGCTGCACGCCTCAGACGAGAGGCCCGCCCTCGATCGGGAGGCGCTGGTCACCTACCTCCGGCTCGGATACGTGCCGGCCCCGCACGACATCTTCCGAGCCGTTCGCAAGGTCCGCCCGGGGCACGTCCTCACTTGGCATGACGGTCTGGCGCAGGAGCGCCCGTACTGGCGGCTGCCCGAGCCCGGGACGCTAGAGATCCCGCGCGCGGAGGCGGTGGAAGAGATCCGCCGGCTTTTGCGGAGCGCTGTCGCCAAGCGCCTCATGTCCGACGTGCCGCTCGGCGCATTCCTCTCGGGCGGGCTCGACTCGAGCAGCGTCGTCGCGATCATGTCGGAGCTCAGCGGCCGCGTGCGGACCTTCACCATCGACTTCGCGGAGCGGGCGTTCTCGGAGGCGCGCTACGCCCGGCTCGTCGCCGACCGGTTCGGGACGGACCACCTCCAGCTCACGGTGCAGCCGCAGGACATCGAAGTCATCAGCCGGCTCGTCCAGCACTACGGCGAGCCGTTCGCGGACTCCTCCGCGCTTCCGACATACTACCTTGCGCGGATGACCCGCGAGAGCGTCACCGTTGCGCTTAACGGTGACGGCGGCGACGAGATCTTCGCCGGGTATCAGCGCTACGTCGCCGTCCGTCTCGCGGACCGGCTCGGCTTCGTCCCTCCGGGGATCAGGCGCGCCGTCAGCAGGACGGCGGCGAAGCTGCCTCCCGTGAACGCGAGCGTGCTGCGGCTCCGCCGGTTCGCCGCGGGCTGGCAACGCGGATCGTGGGATCGCTATCTCAGCTGGATCGAGCTGTTCGACGACGCCACACTCCGGTCGATGCTCGAACCCGAGCTGCACGCGTCGCTGCCGGACATCCATCCGCCGCGAGAGGGCCTGGACGGGCTGACGACCGCGCAGGTCTTCGACATCAGCAGGTATCTCCCGGACGATCTCCTCGTGAAGGCCGACATCGCCTCAATGGCGAATTCACTGGAGGTCCGGTCACCGCTCCTCGATCGCCAACTCGTCGAGTTCGTCATCCGCCTGCCCGTCGACGTCCGCATGCCAGGCCTCGAGCGGAAGTCGCTGCTCCGTGAGGCGATGCGCGGCTCTCTGCCGGGGCAGATCCTCGACCGGGCGAAGCAGGGTTTCGGGGTGCCGATCGGAGCATGGTGGCGCGGGCCGCTCCGGGCGTTCACGACGGACGTGCTCCTGTCCAGCGCGGCGCGGACGCGCGGTCACTTTCTTCCCGGCGCCGTCGAGCGTCTGGTGCGGGCACACCTGACCGAGGAAGCCGACCACGCGCACCGCATCTGGGGGCTGATGAGCCTCGAGCTCTGGCATCGCGAGTTCATCGATGGCGCGCCTCATGTCCCGGCGGATGTGTGCTCGACCTCCTGACGTCGACGCTGGCGAGACCAGACCGCGCGGAGGAGCGCTTCGATCGCGATGGCGAGCCGGCCGCGCACCGTCCGCACCTCCACGCAGTTGAACTCGCTCACGATCCTGCCCCCGAAGGACCGCTTGAAGTCGTCGATCCCCGTGAGCTTCCGGTCGGATGTGCCCAGGTAGAGCCCGGCAAAGTCATAGGTCCGCAGACCCGCGGCCCGGAGTCGCTGGATGTCGCGCCAGTGCTGCAGCCGATGCGCCCGCCCGATGAGGGAGCGATCGGCGGTAGTGGTGCCCTCTCGGGGCGCCGTGACGGAATAGAGTTCGCGAGCCCGGGCTGCGGTGCGGTAGTGCACGTGCCACGAGAGCCGATCCACACCTTCGCCGATCGCTGAGAGGTCGAGCGCACCGAGCTCCGCGTGACGCTGCAGCCGGCCTCGGTGGAGCGGGAAGAGCATCTCCTTCCGCGTGGCTCGTTCGTGGAAGGCGAGGAACTCCCGAACGACGGCGTCTCCGGCCGGGTACCACGCCTCGTATGCAAGCCCTTCACGCTCGGCGCGCCGGATTTTCTTCCGGTTCCATCGATGCAGTCCTTTCCATATCTCATCGATGCTCCGGTCAAGATCGAGGAGCAGCGTGTGGAACTCCTCGCATCGCGCACCCGCGAGCGGGCTCGAGCGCTGCACGTACCGAACGATGTCCGCACCGCGGGCGTCGGCCGGATCGTCGAAGAAGACCTCTTCGACCGTCGCCAGTCGACCACGGATCGCTACCACCGTGCCCCACCGGGTCGGCGTCTCGCATCCTTCGGGTAGCACAATTACCGATCGAGCGTAGTGGGACGGACCAAGGACCCGGCGTCTAGCATCGTTCGCGTATGGACCTGCGTCGCGCACTCGCCCCCGGGTGGCGTGCCTGGCGTGCCTACGCTGCGTCGGTGGCGGCGTTCCAGAGCGCGATCCTGCTGTCTCTGAGCTACCTTGCGCTCGTCGGGCCCGTCTGGCTCCTGTCGCGGGCCGTGCGTCGCAGCTTCCTTCCGTACCGCAGTGCCTCGAGCACCTGGGTCACCCGAGCCTCCCGCGCCATCGATCCGCGGCGCTTGTACTGACCGTGCACATCCTCGGGATCTCGTGTCACTACCACGATGCGGCAGCGGCGCTGGTGTCGGATGGCCGCGTCGTCGCCGCCGCGGAGGAGGAGCGCTTCACACGCTTGAAGCACGACGCGTCGTTCCCCCGCCAGGCGGTGGCGTACGTGCTGCGCGAAGGCGGCGTCCAGGCGGGCGATCTGCGGCACGTCGTCTATTACGAGAAGCCCCTCCTCAAGTTCGATCGGATCCTCTCGATGACCGCCGAGCGGTATCCGGGTGCGATCGACCAGTTCGTCCCCGCCATGCAAACCTGGCTGGCGACGAAGCTGTGGATCCCGAGCCTGATCCGATCGGAGCTCGCCTACAGGGGATCCGTCCTATACGCGGAGCACCACATGTCGCACGCCGCGAGCGCCTTCTACGCGTCCCCGTTCGAGGAGGCCGCCGTTCTCACGATGGATGCCATCGGCGAGTGGGCCACCACGACGATCGGCCATGGCAAGGGTCTCGACCTGGGCATCCTGAAAGAGATCCAGTTCCCGCACTCCCTGGGCCTCCTGTACAGCATCCTCACGTCCTTCTTGGGCTTCCGGCCGAACGACGGCGAGTACAAGGTCATGGGGCTCGCGGCCTACGGCAAGCCGCGGTACGCGGAGAAGGTCCGGCGCATCATCCGCTCGCTCGAGGACGGGAGCTTCCGTCTCGACCTGCGGTACCTCTCGTATCAGCACGAGCGCCGGCCGTGGACGCGTGCTTTCGAGGAGCTCTTCGGCCGGCCGTGTGTGGCGCCGGACGAGATCGCGGACCTTGACGAGCGCGCGGCCGACATCGCGGCGAGCATCCAGCTTGTCACCGAGGAGACCATCCTCGCGCTCGCCCGCGAGGCGCACCGTGCCACGGGCTCGCGCGACCTCTGTCTGGCCGGAGGCGTCGCCCTCAACGTGCTCGCCAACGCGCGGCTTCTCGCGGAAGGCCCATTCGAGCGGATCTACGTGCCGCCCGGGCCCGGAGACTCGGGCGGCGCGATCGGGGCCGCCGCGTACGTCGCACACGCGGTCGAACGACTGCCTCGCGTCGCGGAGCTGCGGACCGCCCAGCTCGGGCCGTCGTTCGATGAGCATGAGATCGGCGCGTTCCTCCAGCAGATGGCGCTGCCGCACGAGCGCCTCGGAGACGAGATGCCCGCCGTGGTGGCGGATCTCATCGCCTCCGGTTCCGTGGTGGGCTGGTTCCAAGGGCGGATGGAGTTCGGTCCTCGTGCACTGGGGTCGCGAAGTATCCTCGCGAACGCGTGCGATCCGGCGATGAAGGAGCTCGTGAACCGCAAGATCAAGCATCGTGAGCCCTTCCGTCCGTTCGCACCGAGCGTCCCGCTGGAGGACGCGCACCGGTACTTCGAGGGATCGACGGAGAGCCCATTCATGTCGTTCGTCGCGCGCGTCCGGCCCGAAGCCCGCCGGACGATCCCTGCTGTCACACACTTGGACGGGACCGCACGGCTGCAGACGGTGACGGCCAGTGACCACCCGACATACCACGGCCTGCTCCGCGCGCTCGAGCACAGGATCGGTGTCCCGATCGTCCTGAACACGTCCTTCAATGTCGCCGGTGAGCCGATCGTCCGGTCGCCCGAAGAGGCATTCGGGTGCTTCAGCTCGACCGACATGGATGCGCTCGTTCTTGGCCGGTTCCTGCTGCGGCGCGACGCGAAGCGCGAGCCTCGCCTCGAGGCCCGAGCGAGCACGCCGGACGTGGGCGGCGTGCTGGTCACGTGAGAGACCGTCTCGCGGTCATCGCAGCGCTCTTCGGGCTCGTTCGCGATCGGGGCCGTTGGTGGATGCTGCCCATCGGCGCGGCGCTCCTCCTGATCATGCTGCTCGCGCTGGTCGCGAGCGCCACGCCCGCCGCCCCGCTGCTGTACCCGCTGTTCTGATCGATGGCCTGGGTAGTCCTTGCCCTCGCGACGTATCTCCTCGCGATGGTCGCGGTCCGCCAGGTCTTGGCGAGCTCGCCGCTACCGCCGCTCGTCCTTGCCGCCGCCGCCGGCTTCCTCGGCATCGTGTGGTCGTCCTTCGTCGCGGCGACCGTCGCGACAGCACGCGCTACGCGGTGGTCTCCACAGGTCGCCCTGCTGATCGGACCCCGCGGTCTCGCAGTGCTCGGTCTCATCGGGATGCTCCTGTTCGAGCTGCTCCTGGTCGACGCCTGGCCCGCCGCGCCAGACAGCATGCGCGATCCGCCGCACGAGCCCGCCCCGTACGTGACGTTCGTGGCGCGTCCCGGCTTCCGGATCGAGCGGCCGAAGGACGTGCAATCGCATGGCCAGGCGACGGGCCGGATCAGCGTGAACTCCGCCGGCTTCCGAGGTCCCGAGTGGCCATCACCCCAGAAGCAGATGAACGAGATCCGCGTCGCCGTCCTGGGAGGCAGCGCTGTCTTCTACGGGCTCACGGATGAGCGCACGATGCCGGCGTTCCTTTCGGGCGCGCTCGCGCGGCGCCTCGACGGCGCGGCGGTGACGGCGCTGAACGGTGGGATCATCTCAGCGAACAGCACGCAGGAGCTCGCCCTCCTGCGGAGCCGGCTGGTCGACCTTCGCCCCGACGTGATCGTGGTGTACGACGGGTTCAACGACATCTGGGACCCGCTCTACTACGACGGGCGCGTCGGCCAGCCCCCCGACTTCGTTGGGATCGAGCGTCCGAGCGTCGCGCGTCTCGCGCACCTGCTGTACCGGCTCGGCCGGAGCATCGGTGCCGTCCAGGGCATCCTTCAGGTGACCGGCTTCCTCTCGCGGGACGAGACGCCATATGCCTCGCGCAGCGATCCGCGAGCGCTCGAAGCGCTACCAGACGACGCGGCTCGCCAACTCCTGGGGAACTGGCGCGCGATGGCCGACGTCTGCCGCTCGGCCGGCATCCAGTGCATCTTCGCGCTCCAGCCGACCCTGCTCTACCGGTCGGGGGCGCTCGCCGACGACGCCCGGACGAGGATCCCGCCGGCGGAGCGCGACGCGATCGAGCGCTACTACGCCGCGGTCGAACGCGAGATCGGTGACGGGGCCCCGGCCGCGTTCCACGGAGCCACGGCGGTGAGCCTCGCCGGCCTCTTCGGCGGCTCCGCGGGTGCCGCGTTCTGGGACGCCGTGCACCTCTACGACGAAGCGAACGCGGTCGTCGCGGACCGTGTCGCGGCGATCGCGTGCGACGCGGCGAGCGCTCTCCGCTGCCGCTGACGCCCTCTAGCGAACGGCCATCTCCCAGTGGTACGGGACGGACGGGTCGTCGTGCGGTACGCGCCGCTCGTCGGTGCCGTCGTACAGCTCCGTCGGGAAGTTCAGCAGCAGCGAGGGCACGGTCCCGAGCGTCTGGTAGCCGTGGTACACGCCGGGCGGGATCAAGATCGCGAGCGGCCGGTGATCGCCGATTACGAACTCCGCGATCTCCCCTCGCGTCGGTGAGCTCACGCGCCCGTCGTAGAGCGGGACCTTGATCATCCCCCAGAGGCAGACGAACAGATCCCACTGCCGCTCGTGCCAGTGCCATGCGCGGATGACGCCGGGGTAGTTGAGCGACACGTACGCCTGGCCGAACTGCCGGAACACGTCGGACCAGTCCTTCCGCAGCACCTCCATGAGGTAGCCGCGGTCGTCCACGTTCTTCTTCAGCTCTCTCGTGCGGACCCCGTCGATCATCGGTCCGCCGCCGGTCTGTTCGCGCCGTTGGACGCGACCAGGTTCGCCGCACGCAGATACGATCCGAAGGATTCCCCGCAGTCGGCCCAGAACCCATCGATCACCTCGTGACAGAGCTTGCCACGCCGCACGTACGCGTTGTTCACGTCGGTGATCTCGAGCTCCCCGCGTCCGGACGGGACGAGCGTGCGTACGATCTCGAACACGCCGTTGTCGTACATGTAGCAGCCGGTCACCGCGTACGCGGAGGCCGGGCTGGCGGGTTTCTCGTCGATGCGCACGATCCGATCTCCCTCCATCACGGGGACGCCGTAGTGCTGCGGCTCGCTCACGCGGGCAAGCAGCACGCGGGCGCCGTCGCCCTGGGTGCCGAACCGCCGGACCGCGCTGGCGATCGACGTCTCGTAGATGTTGTCCGCGAGCATGACGCACACGGGCTGGCTCCCCGCGAAGTGCTCCGCGAGACCGAGGGCCTCCGCGATCCCGCCGGGACGCTCCTGGAAGGTGTAGTCGAGGTGCTTGAGCCCGAACTGGGAGCCGTTGCCGAGCAAGGGAAGGAACTCCCCGGCGTGATTCCCGCCCGTCACCACCAGGATGCGGTCGATCCCCGCGGAGACGAGCGCCTCGATGGCGAAGTACACCATCGGCCGGTCGTACACCGGCAGCAGGTGCTTGTTCGTGATCCGCGTGAGGGGATAGAGCCGGCTCCCGGACCCTCCGGCGAGGACGATGCCTCTCATCGACGCGCCCACGCGGTCTCGTCGAGCTCCGAGGTGGCGCGGCGCTTCTTGGCGATCCACCAGTCGCGATGCTGTCGGTACCACTCGACGGTCTCCGCGAGCCCGCGCTCGAAGGGGATCTCCGGCTGCCAGCCGAGCTCCCGCGAGATCTTCGTATGGTCGAGCAGGTACCGCCGGTCGTGGCCGGGCCGGTCCTCCACGTACGAGCGCAGCGACGCCGGGAGCCCGAGGACGCCGAGGACCGCGTCAGCGATCTCCTCGATGCTGCGCTCGTCGCCACTGCCCACGTTGTACGTCTCTCCGATGCGACCGTCCGCGAGGACGCGGTCGATCGCCCGGCAATGATCGATCACGTGCAGCCACTCTCGCCGGTTCGCGCTGCTGCGGTAGAGAGGCAGCGGGGCGCCCTCGATGGCGTTCGTGACGAAGAGCGGAATGACCTTCTCAGGGTGCTGCCAGGGGCCGTAGTTGTTCGAGCAGTTCGTGATCGTCGTCGCCAGGCCGAACGTCTGGTGGTACGCGCGCACGAGCATGTCCGCGGCGGCCTTCGACGCGTTGTACGGGGTCCTCGGCCGATACGGCGACGTCTCGGTGAACGCATCGGGGCTTTCGAGGTCGAGGTCCCCGTACACCTCGCACGTCGAGATGTGATGGAACCGCTCGACGCCGGAGGTGCGCGCGCCGTCGAGCAGGACCTGGGTGCCCACTACGTTCGTGCGTACGAAGAGCGAGGGCTGCTTGACCGCTCGGCTGTTGTGCGACTCCGCGGCGAAATTCACGATCAGGTCCGGCCTGTAGGCGCGGAGCGTCTCGGCCACGCGCTGCTCGTCGGCGATGTCACCCCGGATGAACGTGTACCGCGCGGCGTGGCGTGCCTCGACATCCGCGAGCGACGCGAGATCTCCCGCGTACGTCAGGAGGTCGTAGTTGACGACCGTATCGTCCGGATGACCGTCCAGGCGATGGCGGATGAAGTGAGAGCCGATGAATCCGGCTCCTCCTGTCACGAGGAGGCGCATCGGGTGGATCGTAGCGTCCGTCCTGTCAGCGAGCCAGACTGATGACCATGAGCGCTCGATGGCGAGCGGCGATCGCGCGCGTGGCGGATCGGCCCTTGCTCGCGATCGCCATTGCCATCGCGACCGTTGCGGCAACGGCGCGCCTCGCCTCGCTCGCGATCTTCGGCGTGCGCCTCGGGGCAGATTCGTACTACTACCTGGGCACGGCCGAGCGCCTCCTCGATGTCGGGCCATCGGCGGTGGCGCACATCGACCTGGTGAGCGCGCCGCTCTATCCGCTGTCCATCGCCGTCGCGGCGTCCGTCCTCCACCTCGATTCCATCGCTGCGGCCATGGCGTTGCAGGTGCTTGCCGGGGCGCTGACGGCCGTGCTGGTCGTCCGCATCACGGACCGGGTCGGACGCTCGCTCGTGCCGTCGGCGATCGCGGGCGTGATCGCGGCGGTCGATCCCTCGTTCCTCTTCTGGGGCGACTACGTGCTGTCGGAAACGCTCTTCCTCCTCGCGGTCGCTTTCGCGGTCGACCGGGCCATGGCGCTGATCCGCTCGTCCCGGCCGATCCTCGACGGTTTCGTCGCCGGCATCGCGCTGCTCGTCGCGCTCGCGGCGAGGTCGACGGCCCTCGCCTTCGCGTTCGCGATCGTGGTGGCCCTCGTCATCACTTTCCGTGGCGATCCCCGGCGCATGGTCGAAGCGGCCGCGGGAGGCGCGCTCGCGCTCGCGTCCGTGATCGTCGCCTTCACCGTCTCCGCCGGGAGCCTGCCCGGGGCCGCCCACGTAGACCGGGTCGTCCGGTACGTCTGGTCCGCCGTCTACATGGGCCTCGAATGGACCGAGCAGGGGCGCGCGACGAACGGCGTCGACCTGACCGGCGGACCGGTCGATGGCGACCATCGACGGGCCGTGATCGAGTGGGTGAGCGCCGATCCGATGCACTTCTTCCTGCAGATGTTCCGGAAGCTCCGGACCTTCTGGTCGCCCGTGCTGCCCGAATTCTCCTATCGCCACGCCGCCTTGAACCTCGCCTGGTACGTCCCTCTCTACGCCACGACGCTGAACGGGCTGCGCTCCATCGGTCTCCGGACCGCCGAGGTCGTGGTCCTTGTCCTCGGGATCGCCGGCTTCACCCTGCAGGCCATGATCACCTTCGTCGACTACGACCAGCGGTTCCGTCTCCCGGCCGAGCTGCTCTTGATCCCGCTTGCCTCCCTCGGAGCGAGGCCCCTCTACGAGGCTGTCGAGCGCGCCTGGCGCCGGCGGCCGGCGTCCGAGCGGCGGCAGGCCGCCGCTGGGGTCACTGAGGAGTGACGTCGTGCGGCCGACGAAGCCCGAGGGCGGTGCGCATCAGCATCACTCCGTAGAAGCACGTCACAACGAGACCGTGGCGGACCGAGACCTCGCGCGTCACCAGCCGCCACGGGAGGGTCGCGAGGCGGCGCAGCAGCAGCGCGGCGGCGAAGGTCCGCGGATGGTGGTCCTGAAGGTGTGAGGTGATGCGGTAGGCGCGCCGGAGCCACCGCAGCGAGGGCCGCGGGTCGTTCGGCGCGAGGCCGATGCGATGCTGCCGATAGTGGAGGAGGGGCTTCGGCACGAGGATCCCTGCCATTCCGAGGTCGGCGAAGCTGAGCCAGAGATCCCAGTCCGCGCAGTGGCTCCTAGACATGTGATCGCGGTAGCCCCCCGCCCGTTCGAACGATGCCCGCCGCATCAGCGCGCTCGCGTGCACGTAGTTCCGCTCCGCGAGCGCCTCCGCGGAGAATGGCCTCGCCGCGATCGCGCCGCTCCGCACGCCGAACTGCGGGAAATCGGTGTAGGCATAGTGCGCGTCCGAGTGCGCGGCGAGCGCGGCCGCAGTCTCCTCGACATACGTCGGCGCGAGCACGTCGTCCGCATCGAGCCGCATCATCAACTCGCCCTTGGCCGTCGCGAACCCGCGGTTCGACGCGACGCAGACGCCGGAGCGGTCCTGGCGGACGTATCGCACTGGATACCGTGCGGCGACCTCCGGCGTCTCATCGAGCGAGCCATCGTCCACGACGATCACCTCGACGTCGCGGTAGGTCTGGCCGAGCGCGCTCTCTATCGCCTCGCCGAGGTAGCGGCCATACCCGTGGCACGGGATGACCACGCTCACGAGCGGGCCGTCGTTCATTTCGCCATCGCTTCCGCGAGGAGCCGTGTCGCGGCGAAGAGCGCCGCTGTTACCGGCTCACCAACGGCGCGGATCGGTCCCGTGCGGACTTGTCGGAACACGAGGCGGGTCCGATGCAGACGAAGAAGGTCCCGGTCCGTCACGAGGCGGAGCTCCGCGGTCCGGCGACGGGCGTCTGGTATGCCGGAGGTCCACCGAATGAGGTCGAGCCACGCTCGTGCCTTGGCCGCGACGTGCGCGGGTCCGCTCGAGACCGCGAAGGCCCAGGCGACGGCCTCGGACAGCACTAGGGCCGGGACGAGACCCAAGATGGTCCGCCACCGGAACGTCGTCAGGATCAGCCACCACCGACTGCGCTCGATATAGAAGAGCTTCGCCGGCCACACGCCGGGCGGATGGAGATGGAGGACCTCGGATCCAGGGATCGCCACGCAGCGGTATCCCGCCAGCCTGGCGCGCAGGCTGATCGCGACGTCCTCCATGTACCAGGCCCTCTCGTCGAGCCCGCCAAGCTCCTCGAACACGCGGCGTGCGACAGCGAAACAGGCACCGCTGATCGACGCCACATCCTCCACGCCCCCATGGCGCGCGGCTTCCTCTCCCCACGAGCGGGAAGTCGGTATCCCGCTGAGGTGCACATCGACGCCGAGCGCGTCGAGGGACGCGGGGTCGGCCGAGCGAAGGAGCTTCGGCCCCACGAGCGCAGCGCGAGGGACGGCGCGCAAGGCGTCTCGAAGAGCGCCGAGCCAGCCTGGCCGCGGCTCCGTGTCCGGGTTGAGGAAGACGAGATCGTCGCCGCTGCTAATGCGCGCGGCGAGATTCCCCGCGCCGGCGTACCCGAGGTTCCAACCCGACCGTACGAGGCGCACCCGCGGGGCGGCGCGCTCGACAACATCAGCCGTCCCATCCGTGGACGCGTTGTCGACGACGAGGATCTCTTCGTCCGCGCCGACCGTCGCGATGACCGCCGAGAGGCATCGCTCGACGACGTCTCGGTGATGGAACGTGACGATCACGATCGTCGCCCGACCTGAGGGCTCCACGGGGACAAGGATGGAGCACCGGTCGATAGCATGTCCGCGTGGCCGCGGAGATCGCGCTCGTTGTCGCCTTCAACGAGGAAGGACGGGTCGGCGAGGTCGTCCGTGAGTTGCGGCGTTCCCAGCCTGCGGTGCGGATCGTTGTGGTGGACGACGGCTCGGCCGACGGCACCCGGGCCGAGGCGATCGGCGCGGGCGCTGCGGTCGTGTCGCATCCGTTCAACCTCGGCTACGGCGCTGCCCTGCGGACCGGTTACTTGTATGCGCTGGAGCACGACGCGGCGCGCTGCGTCCTGCTCGACGGCGACGGTCAGCACGATCCCGCCGCCGCGGGTACCGTGCTCGGACCGCTACGGAGCGGCGAGGCCGACGTCGTGATCGGCTCCCGCTTCCTCGTCCCGACGGGCACGGAGATGTCGTCGGTCCGCCGGCTGGGAGTCCGCGTTATCGCGCTGCTGGCCACGGTGGTGACCGGGCAGCACTGGCACGACGCCATGAGCGGGTACCTCGGGCTCGACCGTGGTGCCCTTCAGCTGCTGACGACCGAGATCCTGGCGGACGACTACGCTGACCTCGACGTGCTCATCGCGCTCTGGGGCGCTGGGCTGCGGATCGTCGAGGTCCCGATGACGATGCGAGCGCGGAGCGGAGGGCGGTCCATGCTCTCCGGGATGCGCATCCTCCACTACGTGTACAAGATGGGCCTTTCCATCGTCATGGCTGCGGCGCGCGCTCGGCTCGGGCGGGCGCTGCGGCGGGCGGCCCGCGTGCCGGCGCCGGTGGGCCGGCGGTCATAGTGCGAGAGCCCGCATCGCTCACCGCGAATCAGCAGGCGCTGGCGATCCTCGGCGCGGTCGTCCTGCTCGCGCTGGTGATGAAGCTCATCTACGACCGCCGGCTTCGCGAGGACTACGCCGGGCTCTGGTTCGCGTTCACGATCCTCATCCTCGTGTTCGCGATCTGGGAGGAAGGGCTGCGCTCGGTCGCGCGGGCGCTCGACGCGCTCACGCTCACCGCCCCCGTCTTCGTCCTCAGCATCCTCTTCCTCACGCTCGTCGCGATCCACTTCTCCGTGGAGCTGACGCGTTTGACGCGGCGCCTGAACCGACTGGCCCAGCGGCTGGCGCTCATGGAGGCGTCTGACAAGCACGGCGAGGGCGAACCACGAGCTCACGACGAACAGCGATAGCCGGCCTCGTCGTATGGCATTCAGGGTCCTGCTCGTGTCCTACCTGTATCCGCCTTCGATCGGCGGGGTGGAGCGGCAGTCCCACCTTCTCGCGCGAGCCCTGGTGGAGCGGGGGCACTCGGTGCGCGTCGTTACCTCGCGGATACCTGCATCGAGCCCCGCCCGCGAGCGTCTGCATGGGGTCGAGATCATCCGCGTGCCACGTGGGACCGGAGGCCGATTGCGCCGCACGGTCACGTTCCTCGCCGCCGCTGCGCTCGCGTCGATCCCATGGGCCCGATGGGCCGACGTCGTCCAGGTGCAGCAGGCGCTCTTTCCAGCGGCGACGACGGCCTTGATCGCGCGGGCGCTCGGCCGACCAGTGGTCGTGCGCAACAGCTCGAGCGGGCCGTACGGTGCGGTCCAGCTGATGCGGCGCCTGCCGCTCGGCCGGGCCGCACTCGCGATCGTTGCCCGGTCGAGCACGCTCGTCGCGCTCAACGCGGACATGGTGGAAGAACTGCGTCTGGTCGGTCCCGCTCGCGTCGTGCGCATCGCGAGCGGCGTCGAGGCCGCCCCTGAGGTCACGGACGCCGAGCGCTCAGGACTGCGCGCCGAGCTCGGCGTGCCCGGAGGGCTCGTCCTCTATCTGGGACGGCTCGACGAGGAGAAGGGTGTTGCGACGCTCATCCGCGCCTGGGGCCTGTCCGCCGCGGAACGGACCGAGCTCCTCGTCGTCGGCGACGGGCCCTCCCAAGCGGAGCTCGTGAGCTTGGCGGCGCGGATCGGACCCCGTTCGCGGTCGATACGGTTCGTCGGGCCGACCCACGAGCCCGGCCGCTACGTACGGGCCGCCGACGTCCTCGTGCTCCCATCCCGCTCGGAAGGGATCGCGAATGCCGGCCTCGAGGCGATGGCGTCGGGGGTGCCGGTCGTGGCGACCGACATCGGCGGGAATCGCGAGCTCATCGCCGGGCCGGGGCTTGGCACGCTCGTGGTCCCGGACGATCCCCGCGCGCTCGCGCGCGCCATCGACGATGCGCTCCTTGAGCCAGCGGCGGCGAGGGCCAGGGCGCGCGCCGCGCGCGAGCACGTCCGGGCGCATCACGCGATCGAAGGGATGGTGGACG